>NZ_JBNYXS010000015.1:0-143783 GCF_051380775.1 Janthinobacterium pasteuri | reverse complement strand
GCGATAGCGCTGCAGTCCGTGCGCGTGGCCATGCCGGTGAGCATGGCTGCTGTTGCAGGCAGGACAGTGCAAGCGCTGCCGGGCCACGCTTTCGACGAGTGCCACGGCGGCGTCCTGGGACGCTGCCCCGCGCAGCAGGGCGATGCTCGCCAGGCGTTGACGCTGGCTCAGTGCGGTGAACTGGGCGATGAAGGTTTTCCACTGGGCTGACTGCATGGAAGACTCCCGTTTGTCTGTATGTACCGTCAGACAGCAGGGCCCCAGGAAAATTCTCGGAATTCCCCTACTTATCGGGGACAGAGCCTTTTTTTTTGCTTAAAAATTATTTCCCGTCGACAACAATTGAGTTGCAAGGGCTGCTATGCTATAGATAGTACATTATTGCGTTAGAAACACTGAAGTTTCCTGGAGATACCATGCAGCGTAGTCATATGGTGCGCAACAGCGCATATCGGGGCGCGACGCCTGCCACGACGGCCGGACCGGCGCGCGTGTCGCGCCCCGTACTGAGCCGTGCCACAGCGCCCGCCAGTCCCATGGCCCATCTGCTCGATGCGGGCGTGTTGCCGCAACAGCAGATGATGCAGGCAGGCAAGCTCAGTTCCCATGCGCTGACGTCACAGTACCTGGCCCGCATCCGTTCGCTGTCGAGCACCGGCGCGCGTGCTTATCCCGGCATTGAAATCAATCCCGATGCGCTGAAAATTGCCCTGGAAATGGACCGCGAGCGGCAGGTGCACAAGGTGCGCGGCCCCTTGCATGGCATCCCCATCGTCTTGCGCGACAATATCGCCACCGGCGACCGCATGAAGACGCGCACCCATGCGCCGCTGGCCACGCAGGCCACTTGCGATTCCTTTGTCGCGGCGCGCCTGCGCGCGGCCGGCGCCGTCATCATCGGCAAAAGCAATTTGCGCCAGTGGGCCGCCGTCAGCGTGCCGCATGCCAGTGCCAGCTGGGCCGGCCTGACCATTCTGGCCGTGGACAGCGCGGCGGACGGCTCCATCGTCGCTCCCGCATCGACGTGCGGCCTGGTCGCCATCAAACCCACTGGCAGGGCTGCCGCAGGGCAGGGCAGCGAGCCAGCCACGGCAGGACCGATGGCGCCCAGCGTGCGCGAGGCGGCCTGGCTGCTTGCTGCTCTGACCGGCGAGCGCCTGGCCGATGGCATGGTGCTCGATGTCGCCGGCTTGCATGGGCGCCGCATTGGCGTGGCGCGTCACCTGTTCGGCCAGTGTGCCGGGACAGATGCCGTGATCGAGCAGGCATTGCTGGTGCTGCGCGAACAGGGTGCGGAACTGATCGAGTCGCCGCCCGCGTCCGAGCCTGGCGGCATCGCAGCGTTGCTGTGCTCGCATGGACTCGATGCGCTGGTGGGACCCACATGCCATGGGGTAGTGCAGGCGCAGTCCGCCTTGCCGCATATCACGGTGCCTGCCGGCGTGGTTGGCGGCTTGCCCATCGGTTTGTCCTTCATCGGCCCTACCCACGGCGACATGCCGCTCATTACGATGGCATATGCCTACGAGCAGGCGACCTTGCACCGGCGCACACCCGCATTGCCGTCCAGCATCATACAGGCGCTGCGTTGACCATGATGATACTTTTCGCTTTCTTTCGATAAACTATGCTTGCAACCTTGCTGCTGAGTGCGGCCGTGGCCGCCACCCCGACTCCTTTTGATGCCGCGCAACTGTCTGGCAGCTGGTCCGACAGCGTGAATACCAGTAGTGTTTGCGAAGAAGCGCGGCACTTTACGCGCATGCAGCTGTCTGACGACCATCAGCGGCTGGCGATCTTCAACGACCGCACCTGGAAAAGCAAGCTGGGTGAGACCAACCGCTTTGCCGCGATCGTGGTGGCGGAGACGGAGCGCAGCCTGACCTTGCGCTATGACAATGAAACCCGCCTCAATGACGCTGGCAAGCTGGTGGAATGGCAGTTGATCATCGTCGCGCCCGGCGTGTACCGCTGGCGCGAGACGGGCTGGCCGGAAGGCAAGGTCAACGGGGTCGTCGGTATCCGCTGCTCTCCCTGATGCCGGTGTGCAAGCATGGCATTCTGCTATGCTGCCCGCATCACCCGATGTTTTTAGGAGATTGCATGGCCACACGTTTGCTGTTCCCCCTGTTCCTGGCCGCCGTGGCGCTGGGCGCCATGCCGGCGCAAGCGCGTACGCCCAAACTGTCGCTGATCGAGCAAGCGCAAAGCTGCGACGGTGGCCACACCTGCCCGTATTTCCCCGAGGTCTACAAGGCGGATTACGCCTTTCGCAAGGCCTTCAATGTGGGCTTGAAAAAGGCTGGCCTGAAGCGCCAGCGCTGGGTGCCGGATGGCGTGGCCAGTCCGCTCAAGCCCGTCGAGATCGATGGCAAGGCACGCCTGCTCAGCAGTGTCTGCGAACCGCACAATTGCGGCCACCACTACACCATCCTGTACGACCCGGTCGAGCGCAGCATGACGGGCGTGTATATGGGCAGCGATGCCAAGGGCGGCTTGCGCACGGTGTACTTCGGCGAGCCCAGCATCGCCGAAGCCGACCTGCTGTTCAAGAACTGATGCACGCGCCACTACGCATCTCCAGCGAACGCGGCGAGCTGGACGTGCCCATGATCCACCGCTACCTGAGCGAGCAGTCGTACTGGAAGCGTGGTGTGACGCTGGAAACGGTGCGCAAGGGGATCGCCAACGCGCTGTGTTTCGGCGGCTATGTGGATGGCCAGCAAGTGGCGTTCGCCAGGGTCATCACCGATTACACGGATTTTGCCTACCTGCGCGACGTGTTTGTGCTACCGCAATACCAGGGGTGCGGATATGGCAAGCAGATGGTTGCTGCCGTGCTCGGCGATACACGCTTGCGCGATGTCGTCTGGATGCTGGCGACCGATGATGCGCATGAGCTATACGCGAGCTTTGGTTTTGCGCCATTGGAGGTACCACAAAAATACATGCGCCGCCCCGCGCCTCAATAATTATCAAAAAAACCTTTAAGTAGCAAGAGAACTATTGGCATTATTATACGAAATAATGTTGCATTGATAATGTCATCGTGTCATTATTCGCGCTCTGCAGCTTGCGCTGCGTCCCTGGCACGTTTTCTTGTCACTGAAAAGGAATACATCATGAAACAATATGGCGCCGAATTCCTCGGTACGTTCTGGCTGGTGCTGGGCGGTTGCGGCAGCGCGGTGCTGGCCGCTGGCTTTCCCGGTCTTGGCATCGGTTTTGCCGGCGTTGCGCTGGCGTTTGGCCTGACGGTGCTGACCATGGCTTACGCTATCGGCCACATCTCGGGTTGCCACCTGAATCCCGCCGTCTCGATCGGCCTGTGGGCCGGAGGGCGCTTTCCTGCCAATCAGCTTTTGCCTTACATCATCGCGCAAGTGTTGGGCGCCATTGTGGCCGGCGGCGTGCTGTATCTGATCGCCAGCGGCCAGGCAGGTTTCGACGTCAGCAAGGGTTTTGCCTCGAATGGCTATGGCGCCCATTCGCCGGGCGGCTATTCGATGCTGTCGGCGCTGGTGATTGAAATCGTGCTGACGATGTTCTTCCTGATCGTGATCCTGGGCGCGACCGACAAGCGCGCTCCAGCCGGTTTTGCCCCGCTGCCTATCGGTCTGGCGCTGACCCTGATTCACCTGATCAGCATTCCCGTGACGAATACCTCGGTCAATCCGGCTCGCAGCACTGGCGTGGCCCTGTATGTGGGCGACTGGGCCACCAGCCAGCTGTGGCTGTTCTGGCTGGCACCGATCATCGGCGCCTTGCTTGGCGCGCTGGCCTACCGCTTGATTGCGGGCGAAAAAGCGTAAGGTGTAAAGATCAAAAAGCAGCCTGCGGGCTGCTTTCGGCGTTTACTCGGCGGCGCGCCACTCTCCCAGGTAGTGCTGCGGCGTACGGCCCAGGATGCGGCGGAACATGGCGCTGAAGGCGCTGGGGCTGGCATAGCCCAGCGCATGGGCGATGGTCGCCACGCCTTCGCCACGGTCCAGGCGGCAGAAGGCCTCGGCCAGATGCACTTGCTGCAGCCATTGGCGGTAGTGCAAGCCAGTTTCCTTGGGAAATAAGCGGATCAGGGTGCGCGCGCTGGCGCCCGCATCCTGCGCCCAGTCCTCGATGCTGCGCCTGCTGCCCGGGGCGTTCATGATGGCCGAGCACACGGCCACCAGGCGGCGGTCGCGGGGCCAGGGTATGGCGATGGGTACGGTATCGGCCGCCGTCAGTTCCGACAGGATCAGGTGCGCCAGCCAGTCGCCGCGACCCGCCAGCGCATATTCTATCGGTTCGGCCAGCAAGGCGAGGATTAGCTCGCGCAGCAGCCGGCTCACTTCCAGTACCTTGCAATCGGCGCCATACGGGGCCGCCACCTGCGCATCGATGTACACGGTGCGCATGCTCAGTTCGCTCAAGATGTGGACTTCATGCACGACACCCACGGGTATCAGCAGCGCGCGCCGGGGCGGCAGGATCCACACGCCGTGCTCGGTGGAGACGCGCATCACGCCTTGCGTCGCATACAGCAGCTGCGCCCGTACATGGCTGTGCGGCGCCGTGTAGTCTCCCGCCGCATATTGCCGGGACATGGCCGTCACGGGCCGCGGCACGTGCTGGTAATCGTGCGAGCTGGTGCTGCGGCTGAAGGGCACGCCGTCGGGGTGGGTCTGGGCGGGGTGGTGGGTGTACATGTGGGTCGCTGGATTGTCACTTGCTTGTCACTTAAGCGACGATTGTTGGAAGTTATCAGTTCAGTGACCATACTATACTGGCTTCTTTGCCGGGCCGCCCGCCGTGCCCGATTATTGCGGATGATACATGCACACAACCACACCTGCTCCAGCATTGGCCAAGTCCGTGCCGCCGGCCCCCTCGCTTCATCGTTCCCAACAACAATCTGGCCTGGCCATGCATATCCTGGGTGCTGTCGCCTTCGTGCATTTGCTCAATGACTTGATCCAGGCCTTGTTGCCGTCGATTTATCCGATGCTGAAAGCCGAGTTTTCACTCAGTTTTACCCAGGTCGGCCTTATAACCCTGACGTTCCAGTGCACGGCATCGTTGCTGCAGCCCTGGATCGGCTTATACACGGACCGCCGTCCGCTGCCATTCCTGCTGCCCATCGGCATGTGTTTTACCCTGGCCGGCGTGCTGATGCTGTCCATCGTCTCGACTTTCCCGACCCTGCTGATCGCCGCTGGCCTGATCGGCGTCGGCTCATCGACCTTCCACCCCGAGGCATCGCGCGTGGCGCGCATGGCCTCGGGCGGGCGCTACGGCTTTGCCCAGTCGCTGTTCCAGGTGGGCGGCAATGTGGGTTCCGCCCTGGGGCCACTGCTGGCGGCGGCCGTCATCGTGAATCGTGGCCACGGCAATATCGCATGGTTCAGCCTGCTGGCCGTGCTGGCCATCGGCGTGCTGTACAAGGTCAGCCATTGGTACAGCGGCCATCTGGCCAGCTTCAAGCCGAAGGCGGGCGGGCGTGGGCCGAACTTGTCGCGCAACAAGGTGATTGGCGCGCTGGGCGTGCTGGCCCTGCTGGTATTCTCGAAGTATATCTACATGGCCAGCCTGTCGAGCTATTACACTTTCTACCTGATCGACAAATTCCACCTGTCGCTCGGCGATGCCCAGCTCTACCTGTTCCTGTTCCTCGCCGCCGTAGCCGCCGGCACTTTCATGGGCGGCCCCATCGGCGACCGCATCGGCCGCAAGCGCGTGATCTGGATTTCCATCCTGGGCGCCGCCCCGTTCACCCTGCTGCTGCCGTATGTCGACCTGTTCTGGACGGCCGTCTTGACGGTGATCATCGGCTTCGTGATTTCCTCCGCGTTTTCCGCCATCGTCGTCTTCGCGCAGGAGCTGGTGCCGGGCAAGGTGGGCATGATCGCGGGGATCTTCTTTGGCCTGATGTTCGGTGTGTCCGGCATCGCCGCCGCCGCCATGGGCCACCTGGCCGACGTGTCGGGCATCGCCTATGTATATAAAATCTGCTCCTACCTGCCGCTGCTGGGCATCCTGACGGTGCTGCTGCCGCATATCGAGCAGGCGAAAAAATAGGCGGGCGACGCGGGAGGGCTTGACGGCTCGCCCGCGCGCATGCGATATTTGTCCCATGATCAATTCCATCCTCCCTCCAGTTCTTGCATCCGGCGCCGCTGCTGCGCTGTGTCCGTGTACCTGGCTTCGTGAGGATGCGGCCCGGCGCCGTTAAACTTTTTACTCCTCATTCGATGGCCGCAGTGTTGAAAAACCTGTGGCCATTTTCTTTTTCCGCAACGCGCATGAAAGTCCCGTATGACACTTCATCTGTACGACACGTATAGCCGCAGCCTGCGGCCGTTTGAACCCATCGCTCCGGGCCAGGCGGGCCTGTACGCCTGCGGTCCCACTGTCTACGATTACGCGCATATCGGCAACCTGCGCACCTACCTGTTCGTCGACGGCTTGCGCCGCGCGCTCGCGTTCAATGGCTTGCAGGTGCGCCACGTCATGAACATCACGGACGTGGGCCATTTGACGTCGGATGCGGACAGCGGCGACGACAAGGTCGAAGCGCGCAGCCGGCGCAGCGGCGAGTCGGCCTGGGACATCGCCGCCGCATTCACGCGCGCGTTTGAAGGCGATTTGCGCCAGCTCAATATCCTGCCGCCCACCGTCTGGTGCCGCGCCACGGACCACATTGCGGAACAGATCGCGTTCATTGGCGACCTGGAGGCCAAGGGCTATACCTACCGCACCGCCGACGGCATTTACTTCGACACCACGCGCCAGGACGATTATGGCAAGCTGGCGCGCCTGAAGCGCGATGGCCTGCAGGCGGGCAAGCGGGTGGACCTGGGAGAGAAGCGCGATATCTGCGACTTCGCGCTGTGGAAGTTCAGCGGCGTGCCGGGCCAGCGCCAGATGGAGTGGAACAGCCCCTGGGGCCTGGGTTTTCCCGGCTGGCACATCGAATGCTCGGCCATGGCGGAAAAGCACCTGGGCACGTATTTCGACATCCATTGCGGCGGCGAAGACCATGTGGCGGTCCACCATAGCAACGAAATCGCGCAAACGCAGGCACGCCACGGCACGCGCCTGGCCAACTTCTGGCTGCACGGCGCTTTCCTCAAGACGCAGGATGCGAAGATGTCGAAATCCTCGGGTGACTTCCTGCGCCTGCAAAGCCTGGTGGAGCAGGGAGTCGATCCGCTGGCCTACCGCTACCTGTGCCTGGGCGCCCATTACCGCACCAGCCTCAATTTCACGGACGACGCCCTGCGCGCCGCCGCCAGCGGCCTGGCGCGCCTGCGCGTGGCCGTGCATGGACTGGGGGAGACGGACCGCGAGGCAGATCCTGCATGGCTGGCGCGTTTTACGGGGTGCATCGACGATGACCTGAATTATCCGCGCGCGCTGGCCGTGGTCTGGGAGCTGCTGAAAAGCGGGCTGGCCGATGGCGTGAAAAAGGCCACCATGTCCCGCTTCGATGCAGCCCTGGGGCTCGATCTGCTGGCCTGGCAGCCGGCGCTGGTGGACGTGCCGCAGCCGGTGCAGGCATGGATGGCAGAGCGGGCCAGCGCCCGCGCGCAACGCCTGTGGGCCGAGGCGGACCGCTTGCGCGCACTGGCGCGTGCGGCTGGCTATGACATCGAGGATACGCCGCAGGGCCAGCAGGCGCGCGCCTTGTGAGTACCTTTTGCGTGCCGGCGAGGCATAATGTGCACCTGATGAACACTGGAGTCGCCGTGAAGCGTAGCGTGCTGTTAAATGGACAAGCCCGCACTGGGCGTGCGCAAAGTCTGCCAGGACGCTGCCGATGACTGAAGCCGACGCCTTTCCCGCGGCATTGGCGGAGACGCTGGCGCGGCTGCTGCCCGCGCTGTCCGCAGGCCAGCCGCACGCGCCGTCGGCACCGTTTGACGTGCATCAGGATGGCAGGCTGCTGCGCATTCCCGTGCGTACGTATTACCAGCGCGAGCAGCTGCTGGTCTGTACGCAGCTGGCAGGCGACGTGGGCGTGCTCGCCCTGTGCCTGGGCACGCGCCACCATGACGGCCATTTACGGGAAGCCTGTTTAAGACAGCTGCTGCTGCAGGAGCGGGCGTGGACGGTGCCGTTCGTCGTGCAGCTGTGCGGGGAATACGTGCTGGAGATTATCGCAGCAATTGGCGCGGCGCTGCCAGCCTGGAATGCCGATGCGCTGGCGTGCTATCTGCGGGAAAATCCCGCGTATGTGGAGACACTGGAGCGGCGCGCTGTCAGCTACTGGAACTGCTACTACCGCTGGCGCTATCCCGCATGGGAAGAATATCCGGGAGGCAGGGCCATGGCGGCCCTGCGTGCCTTGCAGGCGCTTACGCCTCGATAAAGCGCATCTTGAAGCTGCGGCCCTTGATGTTGCCGAAGTCGCGGCCCAGGGAGTTACCGGCGTTCAGGCGCTTGAAGGCTGCTTCTGCCACCGTACGATCGAGTGCCACGTAGGTCATGAACTCGAATACGTTGATCTTGCCCACTTGCTCCTTGGTCAGGCCCGCATCGCCCGTCAGCGCGCCCAGCAAGTCGCCCGGGCGCAGCTTGTCCTTCTTGCCGCCCATGATGCACAGGGTGACCATCGGCGCCGGCAGCGCCTCGATCCCGTCATCGTCAGCCAGTTCCTTCAGGTCGTGCCATTCGGCGGCGCTGTTCTGGTACTGCTCGATCAGCTTGACCCATTTTTTCTCGTTTGGCGCACACAGCGACAGGGCCAGGCCCTTCTTGCTGCCGCGGCCCGTGCGGCCGATGCGGTGGATGTGCACTTCCGTATCTTTCGAGACGTCGACGTTAATCACGGCGCCCAGGTCGGAAATGTCGAGCCCGCGCGCGGCGACGTCGGTGGCCACCAGCACGGAGCAGCTGCGGTTGGCGAACAGCACCAGGATTTCATCGCGCTCGCGCTGTTCCAGCTCGCCGTACAGGGCCAGCGCGGAAAAGCCTTGCTGGCGCAGTTCTTCGGCCAGTTCGCGGCAATGCACCTTGGTGTTGCAGAAGGCCAGGGTCGATTCCGGCTTGAAGTGTTTCAACAGCTTGCCGACGGCGCTATTGCGTTCGTCGAAGCCGATTTCATAGAAGCGCTGCTCGATCTTGTCGTTGTCATGCTGCGCCTCGACCGTCACTTCCAGCGGATTGACGAGGAACGATGCCGTGGCGCGGCGGATGTCTTCCGGATACGTGGCCGAGAAGAGCAGGGTCTGGCGGCGTGCGGGGCAGGCGCTGACGATGCCGGCGATTTCCTCGTAAAAGCCCATGTCCGTCATGCGGTCCGCTTCATCGAGCACCAGCGTTTGCACGTGGTTCAGATTGATGGTGCCGCGGCCCAGGTGGTCGCGCATGCGGCCCGGCGTGCCGACGACGATGTGGGCACCATGTTCCAGCGAGGCGATTTGCGGGCGCATTGGCGCGCCGCCCGTCAGGGTCAGGATCTTGATGTTGCCAGCCGCGCGGGCCAGGCGGCGCAGTTCATTGGCCACCTGGTCGGCCAGTTCGCGCGTGGGGCACAGCACCAGCCCCTGCACGGCAAACCAGGCCGGATTGAGCTTGTGCAAAATGCCGATGCCGAAGGCGGCGGTCTTGCCGCTGCCCGTTTTCGCCTGGGCGATCAGGTCGCGGCCATCGAGCACCGCCGGCAAGCTTTGCGCCTGGATGGTGGTCATCTCGTGGTAGCCGAGCGAGTCCAGGTTGGCCAAAAAGGCGGGCGTCAGCGGCAGGCTGGAAAAAGAATTGGTGGTAGTGGTGGTGTTCATAGGGGCGGAGCCGGTAAAAAGCGGGTGGATGGGCACAGTCTACAGGCGTTCTACGCCCTTGTGCGGATGGTGGTCTGGAAGCCGGCGGCAAACGGCCGCCGGCATGGGGTTAATTATCGGGCGCCCAGATAGGCAAGCCGGTGAGATCAAGGCCGGCGTCGCGCGTCCATACGGGCAAGCCAGTGGCATCGGTCGGCTCCAGCAATTCGAGCTGTACCTGCCTCAAAGCCACCTTGCGCACGCGCGTGCGGCGCTGCGGTTCCGGCGCCGGCTCTGGCGCCTCGTGCGCTGGCAGCGGGCCGAAGCCGGGCAGGTCGATGGTGGCGTTGTCTTTTTTATCTCTCATTTGCTAACCTCTGTCCTTGGCCTGCGAAAGCCAAGGGGCGGGCAACGTGCTGCCCGCCTATGTCTATACGCTTTAACTTCATCCACAAAACAAAAGCCCGGCTACTGGAGTCGGGCTCATTGTGAATATCATCGGCAGGAAAAGCAGACCTGCGGATTTAAGTGCGGCACGCAGTGTATCACAGGCGTGCCGCACTGTGTGGGGCTTAACGGAAGCTCAAGGCGCCAGTCAAGTCACCCGGCGGCAGCGCGCCGCGTGACGCAAACGCGTCGTTGCGCACTTTCAGGCCTTCGAGCAGCGGCAAGTCGTGCAGGCGCGTGATCAGGCGCAGGATCGACGTCGTGTCATAGAAGCTGTGGTCGACGGCGCCTTTTTTCGCGTACGGCGAGACGACGATGGCGGGAATGCGCGTGCCCGGACCCCAGCGGTCGCCCTTCGGCGGCGCCACGTGATCCCACCAGCCGCCGTTTTCGTCAAACGTGATCACCACGATCATGTCTTTCCACTGCGGCGATTCCTTCAGATGCTGGATGACGTTGGCCACGTGCTGGTCGCCCGACTCGATATCCGAGTAGCCCGCGTGCAGGTTCAGATTGCCCTGCGGCTTGTAGAACGTCACGGCGGGCAGCTTGCCCGCCACGGCGGCGGCGAGGAATTTGTTCGAGATCGGGCTGTCGCCCGTGCCGCCATCGCGCAGGTGCTCGGCGCGCGCGGCAGTGCCTGGGGCGAACTGCTTGAAGTAGTTCAGCGGCTGGTGGTGGAACTGGAAGTTCGGCTTGCTGCCGCCGCCTTTCTGGTCGAGCGCCGCTTGCCAGCCGCCGCCATACCACGCCCAGCTGACGCCCTTGCGCGACAGCAGGTCGCCGATGGTGTCATAGGTTTGCGGTGGCAGGGTGTTCGCGTCCGCCGGGTCGGCATGCAGCGGGTCGCCGTCGAAGGCGGGGCGGACATAGCTGGGCTGGTATGGCGGCGCCATAGTGTTGACGGCATAGCCGTCCGGCGTGAGGGCGCCGTCATTGACGTATTTTGGCTTGCCATCGAGCGCGGAGGCGGGGCACTCGGGCGAGATCGCCAGGCGCACGCCTTGCGGGCCGTCGGACAGCACGGAGATCTTTTTCTTCGCTGCCGTCTCGGCAGCATTGAAATATTCGTTGGCGCGCCCCGTGACGAGGAACTGATGGTTCATGTAGGAGCCGCCGAAGGCCGCCATGAAGAAGTTGTCGCACAGGGTGTACTGCTCGGCGATCTGCCACAGGTTCAGGTTTTTTGACGTTTCGCCGTAATGGCCCATCACCAGGCCGCCGCTGTCGGCCCACGCGGCAAAGCCGTCGTTCTTGCCGCCGTTGATTTGCATCTGGTTGTTATAGAAGCGGTGCACCAGGTCGCGCGTGATGATGCTCTCGGGCAGGGGCTTGCCGGCCGCGTCGCTCAATTTATAGGGCGCGTTCGGCAGGCCGGAAATCTGGTCTTCCTTGATCAGGTAATCGATGCCGCCGATGTTTTGCTGGTTCGGCACCAGGCCGCCCCAGATTTTCGGCAGGGTGGCCAGCGGCTTGCCGTCGCGGTCCAGCTGCTGCGCCTGTGCGGCCGTGACGGCGGACAGGGGCGCGCTGGTGCCAGGGAAATTGGCAAACAGGTTGTTGAAGCTGCGGTTTTCCAGGTAGATCACGACCACGTTCTTGACGTGGGCCTTGAGTTTCGCGTCGAGCGAGCCTTTGGCGATGGTCTTCTTCGCGGGCGCGGCGTCGGCCAGCGCTGGCAGGCTGGCGGCCAGGCCGACTGCGGAAGCAGCCTGGAAAATGCGCCGGCGCGAGGGATTGGCGGGTTGGTCGGCCGGATCGGCTGGCAGGGCGGGGGCGAGGTCCTTCACACATTCTCCTTGGGTGTTTCTATGGGCACGGGCGGTGGCGGCAATGGCCGGCAACGCCCGTGAAGCGGGAAAATTGTATCACCGGCCCCGCGCCCCTGTGAACTATTCAGCCCAGCCTAGAACTGATAACGCACGTTCAACGCCACCTTGCGCGCCGGACCATACATGCCCGAGTACCACCAGTCCGACACGGACGCCGTGTACTGCTTGTCGAACAGGTTGGCTACGTTCACGGTGGCAGACAGCTTGTCGTTGACGTCGTAGCGCGCCATCAGGCTGGCCACCGAGTACGCCTTCTGTTCCCAGTGCAGGGTGCTATTGATCTGCCACGCATCGATGTCGGAATACACGCGGCTCTGCCAGTTCATGCCGCCGCCCACCGTCAGGCGATGCAGCTCGCCAGGCAGCCGGTAACTGGTCCACAGTTTGACCAGGTGGCGCGGGAAGGTGCTCAGGATGGCCTTGCCGTCATTATTTTCCGTCTGGCTGTACGACCACGAGGCCGAGATGTTCCAGTCCGGCGTCAGTGCGCCCGTCGCTTCGAGGTCCACGCCCTGGGTTTTGGCGCCCTTGATGGTGCGGCTGGCGGAAATCTTTGTGCCAGGCACGTCGTAACCGGGATCCGACTCGGCCAGGTTTTTCTGGCGGATCAGATATAGCGCGGCGGCCGTGTTCAGGCGGCCATCGAACCAGCCGCTCTTGATGCCCGCTTCAAAAGTCTTGCCTTCGCGCGGCGCCAGCAGCTTGCCGTAGCGGTCTTGCGATGCTTGCGGCTGGTAGATGGTGGAGTAGCTGGCGTAGGCGCTGTGCGTGCCATCGATGTCGAACACCATGCCGCCATACGGCGTGATGACGCGGCTTTCCGAGGCTGGCGACGCGCTGTAAAAGGGCTCGGCAGGCGCGTCCGAGATGTAATTTTCGTCGTAGCGCAGCACCTTGGCGCCGGCGATCAATTTCAGACGCTCGGAAAGATGGAGGCGCGCGGCGGCATACACGCTGGCCTGGCGGCGCGTGCTGTCGTTGGTGGCATAGGTGTCGCCAAACACGGGCGTCGCCGTGTGATTCCAGCGGTACAGGTTGGCGGGGGTGCGCTCGATGCTCTTGTCGAAACGGCCATCCGTCGTGCTTTGAAATTCGTTGTAGTCCATGCCCAGCACCAGTTCGTGCTGGCGGCCGAATGCGCTGAACGGTCCGCGCACGTTGACATCCACGCTGTTGACCTGGAGCTGGTAATCGCGGTAATCGGCGTTCAAGCGCAGGCCATCGCCCGTGGCCCGGTCGGGCAAGCCGCCACTGACGTTCAGGTAGACGGCGCGCTCTTCCTGCGCGGACTGCACGCGGTTGGCCGATATTTTCAGCTTCCAGTCGTTTGCCAGCGCGTGTTCCAGGGTGGCGAAGAGGTCGGTCGAATTGGTGTCGAAACGGTTCGACTTGGCGGCCGGGCTGAAGGAGCGTGGCAGGTCCGTCATCACGCCATTACTGTAGAACAGGGGGAAGCCCAGGTAGGACAGCGAGCCCTTCGAACGCTGGCGCTGGTGCGTGACGCCGGCTGTCAACTTCGTGTCGCGTGACAGGTCCGCCTCGACCACGCCGTAGACCACTTTTTTGTCGCGGCTGTAGCCGTCGACGATGCTGTCGCCTTCCTCGTACAGCGCCACCAGGCGGCCGCGCACGGTGCCTGCCTCGTTGAGCGGACCCGAGATGTCGGCCATGGCGCGCCGCTCATCGTGGGAACCCAGCTCGCCCTCGACGGACGCCTCGAACTGCGCCATCGGCTTTTTGCGCACCATGTTGATGGCGCCCGAGGCGTCGCCCGCGCCCGTCATCAGGCCGGAGGCGCCGCGCAGCACTTCGATGCGGTCGTACAGCGCCATGTCGGCCAGGCTTTGCGACGGTATCGCATTGAGGCCCATGGTTTCCGAGTGCGTGCTGACGCCATCGAGCTGGTAATTGGTGATCGAATAGCCGCGCGAAGTAAAGCCCGTGCGCTCACTGCCCAGCGAGAAGAGGGTGATGCCCGGCGTTTGCGCCATCACTTGCGCGATGGTGCTCAAGCCCTGGTCCTGCATGCGCTGCTGCGTGATGACGCTGACCGACTGCGGCGTTTCCCGGATCGACAGGCCCAGCGGCGTGGCCGCGGCGATGGGCAGGGTGGAAACATACGCGCCCGAGCCTGCCGTCGCGTCCTGCTGCGCCTTGACCGATACTTCCGGCATCATCGACAGCGCCTCGCCACCCGCCGCGGCATCTGCCGGGCGCAGCACATAGCTGCCGTTGGCGCTGCGCTCGGCCTTCAGGCCCGTGCCGCGCAGCACGCCATTCAGGGCGGCCAGCACGTCGTGGCGGCCCGTGAGGCCAGAGGACGTTTTGCCGCGCGTCTGTTCCGGCGTGAAGCTGAGGATCACTCTGGAATGGCTGGCGACCTGGCGCAGCGCCGCTGCCAGGTCGCCAGCCGGCACCTGGAAGTCGAGGCTGGCCGCTGGCGCTGTAGCGCTTTCCTGTGCCAGGGCTGGCGCCTGCGCGTTCAGCAGCAGGGCCGAGCCGATGAAGACGAGTTCGATGGCATGCGCCATGCGCTTGATGCGTAGCCGTGACCGGGACCTGGAAGACATAACTGGAGACATGGTTACCTTGTGGTGTAGTCGTCAAAAAGAACGTTGCCTACACAGGTCACGCGAAAAGCGAAAGCGGGTACTGTTTTTTTATGCTGGCGTCAAAATAAATCTTCAACGCTGCTGGCGCGCTTCCACCTGGACCCAGTAGCGCGTGCGCAGGCGCACATCGACGGGCAGGGAGTCGGGCAGCGACAGCAGCACGGCGTCCAGGTCGGCCAGCGGGAAGACGCCGGAAATACGCAGCGCGGCGACGCCATCGTCGCAGCCCAGCAAGCCGTGGCGGTAGCGGCTCAGTTCATGCAGGAAGTCGCGCAGCGGCATGGCGTCGGCCAGCAGCAAGCCCCGGCGCCAGGCCCAGATGTCGGGCGAGACGGCGTGCGCGGGCAAGAGCTGTTGCGCCGTCATGCCACCGCCCTGGCCCGCCTGGATCACGCGGTTGCTGTCGCCATGGTGCGGCGTCAGTCGCACGGCGCCTTCTTCGACGGCGACCAGGGTGTTGCCGTCCGCCTGGCGCACCGAGTAGCGCGTACCCAGCGCCTGCGCCTGGCCTTGCGTGGTGTCGACGATGAAGGGGCGGTAGGGCAGGCCCGTTTCGCGGGCCGTGGCGATGAACACTTCGCCCTGCACCAGTTGCAGCAGGCGCTGCGTGCCCGTGTAGCGGATGTTCACGGCGCTGCCGCTGTTCAGGTGCACATGGCTGCCGTCGGGCAGCGTCAGCTCGCGGCGCTCGTTGACGCCCGTGGCAATGTCGGCCAGTGCGGCACGGGCCATGTCGGGTGCGTAGGGCGAGCGCGCGCCGAACCAGCCCGTGATGCCGATGGCCGTTCCCCACGCCAGCAGCTGCAGGCTGTTGCGGCGCGAGACGGGTGCTGCAGGACGCCGTGCCAGCGCCGTGCGGCACGCTTGCGCATCGAGTTCCCGCAAGCCGCCGCTGGCGCTTTCGATGTGTTTCCACGCCCGTTCATGATCGGGATGCGCCTGGCGCCACTGCTGCCAGGCCGATTTTTCCGCCGGGGTCGTTTCGCCACTCATCAGGGTGGCCAGCCATTCGGCTGCCTGCATGGCGATGGCCAGGTCGATGGGCTGGCCCTGTGCGTAGACGGTGGCGGTGCGCATGTCAGGCTGCGACAAAATCGGGCACGGCAAAAAAGCACAGCAGATTGGCCTTGCTCAGGTATTTTTTGACGGAATGCGTGGTGGTGTCCAGTTCGGTGGCGATCTCGGCGTAGCTCATGCCGTCCAGGTGGGCCAGCAGGAAGGCCGCCTTTGCCTTGGTGGACAGCTGGTCCAGCGCGCGGTCGATCAGTTGCAGCGATTCGAGCAGGATGAACATCGCTTCCGGCGAGGGCGCGCACGCTTGCGGCTGATGCAGCAGGGCGTCGAGGTAAGCCCGTTCGAGCTCTGCGCGCCGGCAGTGATTGGCCAGCAGGCGTTTGGCGATGGTGGCCAGGAAGGGGCGTGGCTGCGCGATCCCGGCACTGCTGCGCGCAACGAAAATGTTGATGAAGGTATCCTGCGCCAGATCGCCCGCCAGCCCCGCATCGTGCAGGCGGCGCTTCAGCCAGTGCAGCAGCCAGGAGTGGTGCTGGGCATACAGGGCCTGGAAATCGGACGGAGGTGAAGGGACGGACAGCATGCGGACGGGACGCCTTAATCTAAATGAGAATTGTTCGCATAATAGCCTGGCAGTGCGCGTCAGGCAATCAGGAAAACGCGGCGTTGCTGAAATGCGACTGCGCGCCCGGGCCGCGCACGGTGGTGGATTTGCGCTGCTGCACGGCAGATGTAAAAGTTTCCTTGGCGCAAGCTTTCATGTGAGAAAATGCGGGCTGTCGATGTGGTACGGAGCGAAAAATGATGTGGATGGTTGGCGGTGCCCTGATTCTTTTGGTCGCCAGATTTTTATGGTTGGCCTTTTTTCACCGGGTCAACGCGATGTCGCGCCAGGCGGAACTGATGAACTGGCTCGACATCGGCCGGGTGTCGAATGCTGATGGCGGCAAGGATATTTTATTGGCGAGAAATGAGCGCGGCGCCCGGATCGACTGGCGCACGGGCGAGGTCTGGTTGATGAATCCCAAGGTGGAGGAGCCGTTTGCCGATTTTCTCGCCGTCGAGCGCTGGCTCACCCTGCGCGACATGCCGAAGGCGGACAGGCCTGCGCCAGCCGCCCCGGAGGAGCCGGAACCGGAGCCGGCGCCTGAACCCGGACCGGTGCGCGATACCTTGCCGGCCTTCCAGCAAAAGGTCGACGATTGCCTGGCCAGGGCGCAGGGCGGCCAGGAATTGCTGGAAACGAAGCAGGCGTTCGAGGCGGGCAGCGAGCCTTACCTCGAGGCGTCGACGGAACTGAGCAAGACCGCGCTGGAGCTCGATGTCTCGCCGGCGATGGTGGCCACCTTTCATATCAGCGCGTTTGCCGCGCTGGCTGAAACGGCGGGCGCCGACAAGCTGGAAAGAGTGGCGGCCAGCCTGCATGCGGCGGCCAGGCAGATCAGGGCCAGCGTGACTGCGTAAAAGCATGGGCAAGCCCGGAATGAAAAAACCGCTGAATCCCTTGCAGGAGTCAGCGGTTTTTATGTATTGGTTGCGGGGACAGGATTTGAACCTGTGACCTTCGGGTTATGAGCCCGACGAGCTGCCAGACTGCTCCACCCCGCAGGCGAATTATAACCGAGTTTGTTGCATTGCGAAAGAGCGGATGGCATTTGCTTTGCATGATGCTCGCCGACATGGCGCGACGCAATGGAAAAAGCCGCTGATCCCTTTGCAAGAATCAGCGGCTTTCATGTATCTGGTTGCGGGGACAGGATTTGAACCTGTGACCTTCGGGTTATGAGCCCGACGAGCTGCCAGACTGCTCCACCCCGCAGACGAATTATAGCGGGGTTTGCTGCAATGCGCAATGGCCTTGCAGCAGATCTGTTATCAGGCTGCTGCGAGGCGCCACAACGACGTGATTTCCTTCGAGCGGGCCGCGTGCAGGCTGTCCGTGGCATCTTGCGCGCGCGGGTGCGTGGGTTTCACGTCCAGGCGGTCGACCACTTTCAAGCCCGCTTGCGCTATCCACTCGAGCAGTTGCGCGCGAGGGCGCAGGCCCAGGTGCTCGGCCAGGTCCGACAGGATCAGCCAGCCTTCGCCGTTTGCTTCCAGGTGCTCGGCCAGGCCGGCGAGGAAACCGCGCAGCATGCGGCTGTCCGGATCGTAGACGGCGTATTCGATGGGCGAGCTTGGGCGGGCCGGCAGCCACGGCGGATTGCACACGACCAGCGGCGCGCGGCCGGCAGGGAACAGGTCGGCCTGCACCACGTCGACTTTGTCGAGCAGATCGAAACGGGCCAGGTTTTCGCGCGCGCAGGACAGGGCGCGCGGGTCCTGGTCGGTGGCGACAATGCGTTGGATGCCGCGCTGCGCCAGCACGGCGGCCAGTACGCCCGTGCCGGTGCCGATGTCGAAGGCCAGGCTGGCGCGCGGGGGCAGGGGCGCGTCCGCCACCAGGCCCACGTATTCGCCGCGGATGGGCGCGAACACGCCGTAATGCGGGTGGATGCGCTGGCCCAGGGCCGGCAGTTCCACGCCCGTGCGGCGCCATTCGTGCGCGCCGATCAGGCCCAGCAGTTCGCGCAGCGAGGCGACGAACGCTTCTTCGCCACGGCCATACGCTTCATTGCACGCCAGTTTCACGTCCGGCGCGCGGCGCAGCGGGATCGTGTAATCGGCATCGAAGGGCAGCAGCAGCATGGCCAGGGTGCGGGCGCGTTGTGACTGGGCCTGGCGGTGCAAGTGAAACGCTTGCGTGGCGGATGGTTCAGGTTGCGCCAGCTTGGCGGCCTTGGCTTTTTTGCTGGGTTTGTCGTTTTTGTGGTCGGCGCGCCGCGCCAGCGCCTGCAGCAGCTGGCGTGCGTTCTGGAAGTCGCCGCGCCACAGCATGGCCGTGCCTTCGCAGGCCAGGCGGTAAGCCTGGTCGGCCGTCGTGCGGTCATCGGCGATGACGACGCGCTTGGGTGGCGGCATGCCGCTTTCCGAGCGCCAGCGGGCCGAATGCTCGGCGCCGTTTTCGCTCCAGTGGATCTGCGGATGAACGGTAGGTGAAGAGGTGTCGGACATGGGATTCAATCGATAGAAGGGGGCGCGCGGCATGGTCGCCTGCGCAGGCCGTCTTCCATTATACGTCGCTGGCCGTGCTGTCAGCGGTGTCCGTGCCATAGGCGAGTGCCAGTGCGCGGGCGCGCGCCTGGTCTTCGGGCGTGGATTCGGCAGCTTTCTTGCCGGCCTCGGCGGTATTGTCAGGCTGCACCAGCTTGAGCAAACGCAAGCTCAGCCTGCCCGCCAGGTCGCCATCCTTGCCACTGGCGCTGGCGCCATCGGATTGCTGATTGAAGATGCTGCTTTGCAATTGCTGGTCCAGCAGCTTGAACAGGTCGTGCAGATTGCCGGCGAAGTTCGTCGCAGGCAACTCTTTGGCGGGCAGGGTAGCGTCATCGGATGGCGGGACTTCCTGCGCATCGTCTTGCGTTTGCGCCAATGCGCCCGCGCTGATGTTCGATTGATATTGCACTTCCAGCTCGAAGTCGAAAGTCTGGCCATCGGCCGTGGTGATCTTGCCCTTGCCAATGAAATGGGCGTTTTCATCGAGGCTGAAGGCGGCCGCGCGGCTGCTGCCGCCAGCGCCCGAGACGCTGGCATTACCGCTGCTGAAGCTGGAACCGGCCTGCAGGTCGACCGAATCGAAGGCGATGCTGGCGCCGTCGCCGAACAACTGGCGCGTCATAGTGGAAAGGAAATCCTGCGCCACATCGACGGTGGCGTTGCCCAGCGCGTCCGTGCGCTGTTTCAGCCCCTTGGCCGACAGGTCCAGGCCGTTTTTCGACAGGGCTACCACGTCTTGCGCGGTACGCTGCATCAAGGGCGAAGCGGCCAGGCCGGCCGTGCCAAAGCCCGCTTTTTGCGGCGCTTGCCCTGCCAGGGGTGTGGCGGCAGGCTGGCGTGAACCGGAAACGAGAGCGGGAAGCTGGGACATGAACAAATTCCGAATGAGTAAGTACTCAGTTAACGGCAGTCGTGCCCCATTCTTTAACCATTAGTGGTGGTGCGACCAGCTACCGTCTGCCGACTCCAGGTAAGACTTGACGGCATCGGCCTGGCCCGTGGCGTGGCGCTTGAGTTCGCCGCATGCGCAAATGCCCTGATACGGCTGTATATGCGAGCAGGCGGAGACTTTTTGCAGGTAGACCTGCATGGATTTGTGACATTTTACGCACTTGAAGGTGAGGCTGCGGGCGGCTTTCATGGGTTTCCTTGAACTGTTGCGGGGCGTAGGCGGTGCCTGCGCGAAGGCGGCGATTTTAACGCACTCCGGCCATCGTTACACGTTGTTGCATCTGCGCCACGCGCAGGTCAACTGAATCCGCGCCATGACGTTGAACGTATACAGGAGGTCGTCTGACCGCCATTGAAGAGGTAGCACCATGGAAAAGCATGACAAGGAAAAGCCTGAACAGCCCGCCAAGGAGCTGGTCAGGAAGTGGTTGAAAACGGAGCTGGAACAGCGCCGCCCGCCGCCCGACCCCGAGCAGATCCGCCGCGAACTGGGCTGGGATTTGCTCAGGCTGGGACGGCAACCTGTGCCACGCTAGCGCACCGTTACCACGCTCTTACCGCCGGCGCCCGGCTGCACGAGGATACGGGTGGCGATGCGCTCCGTCATTTCCTGCACATGCGAGATGACGCCTACCTTGCGTCCCATCGCTTGCAAGCCGTCGAGCGCATCCATGGCCACGCGCAGGGTTTCCGTGTCCAGGCTGCCGAAGCCCTCGTCGATGAACAGCGATTCCACGCGCACCCGGTTCGAGGACAGCGAGGCCAGGCCCAGCGCCAGTGCCAGCGAGACGAGGAACGATTCGCCGCCCGACAGCGAGTGCACGGAGCGCAGCTCGCCGCCCATGTCCTGGTCGCGCACCATCAGGCCGAGAGACGGATTGTTCGGGTTGTCGATGCGTTCCAGCTGATAGCGGCGCGCCAGGTGGGCCAGATGCGCGTTGGCATAGCCGAGCAGCACTTCCAGCGTGAATTGCTGCGCATAGTTGCGAAATTTCTTGCCGTCGGCCGAGCCGATCAATTCATTCAGGCTGGCCCAGCGCCGCTCGATGACGGCCTGCGCCTCGATTTGCGCCAGCATAGCTTGCGCACTGTGGCGCCGTGCGTCATCTTGCGCGATGGCCAGGCGTAACCGCGTTGCCTCCTGGTTGGCCGCCTGGCGTTCCTGCACCAGTGCGTCGAGTGCCGAATGCAGCACGGCCACGTCCATTTCCAGTGCATCAGGCGGCTGTTGCACATGGGCCGCCAGTTGCTGCCGGCGTTCGGCCAGCACGGACAGCGCCGCCGTGTGGCGGTCGGCGATCAGTTGCAGGGCGTCCCGTTCGGCGCGCATGGCTTCCGGTGCGATGGCCAGATGCGCGCGCAAGCGGGCCATGTCGGCGGGTGCATGGGCCGGATGGGCAAGCTGGAACCGGTGCAGCCAGTCCTCCAGCGCTGCCCCGGCATCGCTGTCTTGCTGGCGCAAGGTATCGAGGCGCCGGGCAGTTTGCGCGCACGCTTCGTCGAGCCGCGCGCGCACCTGGCTGGCCGACTGCGCCGCCGCTTGCTGCTGCGCCAGCTGATCTTTTGCACGCGCGACGGCGCCTGCCAGCGCACCTTCCACCTCGGCCACGGGCAAGCCATCCCACAGCGCCGCGCGCTGCGCTTGCAGCGCCTTCAGCTGCGCGTCCAGGGCGGCGTATGCCGCATGCGCTTCCAGTGCCAGCTGCTGCGTCGTGTGCGCGGTCGCATTGGCCGCGTCCAGCTGCGCGGCCAGGGTCGCCAGCGCGTGGCCGCGGCTGTCCTGGTCCGCCTGCTGTTTCAGCCATTGCCGGCTTTCCGTTTCGCGCGCCGCGCGGAAGGCGGCAGGGCCGGCGCGCCAGCCATCTTTCCAGTCTTCGGCGCCATCCGTGTCGGCAAAGGCGCCATCGAGCTGCGCCAGCAAGCCATCGAGGGCGCTGCGCGACGTCTCCGCCTTGTCCTTGCTTGCCGCCTGCTGCGCCTGCAACTGCGCCAGCCGTGTTTGCGTCTCGGCGACGGCGGCCGTCAGGCGCGCGTGTTCGGCGCCGGCCAGTTCGTGCGCCGCCTGTGCCTGCTCGCGCAGCGCGCTGGCCTGGCGCAGCGCCGCCTCCTGCTGCGCCAGCGCCTGCAAGCCGGCCGCATTGGCCGCCAGTTGCTGTGTGAACCAGTCCGCGCGCTGGTTTGCCGGCGGCAGTTGCAGGGAGTCGGCATGCGGCTGCCACTGCGCGTTCAAGTTGTCGATGGCGGGTGGCAGGGCCGCCAGTTCGGCATCCGTTTGTGCCTGTTCACGCGCATAGCCGGCCAGTGCCGCCCTGTGCGTGGCCAGCCGCTCCAGTTTGCCGCGCGCCTGCGTGCGGCAGGCCTGCACTTCATCCTGCAAGCTGGCCAGCATCGCCTGCAAGGCGTGGTCGGCATGACTGTACGGGTGCTCCAGCGCGCCGCAGACGGGGCAGGGCTGGTCTTCCTGCAAATTGGCGCGCAGTTGCTCCACGCTGGCCGCGCATGCAGCTTCCGCGCCTTTCAATGACTTTTCCGCCTGCGCCAGGCGCGCTTCCAGCAGCGCCGTTTGTGCCGCTTGCGCCGCCAGCGCCGTGTTTTCCGCCTGCACAGCCTGGGCCAGTTGCGCGGCCCTGGCTTGCCCGTGCGCCAGTTCCTGCTGCTTGCGCGCCAGCTCCGTCCACGTCTTTTCCGCCGCATTCAACTGGCGCGCATGGTCTTCCATCTGGCCGCGCTGTTCCTGCAACAGCTGCCCATCGATGGCTTGCACGGCGACAGCCGCTGCGCGCCGCTCGGCATCGCGCACGGCCAGCGCTGATGCGGCAGCGGCCAGCGCGGCCTGCTCTTCACGCGCCGAATCGCTGGCGTGGCGCACCAGCTGCGCCGCTTCGGCCATGCTGGCGTCGGCCGCATCGGCTTGCGCGGCCGCTTGCCCGGCCTGGGCAAACAGCTGGTCCGACAATTGCCACGATGTGGCCAGCGCTTGCCATTGCTGGTGCGACGCCAGCCACAGGCGGCCCGTTTCCTGTTCCGCCTGCGCGGCGTGCTGGCGCTGTTGCAGTGCATGCAACGCGCTGCGCGCCGATTCGTTGGCCTGGTCGGCGCCTTGCGCGGCTTGCCTTGCCTGGCCATGCGCGGGCAGTTGCGCGAGGATGCCGGCGTCGAGCGCCTTGGCTTGATCGAGCAGGGGCGCCGCATCGCGCTGCACCGTTTCCTGCGTCTGCAAGGCGGCTGCCGCTTGCTGCACGCTGGCAGCCAGTTGCGTTTCGGCGGCGATGGCTTGCGCCGCCTGCATGCGCGACGCTTCCAGCGCGGCGCCGGTGCCGGCGATGTCGCTGGCCAGGCGCGCCACGTCGTCGACGAGGGCGCGCGCCGGCTGCAGCAATTCCCACTGCGCCAGCGCCGTGCGGCGTTCTTCTGCAGCGGCGCGCTCAAAGGCGGCGCTATCGAGCGCCTCTAGCGCGGCGCTCACCTGGCTTTGCAGCTTGTGCGTCTCCTGGTGCCAGCGCTGCTGCAGTTCCAGCACCGCCTTGCGCAAGTCGATGTGTTGCAGCGTGGTGTCGGCCGCGCTGCACAGCGCCTCGGTGTCGGTGCGCTCCTCCGGCGACAAGGGGCGCTGGTCGGCCAGTTTTTCGCCCAGGCGTTCGAGGGCCTGTTTTTCCTTTTTCGCCCGCTCGAAGGCGCGCATGGAAATATCGGTATAGATGCTGCTGCCCGTCAGGGTTTCCAGCAACTCACCCCGTTCATTGTCTTCCGTCTTGAGGAAAGTGGAAAACTCGTTTTGCGCCAGCAGCACGGCGCGCGTAAACTGGTCGAAGGACAGGCCGATGCGTTTTTCGATCTCTTCCTTGACCTCCGTCTTGGTGCCGCCGATGGGTTGCAGCGCTGGCAACTGGTGCAAGCTCATGGCGGTCGCTTGCAGCGCCCCTTCGGCCCGGGTGCGCGAGCGGCGCACGCTCCAGCGCGCGCGGTAGCATGCGCCGTCGTTGCCGACGAAATCGACTTGTGCGTAACCGTCCGGCGTGCCGCGGCGCAGCAGCGTGCGCGTATCCTGCGCGTTGACGGTTTCCTTGCCCACGTCGGGCAGGGCGCTGCCCCGGCCCAGCACTTTCAGCAGGCGCGGCGTGGCATCGTACAGGGCCAGGCACAGTGCGTCGAGCAGCGTGCTCTTGCCCGCGCCCGTGGGGCCGCTGATGGCAAACAGGCCGGCGGACGCCAGCGGCTCCTGCTGGAAGTCGACTTCAAATTCGCCGGCCAGCGAGGCCAGGTTCTTACCGCTGATTTTCAGGATTTTCATGGTTCTTCAGGAGCAGTCAGGCGTCGGGCAGCAGCAGTTCGGCCAGTGCCGACAGTTGTTCGGGCGGCGCGGGCCGGCCGTATTTTTGCAGATACAGGCGGCGGAAGATGTCGTCGGGTTGCAGCTGGCCCAGTTGGTCGAGCGTCATGCTTTCCGGCGCGCTGCTGCGCGCGGCGCTTGACGTTTCGATCTTTGCCAGGCGCACGCGCTTGCCCTCGAGCGCCGCCTCGATGCGCGTGCGCAGGCCCGGTTCGGGTGCGTCCAGGCGCACGCGCACTTCCAGGAAGGGGTGCGCTTCCGGTGGAGCAGCGGGCACGTCGAGGGCTGCCAGCTGCGCCAGCACCTCGTCTATCGGCGCCGGCGTGGCGGGTACGCGCAAGAGCGGCACGGCGCGCGGCACCTCGATGGCGCGCACCGACTGCAGCGTTTCGCCATCGATATCGAGGCACAGCACCTGGTGGCGGTAATTTACTTCGGCGAACGACAGGGGAATCGGGCTGCCGCAATAGCGGATATGTTCTTGCCCGCCGACGGCCTGCGCCTTGTGCAAATGGCCCAGTGCCGCATACGCGATGGCGGTATCAAAAATTCCCGACGGCAGCATCTCCGTGCCGCCGATGACGATGCGGCGTTCGGAGTCGTTCGACATTTCGCCGCCCACCATGTGGCAGTGGCCCATGGCAAGGATGGCTTGTCCGGGCTGGCGGCGCGCCAAGGCCAGATCCGTCAACTGGCGGTACAGCAGGGCGATGCCGCCCAGGTAGGCATCCTGGGTATCGCCGGCCGCCAGCTTCGGCACGTCGCCGGGGCGCAGGAAAGGCACGGCCAGGCACCAGGCTTGCACCTGCCCATCGGCGCCCGACAAGGGCAGCAGCAGGCGTTCCAGGTCGATATCGCCATCCTCGCTGCGTAACAAATGGCCGATGACGTGCGTGCCATGCGCGGCCAGCAGGGGGGCGGGTGCTTCCAGCCGGCCCGCCGAATCGTGGTTGCCGGCGACGACGACAAGCTGCAGCGCGGGCAGGCGCACGCGCGCCTGCTGCAGGAATACGTACAGCTGCTTTTGCGAGGCGGCCGACGGGTTGGCGTTGTCGAACACGTCGCCCGCCACCAGCAGCACGTCGACGCGTTCGGCCACGAGCGTGTCGAGCAGCCAGTCGAGGAAGCGCTGGTGTTCGTAGCCCCGTTCATAGTTGTGCAGGGTCTGGCCCAGATGCCAGTCGGAAGTGTGCAGCAGGCGCATGGTGTGACAAGGGTAGGGAAGACAGGCGCCAATATAGCAGGTATGGCGCGAGGCGCCATTGGCTGGATCAAAGCACTGCAGCACCCGCGCGATACGTGTTCCTGCCATCCTGCTTGGCCTGGTACAGCAGCACGTCGGCGCGCTGCAGCAGCACGGCAGGGGGGATGTCTTCGTCGCGGTAGAAGGCCAGGCCGATGCTGGCGGAAATGCGCACGGTGATGCCATCAAGTTCGAACGGCTGCTGCATGGCGGCGACGATTTTTTCCGCCAGCGCGGCCGCGTCGTCGGGCCGGGTGATCTGTTCCATGATGATGGTGAATTCGTCGCCGCCCAGGCGGGCGATGATGTCGGTGGCGCGCATGGTCTGCGTCAGGCGTTGGGCGAAGGCACGCAGCAGGGCGTCGCCGGTGCCGTGGCCATGTGTGTCGTTGACGGGCTTGAAGCGGTCGATATCCATGTACATGACAGCCATCAGGTGCTGTTGCTGGCGGCTCGCGTGCATGGCGTCGCTGAGTTTTTGCTGGAAGCCGGCGCGGTTCGACAAGCCGGTCAGCACGTCGACCTGGGCCAGCTTCAGCAGGCGCTGTTTTTCGCGCTTTTGCACGGTGATATCCTGGCGCATCACGTGAAAACCCGCCACCTGCAGCTTGTCTTCGCCGATCTGCGGAATGTAGATCACTTCCATGCAGCGCTCGATGCCTTCCTTTTCATCTTCTTCCTCGAAGCTCAAGGTTTCGCCCGCCAGCACTCTTTCGATATATGGCGCCACTGTGCGGTAGCGCGCCTCGCCGACGGTCTCGCGCACGCTGCAGCCCAGCGCCTGCCGGCCCGTCAGGTCGAATTCGCGCTCATAGGCGATGTTCAGGAAGCGGTAGACCTGCTCGGCGTCGATGTAGGCGATCATGGCCGGCAAGGTGTCGGCGATGGTGCGCAGGCGCGCTTCGCTTTCCCGTAGCGCCACTTCCGATTCGCGCAAGGTGGTGATGTCGTCCAGGCTGCCCACGTAGCCTTCGATCTGGCCATCGATGAGGATGGGGGCGATCTTCACGGAGACCCAGACCAGCCTGCCGTCGCGTTGCAGGCAGCGCAAGGTGGACTGGAACGGCGCGTGGCTGCGCAAGAGCTGTTCCAGCGCCACGTGCATCAGCGGATAGTCGTCCGGGTGCAGGGCACTGGTCCAGCCGGCGCCCAGGGCGGCGGCGCGCGGCAGGCCCGTGATCGATTCGAAGGTGCGGTTGACGTAGGTGCAGCGGCGCTGGCGGTCCAGGCGCACCAGCCCGAGCGGCGAGGCGTCGTTGACGGCGGCCAGTTCGGCCTGTTTCTGGCGCAGTTCCAGTTCCTGCTGGCGGCGCTGCGAGACATCTTCGGCGATGCACAGGATATGTTCGATCTGCTGGCGCTCGTCGAACACGGGCACGGAGACGGCGCGCACGTAGCGCAGGCTGCCATCACGCAGGCGCAGCGGCTTTTCCGTATGGTCGATGACGCCGCGCTCGGTCAGGATGGCGCGGTCGTCTTCGGCGTCGTGCAGGCCGAAGCCGGGTGGGAAGGCCTGGCAATCGGTCTTGCCGATAACGTCGGCGGCCAGGTGGCCGGTGATGTCCTGGGCAGCCTTGTTCCACACTTCCATCTGGCCGAAATTTTCCGGGCGCGCGCTTTTTACGTAGACCAGTACGGGCAAATGGTCGATCAGCGACTGCAGGAAGCTGCGGTTGTCCTGCAGCGCCAGTTCGTCGTGCTTGCGCGCGCTGATGTCGCGCGAGGTGACGGCCACGCCGTCGATGATCGGCACCACCTGGTGGCGCAGCCAGCGCGTGCCGCCCGAGGCCAGTGTCAGCTCGAATTCGTCCTCCAGCGGCTGGCCCGTTTCCATCACCAGCACGAAGCGCTTGAAAAAACGCTCGCCGCGCAGCAGCGGCACTTGCGGCAGCACGCGCTGGCCCAGCAATTCGGAGCGTGGCTTGCCCAGCATGTCGGCGGCCCGCTCGTTGACGTCGGCGAAGGTGAAGTCTTCCACCGGTTTGCCCGGTGCGGGGCGCCAGGCTTTCAGCAGCAGTACGGAGTCGAGGCTGCCGTGGTGCGCCGCGCGCAACAGTGCTTGCGTTTCCGTGGCCTGGCCGATGCTGCGGCGCAGGCGTGCGTTCTGGCGCATCAGCAGGGCTGTAAAGCCGGCAATGAGCACGCTGGCGGCGAGCAGCGCGCCGACATACGCCAGGCGGCGCTGTTCGAAGCGTGCCAGGGCCACGGCGCGGCTGACGCCTACCACGGCCAGCAGTGGGTAGCGCGGCAGTTCGCGGTAGCTGTAGATGCGCGCCGTCGTGTCGACGGGCGGCTCGATCAGCAGTTCTTCGGGGGCATGCTGGGGCGCCCCGGGCATGCGGAAGTCGATGCGGTCGCTGAGGATGCGCTGTTCGCCGATGCGCCCCACCGTCAGGCCGCTGTCGCGTGCCACCAGCATCAGCGCGCCCTGTGCGTCGAGGTCCAGGCGGTCATAATCGTCGACAAAATAGCTGGGGTCGATGTGGATGACGATGGCGCCGGCAAAGCGGCCCTGCGCATCGTTCAGGCGGCGCGCCAGGCGGATGGCCCAGTGCTTGCTGGCGGCGTCGAGCATGGGCGTGTCGACCATGGCCGTGTCGGATGCATTGGCGGCCAGCGCCCTGAAAAATGGCTGCGTGGCCAGGTTTTCCGGCAAATACGCGTTGGCGCTGTCGATCACATTGCCCTGCGCGTCGATGAGGGCGATCGGCAAGGCCAGCTTCGACGGCAGCACGCTGTCGAGCAGGCCCTGGCGGCGCATGAATTCATTCAGGCGCAGGCCGCCATCCAATTCCTCGTACTTGAGCTTGAACAATTGCGTGGCGTGGTCCGTCTGACGCAGGGTGAAACTGGTATGGTCGGCCAGGGTACGCGCCAGCGACTGGCTGACGGCCACGGCGTCGTGCACGGCGCTGGCGCGCTCCTGTCCCACCTGGTAAAAGACGGCCGTCCACAGCGCCAGCAGCAAGATGAGCGCGAACAGGGGCACCAGGCTGAGACGGTACAGGCGGCGGGCAAGGTGTTGCGGGAATCTTGTTATCGCTATCACGGGCGCTTGCAGGCTAGAGTCATGGTAAAGGGGAGGGGCGGCGTGGCGCGCATGATAGCCGAAATCTGCTGCCTTGCGCGTCACCCTGTTGCCACCGCTCTCATTGTCTGTTCACGGTCTGTCGCTAGGCTTATTCTGCGTTAAATCAGGTAGTTGTGGTGCCGCGCACGCTAAAAAAAGCACGCCGGCGACGACACGGGCTGGCGGCGTGGCAGAAAAAGTACAATTGCGCCCCCATCCTCATTAAAATGGGTGCTTCTACCTCCCATATCGAAAGTTGTCATGCAGAGTAAAAAGCCCGACGCGGCAAGATTGGACAAGATCGTGGCCGAAGCGCGCCGCGCCGCCGACCAGCGCGAGAGCGGCTACCGCGAGCGCTCGCTGAAGATGTATCCGTGGGTGTGTGGCCGCTGCATGCGCGAATTTACGCGTGCCAACGTACAGCAACTGACGGTGCACCACCGCGACCATAACCATGACAACAATCCGCCGGACGGCAGCAACTGGGAATTGCTGTGCCTGTATTGCCACGACAATGAGCACTCGCGCTACCTGGAAGCGGACCGTGGCGCCGGCCTGCTGTCTGCCGAGGTGGCGCCCGCCACGCACAATCCCTTCGCCGCACTGGCTGGGCTGATCAAGAAAAAGGACTGAGCGGGCCGCGGCGCTTCCCCCATGCGCATCCTGCTGACCGAAGACGCTCCGCAACTGGGTCGCGCCACGCAGGTC
Organism: Janthinobacterium pasteuri; assembly: GCF_051380775.1. Classification (NCBI taxonomy): domain Bacteria; kingdom Pseudomonadati; phylum Pseudomonadota; class Betaproteobacteria; order Burkholderiales; family Oxalobacteraceae; genus Janthinobacterium; species Janthinobacterium pasteuri. The sequence goes on along the minus strand of NZ_JBNYXS010000015.1, from coordinate 114,743 downwards.
GGTCTGGAACAGGGCAGCTATGCCGTCGAATGAGTCACGAGCGCTGAACACGCGCACACGGCCGTGCGTCTGCACGACTATGGCTGCATCCGGCTCGACCTGGGCTTGCCGGGGCAGGACGGCATGCAGGCGCTGGGCGGGCTGGGCGAAATGGTGCCCGATATCGCGCACCGGCACGTGGCGCAAGGGGGCTTGCCCGTGACCTTGACGGTGAAGGAGTTCCGTATCCTGCCACTGCTGCTGGAATACGGTGGCCGTGTGCTGAGCCGGGATAGCTGGAAAAAACCTGTACAGCTGGGGCGGCGAAGTGAAGAGCAATGCCGTGCAAGTGCCTATCCACCACCTGCGCAAGAAGCTGGGGCGGAAATCGACCGTCGCTGACAGCCGCAGACGGCGACATGCTCCAGCACCTGCCATTCGTCTTCCACGAACCCTCGTCGGCGGCTGCGGCGTCGTGCGGCTGGCTTGCGTGCCGTTGCCGGGCAAGTCGATAGCGATAAAACGTGCAAGTGTCACGCGGAATGCGGTATCTTTCAGCTATGCACAGCCCAGACCAGCACATTTCTCCCGACCTCCCCCCTTTATCGCTGGCTGCCGCGCGCGCCTTGCACCTGGCCGCGCAAGGTTTGCTGCAGGCGCGCCGCAAGAAGGCCGTGAAGGCCGACGTGCTGGCCGCCGTGCGCCAGATGGGCGTGCTGGAGATCGACACCATCCACGTGGTGGCGCGCAGCCCTTACCTGGTGCTGTGGAGCCGGCTGGGCGATTATCCGCAGCCGTGGCTGGAGCAATTGCTGGCCGAGGGCGCGCTGTTCGAATACTGGGCGCATGAAGCCTGCTTCGTGCCCATCGAAGACTATGGCCTGTATCGCCACCGCATGCTGGACCCGGCGGCCATGGGCTGGAAATACTCGGTAAAGTGGATGGCCGAGCAGGGCGATGCCGTGGCTTCGGTGCTCGAACATATCCGCGCCAACGGCGCCGCGCGCTCGGCCGACTTTGAACGCACGGATGGCCAGGCGGGCGGCTGGTGGAGCTGGAAGCCCGAGAAACGCTCGCTGGAAGTGCTGTTTACGTCGGGCGTGCTGATGATCGCCAAGCGCCACAATTTCCAGCGCTATTACGACCTGGCCGAGCGCGTGCTGCCGGGCTGGCACGATGGCTTGCTGCCGCCCGAAGAGCAGGTGCGGCGGCGCCTGCTGCTGGCCAGCGTGAAGGCGCTGGGCCTGGCGCGTGCCGGCTGGATCAGCGATTACTTCCGCACGAAACAATCGCGCGCCAGCCTGGCGCAGGATTTGCAGGCGCTGGTGGACGAGGGTGCGTTGCTGCGCTGCGCTGTGGCTGGCTGGGATGATGCCGTGTATGTGCATGCCGGGCATGGCGAATTGCTGCGCGCGGCGGTGGCCGGCAAGCTGGTGCCCACCCTGACGACGATATTGTCGCCGTTCGACCCCGTCGTCTGGGACCGGCGCCGCGCGCTGGAATTGTTCGGCTTTGACTACCGGCTTGAATGCTATACGCCAGTTGCGAAGCGCCGCCACGGCTACTTCACTTTACCTGTCCTGCGCCGCGGCGCGCTGGTGGGGCGCCTGGATGCCAAGGCGCACCGCGCGCAGGGGCGCTTCGAGATCAAGTCGCTGGCGCTGGAAGACGGCGTGCGCCTCAGTGCCCGCCTGGTGCAGGACGTGGCTGGTGCCGTGCAGCGCCTGGCGCGCTGGCATGCGTGCCCGGATATTGATATTGCGCGAGCACAACCGGTGGCGTTCGGCGCGCAGCTGGCGGCCGCCCTGCAGGACGGCCGCGACGCGGCAAGGCGGGCCGCATGATGCTGCCACCGGCTCCGCCCGACCTGCTCGACGCCAATGGTGTTCCATGCTTTGGCCGCTACACGGGGCAATTGAACGCCTTCGACTGGGCTGCGCTGGCGCCACCGTACGCGCGCGGCGCCCTCTGGCGCTTATTCCACCACAAGCGCTGGCATTATGTGGCCTTGTCCACGCCCACCCTGTTCTGTGGCGTGGCCATCGTCGACCTGGGCTGGACCAGCACGGCCTTCGCGTATGCGTTCGACCGCCACAAGGGCAAGATCGTGGCTGCCTTTTCGCAGGATGGCCTTCCTGGCCTGTCCGCTGCCGTGGCGCCGCATGCGGGCGCCAGCAGTCGTTTCCGCTTCCTCTCGCACAGCATCGCCATCGAGGCCCAGCCGCAGCAGCGCTACCGTTTGCAGCTCGATTGCGGCCATTTCGGCATCGATGCGGAATTCGGCCCGCCCGTGGCGCCCACCTTGCTGGCCGTGGGGCCCGTGGGCGAGGGCGGCTCCGTGCACGCCACGCAAAAGTCGGGTGGCTTGCCCTTGTGGGGCAGCGTGCGTTGCGGCGCCATAGGCTACAGCTTAGACGACGGCGTGGCCAGCTTCGATTATTCGAACGGGCTGCTGGCGCGCGAGACGGAATGGCGCTGGGCTTCGGCGCACAGCCTGGACCTGGGTTTCAATCTGCAGGCCGGCTATTTTGGCGCGCATGAAAACGCGCTGTGGCTCGATGGCCAGCTGTACGCGCTGGGCCGCGCGCATTTTGACTTCAATCCCGACAACCCGCTGGCGCCGTGGCACGTGTGGACGGACGACGATCTGCTCGACCTTCACTTCAAGCCCGAGGGGGCGCGGCGCGAAGATAAAAACCTGTGGATCGCCGCCAGCCGCTACATCCAGCCCATCGGCACTTTCAGCGGCTGGGTGCGTACCAATGCTGCGTCTCCCAAGCGCATCGTGGCGCAGCTGGCGGGCGTGACGGAAAGCCACCGCTCGCGCTGGTAGGCGCGCGCGATTTTTTTGCGAAACGCGCCACAAGGTCAAGTTTTTTTGGCAGCGCATCCTATACACTTGGGCGTTACCAAGCCGCTCCGGCAATCCATGAGGCCAGAACATGAGTATCCGTAATCTCGACAAGCTGTTCAAGCCGGCCTCGGTGGCCCTGATCGGCGCCACCGCGCGCGACCACAAGCTGGGCGCCATCGCGCTGGCCAACCTGCTGGGGGGCGGCTATCAAGGGGACATTTGGCCCGTCAATCCCAAGTACGACGAGTTGATGGGACTGAAATGCTACCGCAAGCTGGCGCAACTGCCGAAAGCGCCGGACCTGGCCATTATCTGCACGCCGCCCGCCACGATTACCGGCCTGATCCGCGACCTGGGTGCGCTGGGCACGCGCGCGGCCATCGTCATGACGTCCGGCCTCGATCCCGTGCGCGAACAGTCGCTGCGCCTGGCCATGCTGAAAGCAGCCAAGCCGCATCTGCTGCGCATCCTGGGCCCCAACAGCATGGGGCTGCTGGTGCCGAAACTGGGCTTGAACGCCAGCTTCGCCCACCTGGGCGCGACCAGCGGCAAGATCGCCTTCGTGTCGCAATCGGGCGCGCTGGTGTCGGGCGTGCTCGATTGGGCCAACGCGCACGGCGTGGGCTTTTCCAAGTTCATTTCGCTGGGCGGCAGCTATGACATCGATTTCGGCGACCTGCTCGACTACCTGGCCGGCGACATCGACACGGCCGCCATCCTGCTGTACATGGAAGATATCCAGGCGGCGCGCAAATTCATGTCGGCGGCGCGGGCGGCCGCGCGCAGCAAGCCCGTCATCGTCTTGAAGGCGGGACGCGAGGCGGAAGGCGCGGCCGTGGCGGCCTGGCATACGGGCGCGCTGGCTGGTTCCGACGCCGTGTATGACGCGGCCATCCGCCGCGCCGGCATGCTGCGCGTGTATTCGGCCGAGGAACTCTTCGATGCCGTGGAAACGCTTACGCATATCCGCTCACAGCGCGGCGAGCGCCTGGCGATACTCTGCAACGGCGGCGGCCTGGGCGTGATGGCCACCGATGCGCTGGTGGGCAGCGGCGGCAAGCTGGCCGATTTGTCGCCGGACACCGTGATCGCGCTGGAAAAGGCCCTGCCACGCGGCTGGTCGCACGACAACCCCGTGGGCTTGCCCGGCGACGCGCCCGTGCAGCGCTATGTCGACGCCATCAAGCCGCTGCTCGACGAGCCGCAGGCGGACGCCTTGCTGCTGCTGCACGCGCCCACGGCCATGGTCTCGTCGATCGATATCGCCGAAGCCGTCACGCCGCTGATCAAGGCCACCTCGCGCACGGTGCTGTCGTGCCTGCTTGGCGGCACCACGGTGGCGCCCGCGCGCCAGGTCTTCAACCGGGCCGGCATTCCCACCTACGACACGCCGGAAAAGGCCGTGCATGGCTTCATGCAGATCGTGCAGTACCGGCGCAACCAGGAAACCCTGATGCAGGTGCCGGCGCAGCTGCCCATGTCGGCCACGCCGCGCCGCGCGCGCGTGCGCGAAATCGTCGCCGCCGCGCTGGCGGCTGGCCAGACGGTGCTGGGCGAGTGCCGCTCGAAGGAGATTCTGGCCGCTTACGGCATTCCCGTGGCGATGACGCGCATGGCGGCCGATGTGGAAGAGGCGCTGGCCGTGGCGGCGGACATCGGCTACCCGGTGGCGCTGAAAATCCATTCGCCCGACATCGCCCACAAATCCGACGTGGGTGGCGTGGCGCTCGATCTCGACACGCCCGACATCCTGCGCACGGCCGCTGCCGCCATGCTCAAGCGCGTGCGCCGCATGCGCCCCGATGCGCTGATCGACGGCTTCACGGTGCAGCAGATGGCGCGCCGGCCGCAATCGCATGAATTGATCGTCGGCGTCACCACGGACGCCGCCTTCGGCCCCGTGATACTGGTGGGGCAGGGCGGCATCGCCGTGGAAGTGACGGCCGACCATTCCATCGGCCTGCCGCCGCTGAACATGGTGCTGGCGCGCGACATGCTGGCGCGCACGCGCGTGTCGAAACTGCTGGCTGGCTACCGCAACCAGCCGCCGGCCGACATCGACGCCATCTGCTACACCCTGATCCAGGTGGCCGAACTGGTGGCCGATATCGGCGAGCTGGCCGAACTCGACATCAACCCGCTGGTGGCCGACGCGGACGGCGTGATCGCCCTCGACGCGCGCATCCGTTTGCAACCGGGCCAGAAGAGCGACCGCCTGGCCATCCGCCCGTATCCGCAAGAGCTGGAAGAGCAGGTGACGTGGTTGGGGCAATCCATTTTGCTGCGCCCCATCCGCCCGGAAGACGCGCCGCAGCACCTGGACCTGTTCAATGCGCTGGACCCCGACGATGTGCGCCTGCGCTTCTTTACCTCCATGCGCGAGCTGCCCGTGTCGCAGCTGGCGCGCCTGACGCAGATCGATTACGACCGCGCCATGGCCTTCATCGCCACGCACACGGGCCCGGACGGCAAGCCGGAAACCCTGGGCGTGGTGCGCGCCGTGGCCGATCCGGACAATATCCACGCCGATTTCGCCATCGCCGTGCGCTCGGCCCTGAAGGCCAAGGGCCTGGGCCATATCCTGTTTGAAAAGCTGGTCGACTACTTCCGTAGCCGCGGCACGGAAGCGCTGGTGGGCGAGGCGATGGCGCGCAACAAGGGCATGCAGCGGCTGGTAAAAAGTTTTGGCGGCGAAGTCACGCCATCGGAAGAGCCGGGCGTGGTCAACCTGCATATCGGCTTGCGCGCACCCTGAAAAAAGCCGGGTCGGGTTTGTGCAGGATCAAACCTGCCCTTGTCGGTAGTCTTTACACTTTCACTTCCAGGATCAGACATCCAGCGCGTTTTCGGGAGTGAGTACATGCTTACGGCAACATATATATTGGTTTCCCTGTCGGTGGAACAAGCCAGTATCCGCATGAGTTTGCTGGCATTTCAACAATACATGCAGGTGCAACTGCGCCAGCAAAGCAGGCTGAGCCTGGCGCAATTGCAGACCACGGGCGACTGGCTGAACCGGCTGTACCAGGGCGATTACTGGCGCAAGGTGGAGATGTATCTGATCCCCGCCATTCGCCGGGCCACGCCGCATGCCGATGGCTTGCTCAACGGTTTGCTCAATGAGCTGAACGGCTTGAACCACGCGGCGCTGGAAAGTATCAATGTCGTGCAGCAGCGCGCAGGCGCCGCCCTCGACAGCTCCGAGCAGCAGGCCGAGCAGCTGTGCGCCGCCATCGACGCCTTTTGCGCGGCCTTGCTGCAGCGCCTGGAAAAAGAAGAGCGCGAACTGTTCGCGCTGGCGCGCAAGGTCATCGTGGGCGAAGCGTGGTTTGCCATCGCCTACCAGTTCCTCGCCCACGATGCGCGCGCGCAGGAAGCGCGCCGTGGCAAGGCGCAAGTGCTGCCCTTTGTTTTGCCAGTGCCTGTGCCGGCACCGGGTACGCCCGGCGGTGCCACTGAAACCACGGGCATTGCCGGCACCTCGGCGGCAGAGGCCTTGCCTGGCGTGTCACAGACCCAGCGTGCGCGGGCTTGAACGGGGAGCGAGCGCCCACCCCGTCCGCCCGTTTGCGCCGGCTCCACGCCCCTGATTTTGCGCGGGCGTCAGCATGGGAGATATGTTGCGTTACTCATTTGGTAACTTGCACAGACCTGTCCGATGCAATACTCCGGGCTTTGTTATGATGGTGGTTTTGATTCACGCGAAACCCGTCATGTTCGAATTTCTTTTCAAGCGTTCTGCCAGCAAGCCTTCCGCACCAGACCCTGTCGTGGCAGAACAGGCCGCCGCTACGGCGCAGAGCGCATCGCGCCGCGCCGAACAGGTTGCGCGTGCCCGCGCCGTGGCGGGCGACGAAGTCGCCGCCTTTGAATTCATTGTGTCCAGCGAATTTGCCGACGCCCGTCTGATCGCGGCCGAACACGTCCATGCCTTGCCGCTGCTGGAAAAAGTCCACCAGGCCATGCGCAACACGGACCGCCGCGTCGCCAAGCTGATGCAGGGCCGCATCGACCTGATCCGCCACCAGGCGGCGGAAACCCAGCGCGCCCAGGCCAGCATCGATACCGCCCAGCGCCTGCTGAACGATGACAAGCTGAGCCCGAATCAGGTAGCCGAGCTGGACCGCCAATGGCAAGTCATCAAGGCCACGCCCGAACTGGCGACCGCCTTCACCGCCGCGCGCGCCGCGCTGGCGGCCCGCCTGGAAGCGCAAGTGGTGTTGCAGCGCGCCGTGATCGACGCCGTCGCCGCCGCGCGCGCGCTGGCCAGCGATGGCCAGTGCGCCGGCGAACTGGCGCAGGCGCTGGCCCGCCTGGATGCGGAACATGCGCAGCATGCACATTCGCCCGAGCGCGCTTCGTTGCCGAAACACCTGGAAAGCGATTTCATCCAGGCGCGCGAACAGGCGCAGTCCGCCTTGCAAGCCTTGCAGCAGCACCAGGCCGTGTTCGACGCGCGCCAGGCTGCACTGGCCGAATGGCAGGCGCAGGACGCCGCTACACTCGACGCGGAGACCCTGAAACGCGCGTGGCAAGCCCTGCCGCGCCTGCCCGACTCGCCACTGTCCGACAGCTTGCAGCAGCAATTTGCAGCCGTGCTGGCCAGCGCCCCGGCACCTGCCGTCACCGCCGCGGCCGTGGCTACGCCAGCGCATGCCGAACCGGCGCCGCGCAAGCCGCGCCAGGAGGCCGCTCACGTGTCGAAAGAAGCGACCGAGCAGTTCTTCAAGGTACTCGACGCCATGGAAGCGGCGCTGCAGGATGGTTTGTTGCACGTAGCTTCCGAGCATGACAAGACCTTGCGCGATAGCAAACACGGGCGCCTGACGCCTGCGCAAGTTGATCGCCTGGCCCATGTGCGCGGAGAATTCAAGCGCCTGGCCGACTGGGCGCGCTGGGGCGGCAACGTGTCGCGCGAGGAACTGGTCAAGGCGGGCGAGGAATTGCCGGCGCAAAAACTGCCGATGGCCGAACTGGCCAAGAAAGTGGGCAGCCTGCGCGAGCGCTGGAAATCGCTCGACACCTTGTCCGGCCCCGCGCCGAAATCCCTGTGGGAGCGTTTCGATGCCGCCTGCAGCCTGGCGTACGCGCCGGCGGCCCAGCATTTCAAGCAACTGGCCGAAGAGCGCCACGGCAATGCGGCCAAGGCCCAGGAATTGATCGCGGAAACGGTAGCCCTGGCAGCCGAAGAAAGTACCGATTGGAAACACGTCGCCTCCGCCTCGCAGCGCTTGCGCCAGGCGTGGACGCGCCTGGGCACCATTGACCGCAAGGAAAAGAAGCGCCTGGATACGCAATTTGGCGCCGCACTGGACGCCCTGTCGAAGCCGCTGGATACGCAGCGCCAGATCGAGACGGCGCGCCGCGAACAATTGATCGTCGAAGTGGGCTTGCTCAAACCATCGGAGCGCAACACGGTCGATATGCTGAAAGCCTTGCAGGATAAATGGCAGGAACTGGCGAAAGCCCTGCCGCTGGAGCGCCGCGCGGAACAGGCGCTGTGGCAGCGCTTCCGCGCCGCCTGCGATGATATCTTTGCCAAGCGCAAGGAAACGGCCCATGCGGCCGACCACGAGCGCCGCGAACACCTGCATGCGCGCGTAGCGCTGTGCGCCAGCCTGGAAACTGCCGTCGTGCCCGAGGGCGACGACAAGGCCCGCAGTGCCTTCATCCACCACTTGCTGCGCGACACGCGTGCCGCCTGGAACGCCACCGGCCCCGTGCCGCGCGCCAGCGAAGCGAAGATCGAGCAGCGCTACCAGGCGGCTGTTGCAGGCGTGCAAGCGCAAGCCGATGCCATCGCCGAGCGCGCCGGTGCGGCCCAGGCCAACGCCCTGCGCGACAAGCTGCGCCTGACGCAGGCATTGGAAACGGCCTTGGTCGAAGGCGATGCCGGCGCGGATGTGGAGACTTGGGTTCAGCGCTGGAGCGCCTTGCCAGCGCTGGACACGCAATATGAACGCAGCCTGCAGCAGCGCTTTGCAGCCGCCCAGGCCGCATTGGGCGGGGGTAGCGCCGCCTACGTGCAGCAATTGCAGGCCAACCAGGAGCGCTTGCGTGATGAAGTGTTGCGCCTTGAAATCGTCGCCGGCGTCGACAGCGGCGCCGAATTTGCCCGCGACCGTCTGAAAATGCAGGTGGAAGTGTTGCAATCGTCGCTCAAGTCAGGCCAGAAGCCGCTCACGCAAGTGTCGCAGCTGATGCAGCTGTGCGCGATTGCCGCCGCCACCGATGCGCGCACGGCCAGCCGTATCGAAACCTTGCTGCGCCGCATCGGAGGCCTCGCAAAATGAGTACAACCGTGCGCGTCCAGCAAGCTGATTTTGACCTCAGTCAAGAAATTGCACAATTGCGTGCAGGCAACCCCAAGGTAGGCGCCGTCGTCGGCTTCGTCGGCACGGTGCGCGACATGAACGAGGGGCTGGACGTGGCCGCCATGGAACTCGAGCACTATCCTGGCATGACGGAAAAGTCCATCGAGGCGATCGTCGAGCAGGCGCGGGGCCGCTGGCCCCTGTCGGGCGCGCTGGTGATCCACCGCGTGGGCCCTTTGCTGCCGCAGGAGCAGATCGTGCTGGTGGCGGTCTCGTCCGCCCACCGGGGCGAGGCCTTTGCCGCCTGCGAGTTCATCATCGATTACCTGAAGACGGAAGCGCCGTTCTGGAAGAAGGAAGACACGCCGGAAGGCGCGCGCTGGGTCGATGCGCGCGACAGCGACGAGACGGCGCTGGACAAATGGACGGCAAAAGCCAGCGTTATTTGAGGCGTATTTGCCGCGCACGCCAGCATTTGCAAGAATGCATCCGTTTTCCGCTTTGTGACTGCTTGAAAAGTACGGCCTCACCCCAATTTGGTTAACAACTAATTAACCGGGAGCGCTTTTCATGCGACAAGACAAACTCACTACCAAATTACAGGAAGCCCTGGCCGATGCGCAAAGCTTGGCCGTGGGCAACGACAACCCGTATATCGAACCGGTCCACCTGCTGACGGCCCTGTTGAACCAGGATGACGGTGGTGCCCGCTCGCTCTTGCAGCGGGCCGGCGTCAATGTGGGGGCACTGTCCAAGGCCCTGGGCGCCTCGCTTGAACGCCTGCCGAAAGTGTCGGGCACGGGCGGCGACGTGCAGGTCAGCCGCGAATTCGTGGCCCTGTTGAACCTGGCCGACAAGGAATCGCAAAAGGCGGGCGACCAATTCGTGTCCAGTGAAATGGTCTTGCTGGCCATGACGGACGACAAGTCCGACTGCGGCAAACTGGCGCGCGAAAACGGCCTGACCCGCAAGGCCCTGGAAGCGGCCATCGGCGCCGTGCGCGGTGGCAACAAGGTGGACTCGCAAGAAGCCGAAGGCCAGCGCGAAGCCTTGAAAAAATACACCCTGGACCTCACGGAGCGGGCGCGCAAGGGCAAGCTCGACCCTGTGATCGGCCGCGACGATGAAATTCGCCGCACCATCCAGATCCTGCAGCGCCGCAGCAAGAACAACCCCGTGCTGATCGGCGAACCGGGCGTGGGCAAGACGGCCATCGTCGAAGGCCTGGCGCAGCGCATCGTCAATGGTGAAGTGCCGGAATCGCTGAAAGGCAAGCGCGTACTGTCGCTGGACATGGCCGCCTTGCTGGCCGGCGCGAAATTCCGTGGCGAATTCGAGGAGCGCCTGAAATCCGTGCTGAAGGAACTGGCCATGGATGAGGGGCAAACCATCGTCTTCATCGACGAAATGCACACCATGGTGGGTGCGGGCAAGGCCGAAGGCGCGATGGATGCCGGCAATATGCTTAAACCGGCGCTGGCGCGCGGCGAGCTCCATTGCGTGGGCGCAACCACCCTCGACGAGTACCGCAAGTACATCGAGAAGGATGCCGCGCTGGAACGCCGCTTCCAGAAAGTGCTGGTCGACGAGCCGACCGTGGAAGCGACGATTGCCATCCTGCGCGGCTTGCAGGACAAATATGCGCTGCACCACAAGGTGGAAATCACGGACGCGGCCATCATCGCTGCTGCCGAGCTGTCGCACCGCTATATCACGGACCGTTTCCTGCCCGACAAGGCGATCGACCTGATCGATGAAGCGGCGGCGAAGATCAAGATCGAGATCGATTCGAAGCCGGAAGTGATGGACAAGCTGGAACGCCGCTTGATCCAGCTGAAGATCGAGCGCGAAGCCGTCAAGAAGGAAAAGGACGAAGCTTCGTTGCGCCGCCTGGCCCTGATCGAAGAAGAAATCGTCAAGCTGCAGCGAGAATACAATGATTTCGAGGAAATCCTGAAGGCGGAAAAAGCCGTGGTGCAGGGCAGTACGCACATCAAGGAAGAGATTGAGCAAGTCAAGTTGCAGATGGAGCAGGCCACGCGCGAGAGCAACTGGCAGAAAGTGTCGGAATTGCAATACGGCAAGCTGCCGCAGCTGGAAGCCCAGCTCAAGCAGGCTGACAGCGGCATCCCGAAACGCGACCCCGACCAGCCGAAATTGCTGCGCACGGAAGTGGGTGCCGAGGAAATCGCCGAAGTGGTGTCGCGCGCGACGGGCATACCCGTGTCGCGCATGATGCAGGGCGAGCGCGACAAGCTGCTGCACATCGAAGAGAAGCTGCATGAGCGCGTCGTGGGCCAGGATGAAGCGATCACGGCCGTGGCTGACGCCATCCGCCGCTCGCGCGCCGGTTTGAGCGATCCGAACCGTCCCTATGGTTCATTCATGTTCCTGGGACCGACGGGCGTGGGCAAGACCGAGCTGAGCAAGGCGCTGGCGACCTTCCTGTTCGATACGGAAGAATCGATGATCCGCATCGACATGAGCGAGTTCATGGAGAAGCATTCCGTGGCCCGCCTGATCGGCGCGCCGCCCGGCTATGTGGGTTACGACGAGGGCGGCTACCTGACGGAAGCCGTGCGCCGCAAGCCGTACAGCGTGATCCTGCTCGACGAAGTGGAAAAGGCGCATGCCGACGTCTTCAATGTGCTGCTGCAAGTGCTCGACGATGGACGCATGACGGATGGCCAGGGCCGCACGGTGGACTTCAAGAATACCGTCATCATCATGACCTCGAACCTGGGTTCGCACAAAATCCAGGCCATGGAAAGCGATGATCCCGGTGTCGTGAAGCTGGCCGTGATGGCCGAGGTACGCTCGCACTTCCGTCCCGAATTCGTCAACCGCATCGACGAAATCGTGGTGTTCCACGGCCTCGACGAGAAAAACATCGGCGCGATCGCGAAGATCCAGCTGAAAATTCTCGAAGAACGCCTGGCGCGCATGGACATGCAGCTGAGCTTGACGGACGCGGCCTTGCAGCAAATCGCCGAAGCGGGCTACGACCCGGTGTATGGTGCCCGTCCTTTGAAGCGGGCGATCCAGCAGCAGATCGAAAATCCGCTGTCGAAGCTGATCCTGGAAGGCAAGTTTGGCCCCAAAGACGAGATCCGCATCGACGCCCGGAACGGCAACCTGGTGTTTTCGGGTGCCCAAGTGGGGCTGGACAAGGTGTAATGTCGCAAAGGCCGGGGTCAGACCCCCGTCATTGTCAGCGCTGAATTTTGCGTTGGCGGTGTTGGGGGTCTGACCCCAGCGGTGAAAGCAGGGCGGTATCAGGCTAGACCTGATGCCGCCCTTCTTGCTATCATCGTCACTATTTTCTGACTAATTCCGGAGGCGGTACGATGGCAAACACATGGCAAGCAGGGCGGCGCATTGGAGTGGGATTGACCTTGGCGGCAGCCGTTCTGGCATTGCCTGCCCAGGCTCAGGCGCAGGAAGAAAAAGTACTGAATATCTATAACTGGTCGGACTATATCGGCGACGATACGATCAAGAATTTTGAGAAGGAAACGGGCATCAAGGTACGCTACGACGTTTTCGATAACAACGAAATCCTCAATGCGAAACTGGTGGCGGGCAAGTCCGGCTACGATATCGTCGTGCCGACGGCCCAGTGGGCGCGCCTGCAGATCGATGCGGGCCTGCTGCGCAAACTCGACAAGAGCAAGCTGACGAACCTGGGCAACCTGGACCCCGGCTTGCAGGCCAAGCTGTCAAAGATCGACCCGAACAACGATTACCTGGTCGACTGGCTGTGGGGCTATACGACGGTGGGCATCAACGTCAACAAGGTCAAGGCCGCGCTGGGCGGCATGCCCATGCCCGAGAATGCCTGGGACTTGATCTTCGACCCGAAGTATGCAGCAAAGCTGAAATCGTGCGGCGTGTCTTTCCTCGACTCGCCGTCGGAAGTGCTGCCGGCCGCCCTGCAATACATGGGCAAGCCCGCGTACTCGAAAACGGCTGGCGACTACCAGGAAGCGGGCAAGGTGCTGCAAGCCATCCGCCCTTACGTGACCCTGTTCAGTTCGTCAGGCTACATCAATGACATGGCCAACGGTTCCGTCTGCGTCGCGCTGGGCTGGTCGGGCGATATCAATATCGCGCGCCAGCGTGCCATCGACGCGAAAAACGGCAATGTGATCCAGGTGTTGGTGCCGAAGACGGCCGCCCTGATGTTCGACACCATGGCTATCCCCGCCGACGCGCCGCACCCGAACAATGCGCACCTGTTCATCAACTATATCCTGCGCCCGCAAGTGCATGCCAGCCTGAGCAACAAGGTGTTCTACGCGAATCCGAATCCGGCCAGCATCAAGTATGTACGCAAGGACATCGGCGAGAACAAGGCCATCTTCCTGTCGGACGCCGACAAGCAGCGCATGGCCGCACCGGAAGCGACCACGGCCGATATCCGCCGCCTGATGACGCGCATCTATACGAAGTTTAAAACGGGAGTGTAAATATAATGATGGCGCGAGGGACGGGCTGGTGGCCGTCGCTGGCGCCATGCGATAGTGCCAAGGTGAACACTACTCGTGGTAGCGGTCCATCAGCTTGTGGTGACTGCCGCGCATTTCTTCGATCAGTTCAAAGGCGACGAAGCCGATGATGGCGGCGAAGATGGCGATGAAGAGAAAAACGAGGAAGATTAACATGGTCTTTCAGCCGCCGTTGGACGGCTGTCCGCTGGGTTGCTCAAGGTGCCAGAGCAGCGCTCCAGCACGTCGTTGATGCAATTAAACTCTAGCAGATCGGCAGCGCTTTGCAAGGCTGCTGAGTTGTAATTCCTGCCAGTATTTGTCGCAGCGCACTTTTTGTGCCTTAAGCTGTTTCACCCACCCCTCTTATTTCACCACCAGGTCATGCGCCATCACGGCTTTCAAGTAGACGCTGATGGCGTCGCCCGGCTCTCGCTGGGAGAACCTGTCCATTCTTGCGCTGGCCTTGCGCATTTCCCTGCTTGATCACCGTTATTTCACCACCAAGTCATGCGCCATCACGGCTTTCAAGTAGACGCTGATGGGGTCGCCCGGCTCGCGCTGCGAAAACCACCACGCGCTAGCCTTGCGCATTTCCCATTCCTGCTCCTCGCCCGTCAGCATCAGGGCGGCCGCCTGGCCCAGCGTGGGCTGGTGACCGACGATGAGCACGGTTTCCTTGCCGCCGGGCCAGTTGGCCGCCTTGAGGATGTCTTCCGCCTCGGCACCAGGCGCAAGTTCCGGCATCAGCTTGAACTTGCGTCCCAGCGCTTCCGCCGTTTGCAAGGTGCGCAGGGCGGGGCTGACGAGGATGCGGCAATTTTCCGGTAGTTGCGAAGCCAGCCATTCCCCCATGCGGCGCGCCTGTTTCTGGCCTTTGACGGTCAGGGCGCGTTCAAGGTCGGGCAGGCCCGGCTCCGCTTCTGCGTGTCGCCACAAGATGAGATCCATGCTGTGCTCCTCTGTGTAGAATTGCCTATTCGCCGACCTCCGCGCCCGGCGTCCCCAGTGTGCGCATCAAATACTGCTGGGCGCTGAACGGCGTTTGCTTGCCGCGCGGCTTGCGGCGCGCGTAGTGCCCTGTCGGCTCCAGTTCCCATGCATTTGTATTATCCTTCAAATACGGATTCAGGCCCTCGGCGATCACGCGCCGCTTCAGCGCCCGGTCCAGCACGGGGAAGGCTACTTCCACGCGGCGGAACAGGTTGCGGCTCATCCAGTCGGCGCTGGCCAGGTAGACATCGTGCGCCAGGTCGTTACGGAAGTAATAAATGCGGCTGTGCTCAAGGAAACGGCCGATCACGGAACGCACCTTGATGTTTTCCGACAAGCCAGGCACGCCTGGCTTCAGGGTGCAGGCGCCGCGCACGATCAGGTCGATCTTCACGCCATCGGTCGAGGCCGCATACAGGGCGCGGATCACGGATTCATCGACGAGTGCGTTGACTTTGACGATGATGCGTCCGCGCTGGCCTGAGCGGGCGATCTTCGCCTCGTTGCGGATGGCCTTGATGATTTCGCTTTGCAGGCCGAACGGCGCCAGCCACAGATGGTTCAGGTTGTGCGGCTTGGTCAGGCTGGTCAGGTGGATGAAGACTTCGTTCACTTCCACGGCCAGGTCCTGGTTAGCCGTCAGCAAGCCAAAATCCGTGTACAGCTTGGTGGTGGTGGGGTGGTAGTTGCCGGTGCCCAGGTGGGCGTAGAAGCGCAGCGTGCCTTCTTCGCGGCGGATGACGAGCGCCACCTTGGCGTGGGTCTTCAGGCCCACCACGCCATACACGACTTGCGCGCCGGCCTGTTCCAGCTTGTCGGCCCAGTTGATATTGGCTTCTTCGTCGAAGCGTGCCATCAATTCCACGATGACGGTCACTTCCTTGCCCATCTTCGCCGCCGTGATCAGCGACTCCATCAAGTCCGAGTTCATGCCCGTGCGGTAGATCGTCTGCTTGATGGCGACGACGGATGGATCGTAGGCGGCGCTGCGGATGAAGTCGATCACCGTCTGAAACGACTGGTAGGGGTGGTGCAGCAGGATGTCGTGCTTGTTGAGCGCGGCAAAAATGTCGTTGCCGATGGCTTTATGCGCGAGGCCGGGGAAGAAGGGGGGGAAGCGCAGTGCGGGCTGCTTGACGTGGTCGATCATTTCCGACAGGCGCACCAGGTTCACGGGGCCGTTGACACGGTACAGCCGGCTTTGATCCAGGCTGAACTGGTCGAGCAGGAACTGTGACAGTTCTGGCGGGCAATTACGCGCCACTTCCAGGCGCACGGAGGTGCCGAACTGGCGCCCCACCAGTTCGCCCTTCAAGGCCTGGCGCAGGTTTTTGACTTCGTCTTCGTCCACCCACAGGTCGCTGTCGCGCGTGACCCGGAATTGAGAATAAGCAATCACCTCGCGCCCGGCGAACAAGTCCGAGATGTGGGCATGGATGACGGAGGACAATAAACAGAAGGACACGCCATCGCCGGATATCTCGTCCGGCAACTTGATGACACGCGGCAAGACGCGTGGTGCCTTGACGATGGCGATCGCCGTGCCGCGCCCGAACGCATCCTTGCCGCTCAGCGAAACGATGAAATTGAGGCTTTTATTGATCACTTGCGGGAACGGGTGGGCCGGGTCAAGGCCGATTGGCGTGAGCAGGGGGCGCACTTCGCGGTCGAAATACTGCTTGACCCAGGCGCGCTGCGCCTCGTTGCGGTCGCTGTCGCGCAGCAAATGCACGCCCGCTTCGCGCAGGGCTGGCAAGACGTCGCTATTTAATATCTCGTACTGGCGTTCCACCAGCGCATGGCATTCCTTGCCGATGCGTTCCAGGTTGGCCGCCAGGGCAGGGTGGCCCGCCAGCGTACCGCCGATGCTGCCGACCGCCAGCAGGCTGGCCACGCGCACCTCGAAGAACTCATCCATATTGCTGCTGACGATGCACAGGTAGCGCAGGCGCTCGAGCAGCGGAATGTTCGGGTCTTCCGCCTGGGCCATCACGCGCCGGTTGAAAGTCAGTTGCGACAGTTCACGGTCAAGCAGGATGCCCGATTTGGTCACTTCCATGTGCAGTTCAGGTTTCATATTCTTTTGTCTTTGCAGATAGTTAATTCTAGCCGTATTTGATCATGTATGACGTCTCGTGAGTGTAATCATGAAATATGACGTAAGCGTGACATAGGCTGTCATAAAGCGTCGCCAGTCTTGTCATTTTTCGCCCCGGAAATGGCAGTTCTCGGGGCGTAGGCAAATATTTCATGAAATTTGGTGCATGTCATAAAGCTGTCATATTCGCTTGCTAGACTGCGCAGCATTCAACCGGGACTTTGCGCCCTAACAACCCTGAGGACTTGATATGCAAATGAAGCAAATGTTCAAATTTATCGTCGTGGGTGCTTCGGCAGCGATGGCATTTTCTTCCGCTTCCGTCATGGCGGCAGATATGACAGGTGCTGGTGCAACCTTCCCGTACCCGATCTACGCCAAATGGGCCGAGACTTACAAAGCCAATACCGGCAACGGCCTGAACTACCAGTCCGTCGGTTCCGGCGCTGGCATCAAGCAAATCAAGGCCAAGACTGTTGAATTCGGCGCCTCGGACATGCCTTTGAAGGCAGAAGAGCTGGAAGAAGCAGGCCTGATGCAGTTCCCTGCCATCATGGGCGGCGTGGTCACCATCGTCAACCTGGACGGCGTGAAACCTGGCCAGCTGAAGATGACGGGCAAGGTTGTTGCTGACATCTACCTGGGCAAGATCACCAAGTGGAGCGCTCCTGAGATCGCCGCACTGAACACGGGCGTCAAGCTGCCGGACACGGAAATCACCGTGGTGCACCGCGCCGACGGTTCGGGTACGTCCTTCCTGTTCACCGACTACCTGTCGAAAACCAATCCGGAATTCAAATCGAAAATCGGCGCTGGCTCGGCTGTGAAATGGGCCGTGGGCGTGGGCGGCAAGGGTAACGAAGGCGTCGCCGCCAACGTACAGCGTATCAAGGGTTCGATCGGCTACGTCGAGTGGGCTTATGCCAAGAAAAACAGCATGTCGCACACCCAGCTGCAAAACAAGGACGGCAATTTCCTGCAGCCTGACGACGACAACTTCAAGGCAGCAGCCGCTTCGGCACCATGGACGCAAACCCCAGGCTTCGGCGTGGTACTGACCGACCAGGCTGGCAAGAACAGCTGGCCTATCACCGGCGTGTCGTTCATCCTGATGCACAAAGTCCAGGCTGACGCAGCCAAGGCAAAAGAAGTCCTGAAATTCTTCGACTGGGCCTACAAGAACGGCGGCGCCGCTGCTGTTGAACTGGACTACGTGCCGATGCCAGCATCGGTCGTGAAACTGGTGCAAGAGTCGTGGAAAGCCAACCTGAAAGACGCTTCGGGCAAAGCCATCTATTAATCTGATAGCTTGATCATATAAGTACTCATCCTTGCCCCTCCGCCAGCAGCACGGCGGGGCAGGGAGTTAGCCAGGACCGCCCGCAAGCCCTTGCAGGCGGTCCTGGCTAAAAAAGCAAGATAAAACAAGAGTTTAAAAATAAGCAATACCTGCAGTACCACCCACATGGCACATTATGAGCGCACAATCTACCTCTTCCACGATCCCCATGCCAGGCGGCACCATGACCGATTCCATCAGTCACGCGCAAATGCTTTCCACCATGCGCAAGCAGCGCATCCAGGATTTCCTGTTCCACAAGGTGACGATGCTGTTCGCCCTGTCGGTGCTGATCGTCCTGGTCGGCATCATCATTTCGCTGATCATGGAATCGATACCGGCCTTCAAGACCTTCGGCCTGCATTTCATCGTGTCGGCAGAATGGGACCCCGTCAATGACCAGTACGGTGCCCTGATCCCCATCATCGGCACCCTGGTGACGTCGGTGATTGCCCTGCTGATCGCCTTTCCCGTCAGCTTTGGCATCGCCCTGTTCCTCACGGAAATCTGCCCGGCCTGGCTGCGCCGCCCGCTGGGCACGGCTGTCGAGCTGCTGGCCGGCGTGCCATCGATCATCTACGGCATCTGGGGCCTGTTTGTCTTTGCCCCCCTGTTTGCCGACCACGTCCAGCCTATCCTGAAAGCCAGCCTCGGCAACGTACCCGTCATCGGCCAGCTGTTCAGCGGCCCCATGATGGGCATCGGCTTGCTGACGGCCGGCCTGGTGCTGGCCATCATGATCATCCCCTTCATCGCTTCCGTGATGCGCGACGTGTTTGAAATCGTCCCCGCCGTGCTGAAGGAATCGGCCTACGGCCTGGGCTGCACGCGCTGGGAAGTGGTGCGCAAGATCGTCTTGCCTTACACCAAGACCGGCGTCGTCGGCGGCGTCATGCTGGGCCTGGGCCGCGCACTGGGCGAGACCATGGCCGTCACCTTCGTCATCGGTAACGCCAACAAGCTGTCGTGGTCGCTGTTTGCCGCCGGTAACAGCATCACTTCCTTGCTGGCCAATGAATTCGGCGAAGCGCAATCGGCGCTGCACGTGTCCTCGCTGTTCTCGCTGGCACTGATCCTGTTTGTCATCACCTTTATCGTCTTATCCGCCGCCAAGCTGATGCTGGCTGGCATGTCCCGCAAGGAAGGCACGAAATGAGCCAGCTCAGCCAAGTTAGCACCCACGACGCTCCGGCCAAGCCGGCCATGAACCCTGTCTACCGCAAGCGCCTGCTGATGCACCGCATCGGCATCGCCCTGTCGGTGGCTGCCATGGCCCTGGGCCTGGCCGTGCTCGTATGGATACTGTTCACGCTGGTGATCAAGGGTTTCGGCGCACTGTCCGTCGACCTGTTCACACAAACGACGCCGGCCCCCGGCAGCGAAGGCGGCGGCCTGATCAATGCCATCGTCGGCAGCGCCCTGATGGTGGGCCTGGCCACCGTGGTCAGCACCCCGATCGGCATCCTGGCCGGCATCTACCTGGCCGAATACGGCGAAGAAAACAAGTTTGCGCAAGTGACGCGCTTCGTTACCGACATCATGCTGTCGGCGCCATCGATCGTCATCGGCCTGTTCGTGTACGCGCTGTACGTGGCGCACGTCAAACATTTCTCCGGTTACGCCGGTGCCATCGCCCTGTCGCTGATCGCCGTGCCGGTGGTGGTGCGCACGACGGACAACATGCTGCGCCTGGTGCCGAACAGCCTGCTGGAAGCGGCGTTTGCCCTGGGCGCACCGCGCTGGAAAGTCGCCACTCTGGTGCGCTTGCGCGCCGTCAAGGCCGGTGTCATCACCGGTGTTCTGCTGGCATTGGCCCGCATCGCCGGCGAAACGGCGCCGCTGCTGTTCACGGCC
Organism: Janthinobacterium pasteuri; assembly: GCF_051380775.1. NCBI lineage: Bacteria > Pseudomonadati > Pseudomonadota > Betaproteobacteria > Burkholderiales > Oxalobacteraceae > Janthinobacterium > Janthinobacterium pasteuri. The sequence continues at coordinate 94,825 of NZ_JBNYXS010000015.1, read as the reverse complement.
CTGAATAACCAGTTTCAAAGCTTCAACATGAATGCGCCGATGGCCAACTTGCCGTCCGTCATCGCATCGTTTGCAATGAGCCCGTACGATAACTGGCGCTCGCTGGCCTGGGGTGGCGCACTGCTGATCACCTTCAGCGTGCTGGCCTTGAATATCCTGTCGCGCACCGTGTTCAGCCAAAAAGTCCCACATTAAACAGATACCGAGCGAAGCGAACCCATATGAATACGCAAATGAATCCAGCCCAAGACCTGGCACCAAAGAAAAAAACCATCGAGATTTCGGGCCTGAACTTTTTTTACGGCAAAACGCAAAGCTTGCACAACGTCAACCTGGACATCCACGAGAAGAAGGTCACGGCTTTCATCGGCCCGTCCGGTTGCGGCAAGTCAACCCTGTTGCGCACCCTGAACCGCATGTACGACCTGTATCCGGGCCAGCGCGCGGAAGGCTCGATCCTGTACCGCGGCCGCAATGTGCTCGATGCCGACCAGGACGTCAACATGCTGCGCGCCAAGGTCGGCATGGTGTTCCAGAAGCCGACGCCGTTCCCCATGTCCGTCTACGATAACATCGCCTTCGGCGTGCGTCTGTATGAAGACTTGTCGAAGGGCGAGATGGACGAGCGCGTCGAGTGGGCCCTGAAAAAAGCGGCCCTCTGGGGTGAGGTCAAGGATAAGCTGAACAAGAGCGGCCTGTCGCTGTCGGGCGGCCAGCAGCAGCGTTTATGCATCGCACGCGGCGTGGCCGTGAAGCCGGACGTCTTGCTGCTCGATGAGCCGACCTCGGCGCTGGACCCGATTTCGACCTCGAAAGTGGAAGAACTGATCAGCGAACTGAAACAGGATTACACGATCGCCATCGTGACGCACAATATGCAGCAGGCGGCGCGCTGCTCCGACTACACGGCCTATATGTACCTGGGCGAACTGGTGGAATTCGGCGAAACGGACCAGATTTTCATGAATCCGGCCCGCAAGGAAACGCAGGATTACATCACGGGCCGCTTCGGCTGATCTGCCCAGAATAACGACATATAAGACAACTGAATACGGAGAGACAGCATGTTAGGCGAACATTCATCCAAGCAATACGACAACGAACTCGAAGCGATCCGCTCGAAAGTGCTCCTGATGGGCGGCATCGTTGAAACCCAGTTCCTCGACGCGATGACGTGCTTTCGCATCGGCAATCCGGAACGCGCCGACCGCGTGATGCGCGAAGACGACGTCGTCAACCAGCTCGAAGTGTCGCTGGACGACGCCTGCAGCCATTTGATCGTGCGCCGCCAGCCGGCCGCCAACGATTTGCGCACCATCATGGCCACCATCAAGGTGATTACCGACCTCGAGCGCGTGGGCGACGAGGCGACCAAAATCGCCCGCGTGGCGAAGAATCTGCACAAGCGGGGCAACGGCGTCGTCAACCATTACGAGATGGTGCGCGGCATTGCCAACACGGCCACCGACATGCTGCACGACGCGCTCGACGCGTTTGCGCGCAACGATGGCAAGCAGGCCTTACAATTAATTGCACAAGATGCCATCATCGACCATGAGTTTCGGTCTATCATGCGCAACTTGATCACCTTTATGATGGAAGACCCGCGCACGATTTCGGCGGCGCTCGATACCCTGTGGGTGGCCAAAGCCATCGAACGGATCGGCGACCATGCGAAAAACATCGCCGAATACGTGATTTACGTGGTTGAAGGCAAGGATATCCGCCACACCAAGGTGGCTGCTCCCGCCATTTCCGAGGAGCTCCCTGAGTAAGCTTTATGGCATCTGATAAAACCACGGTATTGATTGTTGAAGATGAGCCGGCCATCGTTGAACTGGTGACCTATTCGCTGCGCGAATCCGGCTGGAATTGCTGTTCTGTACAAAACGTTGCCGATGCCTGGGAATTCATCCAGCACCGCACGCCGCACCTGATTCTGCTGGACTGGATGCTGCCGGACCAGACGGGCTTGCGCCTGCTGTCGCGCATCCGCGCCGACCGCAATTTCGCCGCCATCCCCGTCATCATGCTCACCGCCAAGAGCATGGAAGAAGACAAGCTGGCCGGCCTGAACAGCGGGGCCGACGATTACGTCACCAAGCCGTTCTCGCCGCGCGAGCTGCTGGCGCGCGCCAAAGCGTTGTTGCGCCGCAAGAGTCCGGAACACGCGCAGGCGCCCATGCGCGCCGGCAACGTGGCGCTGGATCCCGTCAGCTGCACCGTGATGATGGATGAACAGAAGATCGATATCGGCCACGCTGAATACAAGCTGCTGAAATTCCTGCTGGCCCATCCGGAGCGCGTGTTTTCGCGCAGCCAGCTGCTCGACAAGGTGTGGGGCGACCATGTGGTGATCGAGGAACGCACGGTCGATGTCCACGTATTGCGCTTGCGCAAAGCCTTGAAAGAGGCGGAAAGCCTGATCAAGACGGTGCGCAGCGTCGGCTACATGTTGTCTGAAAAATAAAGCTAGCCTCTATGAATCCGAAATTGCTGTTCTGGGTACCGGCCGCCTTGCGCATGGTGCTGGCGCTGCTGGGCGTGGCCATCGTCTGGTATCTGTTTGGCGCGACGTATGCGCTGGGCATCGCCTTCGTGCTGATGGCCATGATGGTGTTCGTGCAGCTGTCGTATCTGTTCCAGCTCAGTGACTGGCTGGACAATCCGCAAAGCGCCAAGCTGCCCGACGGCTGGGGCGCCTGGACCAGCATCTTCGCGCGCCTGTACCGCATGCGCCGCGACGACGAGAAAAACCAGGCCGAACTGACGGAATGGCTGGCGCGTTTCCGCCAGGCCATGCATCTGCTGCCCGACGGCGTCGTCATCATGGACGACGTGCTGTTCCTCGAATGGTGCAATCCGGCCGCCGAGAAGCACCTGGGCCTCACGCACGAGCGCGACAAGGGCATGCGCGTCACTAACCTGATCCGCAGCCCCGAGTTCATGGATTACATCATCCTGGGCCGCTACGACCAGCCGCTGACGATCACCTTCCGCAACCGCAAGCTGATCGTGCAGATCATTCCGTTTGAAAACCGCCGCCAGATCCTCGTCACGCACGATGTGACGGAGACAGAACGCATCGAAATGATGCGCCGCGACTTCATCGCCAATGCCTCGCACGAACTGCGCACGCCGCTGACGGTCATCGTGGGCTTCCTGGAAATCGCTTCTGCCGAGCTGGACCTGGACGCCACCACGCGCGCTGCCCACCTCAAGCTGATGACGGAGCAGGGCCACCGCATGCAGCATTTGATCGAGGACATGCTGACCCTGTCACGCCTGGAATCGGTCGACTATCCGCTGCGTCCCGAGCCGGTGGATATCAAAAAGCTCATGCAGCAAGTCTTGCGCGACGCCAAGGGGCTGTCGGCCGGCAAGCATGAAGTGACCATGGAATGCAATGGCCCGGACGTGCTGGGCAGTTACGACGAGCTGTATAGCGCGTTTGGCAACCTGGCCTCGAACGCCGTGCGCTATACGCCGGCTGGCGGCAGCATCACGCTGCGCTGGCAAGATGGCCCGACCGGCCCGCAATTCATCGCGCAAGATACGGGCATCGGCATCAGCCAGGAACATATCTCGCGCCTGACAGAGCGTTTCTACCGCGTCGACAAGAGCCGTTCGCGCGAAACCCAAGGTACGGGTCTGGGCCTGGCCATCGTCAAACACGTGTTGCTGCGCCATGGCGGGACTTTGGCCATCCAGTCCGTGGCCGACAAGGGCAGCAGCTTCATCGTCAGCATGCCCAAGTCCGTCGTCACGCCGCTGCAGGGCGAGCTGCTGGTCAAGTAGTCCGGGGGAGGGTAGTCCCCTCCCTGTTTCCTCGGCGGCTGGTGCAATGTTGGCATAAGTCGTTACAATCAGGCCATGACTTTAATCAACGCCTCTTTTCGCCACGCCGGCGCGCAGCAACTGGCCCAGTCGCTGCAGGCTGCACGCCAGGACACCTTGTCCCTGTTCGACTGTTATGTCAGTGCCGGCCTGGACGTGGTGGCGGGCCTGCCCCGTCATCCACGCCTCAATCCACCGTTATGGCAACTCGCGCATATCGCCTGGTTCGCCGAGTGGTACATCCTGCGCGAAGCCGCTTCCAGCCACCCGGCCGACGCCATCTACAATTCCCTGCTGACGCGCGGCGACGACCTGTTCGACGCCAACATGGTCGAACACCGTGCGCGCTGGAAGCTGGAATTGCCCAGTCCGGGTGCCGTGAAAACGTATTGCCACGAAGTGCTCGACCGGGTCCTGGACAAGCTGTCGCGCGAACCCGATGTCGACACCGCGCTGGCGCCGTACCGGCTGGCGCTGGCGCATGAGGATTTGTGCGGCGAAGAAATGCTGGCCGGCTTGCAATGGCTGGGCCTGGAAGCCCCGGAGTTCCTCGCTGCCAGTCCCGCCTTGCCGGCAGCGGCGGGCGAGATCGCTTTTCCTGGCGCTAGCATCGAACTGGGCTCGCCGCGCGGGGCCGGGTTTGCCTTCGACAATGAATCGCCACCTTATCCTTGCTACGTGCCGGCGTTTTCCATCGATGCTTGCGCCGTATCCAACGCCCAGTTTGCCGATTTCGTCGCCGATGGCGGCTACCAGAACCGCCAGTTCTGGAGCGCGGCCGGCAGCGCCTGGCTGATGCAGCAGGAGCGCTCGTCGCCTTTGTACTGGTTGCGTGAAGCGACGCAGTGGCGCACCATGCGCTTCGGCCAGCGCACGACCTTGCCGCCGAATGAAGCCGTGCGCCACATCAATCTGTATGAAGCGCAAGCGTACTGCGCCTGGGCGGGGCGCCGCCTGGCGACCGAGGCGGAATGGGAGTATGCTGCGCTGTCCGGCCATCCGCGCTTTCACTGGGGCCAGGTGTGGGAGTGGACGGCGACGCCGTTCGAGCCGTATCCGGGCTTTGCGCCCGATGCCTGGCGCGAATATTCAGCGCCGTATTTCATGCAGCACCAGGTGCTGCGCGGCGCCGCCTTCGCCACGCCGCCGCGCCTGCATTCTGCCCGCATGCGCGCCTTCCACGCGCCCGAGCGCGGCGATATCTTTGCCGGCCTGCGCACCTGCGCCTGGTAAGTCCGAGACAGCCAGCTGCTACCCTTTTCAGGAATACTTTTGAGTACAGATAACGCCCCGCAGTTCATTCCCAAACGCATCACGCCCACGCCAGAGCAGATCGCCATCCAGACGGCGCAAAAGAAAGTGGTCTTGATCGATGCCAACGCCGGCGCGGCCAAGACGACGACCCTGGCCCTGCGCCTGGCCGAGGCGCTGCACCGGGGCCGCGCGCCCGAGCGCATGCTGGCCCTCGTGTTTACCGAGGCGGCGCGCGTGGCCCTGCGCCAGCGCCTGCTGGAAGTGGGCGTGCCGCTGGGCGTCGTCAAGCGCCTCGTCATCGACACCTTCGACGCCTTTGCCGCCAAGGTGCTGCTGCAGCTGGAAAACATGCAGGTGGCGTTCATGCGCAGCGATGAAGAGCTGCGGCCCGTGGCCTGGGAAGCACTGGAAGTGGTCTGCGAAAAATATGCCGACCGTTACCCGCTGGAAATCAACACGACGAATGGGGCGATTGCCGAATTTCTGAAACTGCAATTGCGCACCAAGGCGCGCATGGATTTTCAGCATCCCGACTTCGAGAGCAACTCGCTGGATGACAACCTGGAAATGCTGGGAATGTCGCGCACGCATTATCTGTGGCTGCGCGAATATGAAGGCTTGCGTGGCGCCGACACGGGCGATATCCAGTTCCGCGCACCGTTCGACGCCACCTACGACCTGGTGCGCATGCTCGACGGCGACGAGCCGCTGCGCCAGCAATTGCCGGCCTTCCAGATCATCGTGGCCGATGAATTGCACGACTTGAACGAAGCGTCGTTCCGCCTGCTGACCATGCTGATACGCCGTGGCAACGCGTTTTTCTGCGGCGCCGGCGACAAGGATCAAGTGATCTACACGTGGTCGGGCGCCGACCACCGCTTTTTGCGCCAGCGCTTTGAGCAGGAATTCCCGGCCTTGCAGCGCTTGCCGCTGACGGCATCCTACCGTTATGGCCCGCAACTGGCGCAGGCCGTGGGCGTGCTGAAAAACAAGGCCAGCGTGTCGGCCCTGTCGCGTGCCACCCACATCGAGCTGCTGGAGTATGAGCATGCGCAGCCGCAAGCGTGCAGCGCGCAGCTGATCGCCGCGCTCGAACACGCGCATGCGGGCACGACGGCCATTTTGCTGCGCGACCGCGATCAGGCCATCCGCGTGGAAACGGCGTTGTTCCAGAGCGGCATCGCGTATGGCCTGGTAGACATGAACAGCTATCTGCAGAGTCTGGAAGTGCTGATGCTGCGTGGTATGGTCGCCATCGCCCGCAAGGATTTGCACGCCATCAAGAGCGGCCCGCGCCGCGGCGAGATCCTCGAAGCCCTGGTGGCGTTTGCGGAAATCCCGTTTACGCGCGATGAGCTCCAGCAAGCCAAGGCCGACGTGGCCAACTATCCCGACTTGCTGGAAGGCTTTTTGACGAACCAGCTGGCCAAGTCGCACAACCAGGACAAGGCGGCGCTGACCCTGGCCGCCGTCGATTACCTGCGTGCGCTGCCGCCCGATGCTTTGGCGGGCGACGCCTTGCAGCACATCTTCGGCCTGATGCAGCTGGAACAGACGGCGCGCCGCATCTATGTCGACCCGGCCCAGGCGCGGGTCGTGGCCCGTTCCCTGCACGGCTTCATTGCCGTATGCAGCGAAGCGGGCGTGGCGCTGGGCGGCTTTGCCGGCTGGCTGGGCGAGATGGAAGAGGCCGTGACGGTCTCGACCGGCAAGGCCAGGCTGGTCATCGCCTGCATCGACCAGATCAAGGGCCTCGAGTATAACCACGTGATTTTGCCTTACCTGGCCGTCGATGAATTCCCGCGCAGCAAGACTGACCCGCTGGAAGAGGAAAACCGTTTTTATGTGGCCGCCACGCGCGCGCGCGACAGGCTGACCTTGCTGACGCCGGAAGACCCCGCCTACCGGAGCCGCTATATCGCCGCCCTGCAGCTGAAAAACAAGATTGTTGCGCCCAAGGCATAGATCTTTTGCTCGGCGGCTGCTTTTTGTGAAAGATGAAAGCGGGCATACTTTGTTCATGTGATCGCTTTTGATCTGAATTAACAAAGCTAATCAAGGAGAAACGACGCCTAACAAAACCGTAGCGAGCGGCGATGATTTGTGGCTAAGAAGCGCAACCGTGCTAGAGCACGGTGAGCATCGCAGGCCGCAAAGCGCGACGCGCAGTAGGTTTTGTTTGGCGTCCACGGTATGAAAGTATTTTTGACAGGTGCAGCGGGATTTATTGGCAGTTCCATCGCGGCGGGCCTCGTGCGCGCCGGCCATCAGGTCACGGGCCTGGTGCGCAAACCGGAACAGGTGGCCGAGCTGGTCACCATCGGCGTGCACGGTATCGTCGGCACCTTGAACGACCGCGAGCTGCTCATCGAGCAGGCGAAGGCGGCAGATGCCGTCATCAATGCTGCCAGCAGCGACCACCGGGGTGCGGTCGAAGCGATCCTCGATGCGCTGGCAGGCACGAACAAAGTGTTCCTGCATACGAGCGGCTCGTCCATCGTGGGCGACGCCTCGGGCGGCGAGGGGGCGCAACAGATTTATTACGAAGACAAGTTGCCGGCGCCCACGGCCGACAAGGCCGCCAGGGTCGCCATCGATGACCTGGTTCTGGCCGGCGCAGGCAAGGGCGTGCGTGCGAGCGTGTTGTGCAATACCCTGATCTACGGCCACGGCGCCTTGCCGCGCGACAGCGTGCAATTGCCCCGTTTGCTCAAGCAGGCGCGCAAGAGCGGTATCGTGCGCCACGTGGGGCCGGGCCGCAATAGTTGGTCCAATGTGCATATTGACGATGTCGTCAGCCTGTATCTGCTGGCGCTGGAACAGTCGCCCGCCGGCAGTTTTTACTTTGTCGAGTCGGGTGAAGCGGCCTTCCGCGACATGACGGCCGCCATCGCCCAGGCACTGGATCTGGGGCCTGCGCAGGATTGGCCGCTGCCCGAGGCGATAGCCGAATGGGGCTACGAGATGGCTTCCTACGGTCTCGGTTCCAACAGCCGCGTGCGCGGCGCACGGGCGCGTACCCTGCTGGGCTGGCAGCCGCAGGGACCGTCCGTGCTGGAGTGGATCGAGAACGACATGCTGCAGCCGCCGCATGCCAACGCCGTTTAATGCAGCTCAGCAAAGCCGCATCTGTGTGCGCTAGCGAACGGTGCTATGTGAGGATCAGGAGTATGATCGCTTTGCTTGGTTGAGACGCACTGCCGTGAAGTTGGCGGCATGTTCGATCTTCCAGCAGGTCAGCCGGTCGCCTCAAGGATCGGCACCAGATTTCTGCCCGCGTTTGCGCCCTGCGCCACGCGGCTGTGCACTGCGCACCCCTTCGAAGCCGGCGCTAGCCGGTCTTGCCTGTCGTTTCCGCCGCTGCGCCATTCACCGCTGCCTGTCCGCCATTCGCCGAAACGGTGTTTTCCCCTCCCCGAAATCCGCGTATCTTTACGATCAACCAACTCAAAGGGGGGACCGTGAAACCTGAACCAGCTTATAGCCGCCGTACCCAGCTGCTGTGGGGCGTGCTGCTGATCGCCATCGGCGCCATCATCTTGCTGGACCGGCTCGATGTGATCTATCTCCACGATTACTATGCACTATGGCATTATTGGCCGCTGATACTGGTCGTCTTCGGCCTCAACAAGTTGCTCACGCCCGTGTCCGCCAAGCAGGTGTTGAGCGGCCTGTGGCTGATCTTTTTCGCTGCCTGGTGGTATGTGTCGTACGAAGAACTGTGGAATCTGAATTTTTACAATAGCTGGCCGGCCTTGCTGATCGCCTGGGGCGTGGGCCTCGTGCTGGAACCGCTGTTGAACAAACATTTTATTGCCTATCGGGAGTCCGAGCATGAAAAATAAGCCGCCGCTGCACTCGCCATCGCAGATCGTGCTGGGCGTCATCGTCATCGGCCTGGGGCTGTTATTCCTGCTCGATAATCTCGGCTTCATCAATGTGCGCTACACCTTCCGCTTCTGGCCCACGGCGCTGATCGTGTTTGGCTTGCTGAAACTGTCGCAAAGCCGCAGCGCGAACGGCTATTTGTTGGGCGGCATGCTGGTGCTGCTGGGCGTAGTCTGGACGCTCAAGCACATGGGCATCTTCTACCTGAACTGGGACTTGCTGTGGCCCTTGCTGATCATCGGCCTGGGCGTGGGCGTGGTGTCGAAGTCCTTGCCCGGCGCGCAGCAACGCCAGCGGCGCCGGCGCTTTGCTGCGCAGCAAGACAGTACGCCAGCGCCTGACGCGTTTGGCCAGGCCAGGAATGGCGCCGTGTCGCTGGACAAGGACGCAGCCGATACCAGTGCAGCGCCCGGCACCGACGGGCAGGTGGACGATGACAGCATCATCGAAGTGACGGCTATCCTGGGCGGCTATGTGCGGCGCGTGTCGTCGCAGCGTTTCAGGGGCGGCGATATCAATGTCATCATGGCCGGCTGCGAAATCGATTTGCGCCAGGCATCGATCGAAGGCGAAGCCGTGCTCAACGTGTTTGCCCTGTGCGGCGGCGTCACCATCAAGATTCCGCCCGACTGGAGCGTGGTACTGCAAGGTACGCCCATCCTCGGCGGCTTCGAAGAAAAGACCATCGTGCCACCGAACCAGAACAAACGTTTGTACGTGACGGGCTACGCCATCATGGGCGGCCTGGAAATCCGCAACTAGGCGCGCATGTCGGGGCCCCTGTCGAAGCGGCGCGGCGCCGTGGTGGTATTTCTGGTCTGCATCGCGCTGGGCCTGGCCCTGGCGTTCGTGCTGGCCAGGGTGGCCCACGCGCCCAGGCTCAACGCCGTCCTGCTGGTGGTGCCCGCCACGCTCGTGTATGCGATCGGTTCGGGTTTTTCCGCGTTTTACCTGTGCCGCGCCTATCCCTTGCACGCCCGCCATCCGCTCGCCATCGCGGGCGTGATGGGCGTGGCCGCCCTGTTTGCGGGCTTGTTGTGGGCCACCCTGCTGCAATTTTTGAACAGCGTCAGCCTGTTGATGGCGCTGCGCTGGCTGGGCGTGGACTTGACGCAATCGCTGCTGGCCCTGTTTTTCGGCCTGGGCGTGCTGCTGTATTGCCTGGCCGCCGCCGTGCATTATCTGTTGCTGGAATTCGTGCGCGCCAGGATGGCCGAGCAGCGGGGCCTGGAAGCGCAGTTGATGGCGCAGGAAGCGCAATTGCGCATGCTGCGCACGCAAATCGATCCGCATTTCCTGTTCAACAGCCTGAACTCCATCAGCGCCCTGACGTCGATCGATGCGGCGGGCGCGCGCCAGATGACGGTGCAGCTGGCCAGTTTCTTCCGCCAGAGCCTGAGCCTGGAAGCGCACAAGCACATTACCGTGGAACAGGAGCTGGTGCTGATCCGTCATTTTCTCGCCATCGAGCAAGTGCGTTTCGGCGCGCGCCTGCAAGTGGCGGAAAGCATCGACACTGCTGCGCTGGCGTGCCTGCTGCCGCCCATGCTGATACAGCCGCTGGTGGAAAATGCCGTCAAGCACGGTATTTGCGGCTTGACGGAGGGCGGCTTGATCGATATCGAGGTGCGGCGCGCGGGCAGCCTGCTGCAGATTGCCGTGCGCAATGCTGTTGATGTGGATCAAGGACCGGCCCGCGGCAAGGGCGTTGGGCTGGAGAACGTGCGCCAGCGCCTGGCCTGCGCCTATGGCCACGAAGCGGGCGTGCACTGGGTGCGGCGCGCTGCGACGTTTGAAGTGACGCTATCGATGCCGGCGCAGACCGGCGACACGGAGGAAGCATGATGCAGGAAAGAATGCGGGTGGCCATCGTCGATGACGAATTGCTGGCGCGCAGCGTGCTGCGCGAATACCTGGCGCGCCATGACGATATCGACATCGTGGCCGAATGCGCCAACGGCTTCGAGGCCGTCAAGGCCATCGCGGACCTGGAGCCGGAACTGGTGTTTCTCGACATCCAGATGCCGCGTCTGGACGGTTTTGAAGTGGCGGAGCTGATCGGCGCGAAGACAAAGCTGATCTTTGTCACGGCCTACGACCAGTATGCCTTGAAAGCGTTCGAGTGCCATGCCCTGGATTATCTGTTGAAACCGTTCAGCGAACAGCGCTTCGAGCAGGCGCTGGCCCATGCGCGCGCCAACCGCAGCACGCCCGAGACTGTGCTGACGCTGGCGCGCGAGGCGGCCACGCGCGCAGCACCCCTGGACCGCGTGCTGATACGCGATGGCGCCAAGGTCCACGTGATCGCCAGCGCGCGCATCGATTACATCGAAGCGCAGGACGATTACATCAGCATCCGTTCCGAGGGCAAGTCCTACCTGAAAAGCCAGACCTTGGCGGAGCTGGAAGCCCAGCTCGATCCCGCCAAGTTCCTGCGCGTGCACCGCTCGTATCTGCTCAATATCGACGGCATCCGCCGCATCGAGGCAGCCACCAAAGACAGCCACGTGGCTATCCTGCGCGACGATACGAGGATACCCGTGAGCAAGGCGGGGTATCAAAAACTGAAAGCATTAGTCGGCTAGCTGCACATCCCACCAGGTGGGCAAGAGTTGCCGGATTTCCGGGCGCGAAAAACGGTCGTCGATCAGATACACGACACCCTTGTCCGACTGCGTGCGGATGACCCTGCCGGCCGCTTGTACCACCTTTTGCATGCCCGGATACAGATACGTGTAGTCGTAGCCGGCGCCGAAGATATCGCCCATGCGCTGGCGGATTTGCTCGTTGACGGGATTGATCTGCGGCAAACCCAGGGTGGCGATGAAGGCGCCGATCAGGCGCGCGCCCGGCAAGTCGATGCCTTCGCCAAATGCGCCGCCCAGCACGGCAAAGCCGATGCCGCACGTGTCCAGCCCGAAACGGCCCAGGAATTGCGCGCGCGCACCATCATCCATGCGGCGCGGCTGCTGCCAGATGGGCACGTCCGGGTAATGCTGGGCAAACAGGGTGGCCGTCTTTTTCATGTAGTCGAAGCTGCTGAAAAACGCCAGATAGTTGCCCGGCGTTTCTGCGTACTGGCGCGCCATCAGCTGGGCGATGGGCAGCAAGGACGCGGCGCGGTGCTGGTAGCGCGTGGAAATGGCGTCGGCCACGCGTACGGACAGCTGTTCCGCCTGGAACGGCGATTCCACGTCGACCCAGGCCGTGTCGGCCGGCATGCCCAGGGTGTCGCTGTAGTAATTCCACGGACTCAGGGTGGCGGAAAACAGGGCCGTGCTGTGGCTGGCCGCGAAGCGTTCTTTCAAAAAGGGCGCGGGAACGATATTGCGGATGCAGACGGTGGAGCCAGCAGTGGATCCCGTATTTGTCTTGCTGACGTCGAACAATGAATGCTCGCCAAAACTTTCTGCCAGACGGTTGATCAGCAGCACGTCGAAATAAAAGCGCTGCAAATCCTCGTCCAGCGCCGCCGCGTGCTCGGCCAGGTAGTCGCCAATGGCCGTCGCCACGCCTTGCAGGGCGCCAAAGAATTTGTCCGGCAAGGCTGCATGCACGTGGTAGTCGCCATCCTGTTCCTTGAGCAAGGCCGTCCACTGGCGCGCGAGGCGGTCCAGCGGCTTTTTCAAGGCATCGGGCGCGAACTTGCGCAGCCGCTTCAGATTGATCTGCTCCAGTTCGGCCGAATACATGCTGCGCGCGCGCGACACCATATTGTGCGCTTCGTCGACCAGCACATTGACTTTCCAGTCGTGGGCCAGGGTCATGCCGTACAGCATGGCGCTGAGGTCGAAGTAATAATTGTAGTCGCCGATGACGACATCGCTCCAGCGCGCCAGCTCCATGCCCAGATAGTAGGGGCAGATCCCCTGCTGCAAGGCGATGGCGCGCACGGCTTCCTTGTCCAGGATCAAACCGCTGGCCAGCGCCACTTCGCGGGCCAGCGGCAAGCGATCATAGAAGCCGCGCGCCAGCGGACACGATTCACCGTGACAGGCCTTGTCAGGATGTTCGCAGGCACTGGTCTTGGCGCTCAGTTCCAGCACGCGCAGGGGCAGCAGCGGGGCGCTATCCTTGAGGATGGCGCAGGCGTCGAGCGCCATTTGCCGGCCCGGCACCTTGGCGGCCAGGAAAAACAGTTTATCGAGGCCATGCGCGGCCGTGGCTTTCAGCATGGGGAACAGGCTGCCCACCGTCTTGCCGATGCCTGTGGGCGCCTGCGCCAGCAAGCCGCAGCCGCGGCTGCTGGCCTTGTACATGGCCTCTGCCAGCTGGCGCTGGCCCGGACGAAAGTCGGCATGGGGAAAGGTCATGTTCGTGAGCTGCGCGTCACGGCTGGCCCGGTGCGCCATTTCCTGCCCGGCCCAGTCGAGGAACAGCGCGCAATGCTGTTCGAAGAACAGACGCAGCGCCTCGGCCGTGCATTCCTCATGCATGATGCTTTCCTTCTGGCTGGCGATGTCGAAATACACGAGCGCCACGCGCAGCATGGGCAGGTTCAGCTGCTGGCACAGCAAATGGCCGTAGATGCGTGCCTGCGCCCAGTGCAACTGGCGGTGGTTGGCTGGCATGGCGTCCAGGTCGCCCCGGTAGGTCTTGATTTCTTCCAGCTGGCGCCGCGCCGGGTCGTAGCCATCGGCGCGGCCCCGCACATGCAGGGGACCGAAGTGGCCGGAAAGACTGATTTCGCGCTGGTAATCGTCGTCGCGCCGGCTAGTGACGGTGACGTGGCCGGCCATGCCTTCCTGCGCCGTGGGCGATGGCGTAAAACGCAAGTCCAGGTCGCCCACCTTGGCCGTGAATTCGCACAGAGCGCGCACGGCTATCGTGTAATTTTTGCGGTTCACGCGGCCACCTGCCATTGCAGGTAGCACACGCTGACGGGCATGGCGTGCTCGGCGCAATACGCGATCCAGCGCAGCTGGTTGTCTTGCAGGCGGTCGCCCGGACCCTTGACTTCGATCATGCGGTAGCGCTGCTCTGCCGGCCAGAACTGGATCAGGTCGGGCAGGCCGCTGCGGTTGCTTTTGATATCGAGCAAGATGCGCTCGAACGCCTTTTTCAGATGAAAGGCCGGGATGCAGGCCAGTGCCAGGTCCAGCAAGCCGCCGTCCAGCACTTCCCAGCTGACGAAGGGCGAGACGATGCCGTGCTTGGCGGCAAGCGTGGCGCGGATGGCGGCCTGATAGCTGCCGTCGTCCAATTGCGCCAGGCAGGCGGCGAAGTCCGTGCTGCGGCGCTGGTAAAAATCGGCGCTGTGCAAGTCGGTCGGGCCACGGTGGAATGGGTGGAAAAAGGCGCCCGGCATGGCTTTAAAAATGGCGGGCCAGCACAGCAAGCCGAACAGCGAGTTGATCAGGGTGTTTTCCACGTAGTACACGGGCGCGTCTTCCTGCATCAGGTGCTGCAGCACCACGCCTTCCACGTAGCACGCTTGCGCCGGATACGGCAGCAGCAGGTCGATGCGGTCCACGCTGGCCGCCGCGCTGGCCGCCTGTTTTGCGTGGCCCAGCTTGCGCCGCAAACGGGGCGCCATGCGCAGCAGCAATTGCTGTTCCGCTTCGCTTTCCGGCGCGGCCAGGGCGATCAGCAGGCGCTCGTAGGCAGCTTGTGGCTGTTCATCTTTTTCCAGCACGCGGATGGCGCGGCCCCGGGCGCCCGGATAGCGGCAATCGGCGTAGGCGCGGTAGGCGGCGGGCCAATCCTGGCATTTCTCCAGGTGCCGGGCGATCTGGAAGCGCAGCTTGTCGCGCCGGCTGGCCAGCCAGGTATTGTCCTGCGATAAGGGGAGCGCGGCCAGCTCCTGCAGCACCTCGTCCGCCGGCGCGCTGTCGTTGTAGCGTTCGCGGCACTGGTGCAGCACTTCATAGTGCTCGATATCCTGGCGCGTGCGAAAGCCCCGCGATTGTGGCGAGAATTCCACTTTTTCGTATTGATACACACCGAGGTCGGACAGCACGAATTCCGACCAGTCCTGGTGATAGTTGCCAAAATAAATCAGGCGCAGGCGGTCGCACAGGGGCTGCAAGCCGATGCGGTACAGCACATCGGTGCAGGCCGGATACCATGCGGAAAACGGTTTCTCATCCGCATGCTGTGCGCGCAAGGCGTCCAATTGCTCGGCCTTGCGCGCCGCCTTCAGGGGCGCGGCGAGGCTGAAGGCCTGGACGATTTCCCCTTTCAGCAGTTGTTCGAACAGTGTATCGAGCGAGATGGCAGGATCGGCCACCACCCAGCCCGTGGCCAGCAAGGGCAGGGCGGCCGCACGCGTGTCGCCGATTTCCGGGTAATTGAGCTTGCTGGCACGAAACAGACAGCCCTTGCGCATGACCAGGCGCACGAACAGGGCACGCGATGGCTGCGGCAGTGCGCCGAATGCAGTGATGAATTGCGTTTCTTCAAGACTCAGCAGATCGGCGTAACGCGCGCCTATCCAGCTCAGCACATCCTGGAAATTATCCAGATAATACAGGGGATTTTCCAGGACTCTCAGCATGGTGATGGCAATAAGGCAAGATGCAAGGTGATAGGTTTCACTGTGTTTATATACAGTTTAAACCTTCAGCCCCCGCTTGCCCAGCGAATTATGTTCAGCCAGCCGTGCTGTAGGCAAAATAGCTGTCGAACTTTTCGTAGGGAATGAATTCCGAGCGCAGGCTGGCCAGTTCGATATCGGTCAGCAAGCCCCGATGCGCCTCTTTTCTTCCTTTGGGCAGCACGACCTCGTAATCGACGATGTCCCTGGCCAGCAGCGCGGACAGGACCTGCGCCTGTTCCGGCGTCAGGTAGCGCGCATGCGTGCCCAGGGTTTTTGCCAGTTGATCCCTGAACTCCTCGTCGCTGACCTCGTTGTACGTATCCTGGTCCGCCATGCTGTTCAACAGCATGTAAAACATGAAATCTTGCAGGTTTTTCGCCAGGTACTGGGCTTCATTCTGGTCGTGCCACAGCAGCACGATGGGTAGCTCGCCATCGTGCTGGCCGGATGCGAAAAAGCAGTAGTAGTCGCCTGCACCCGTTTGCGCAAACGGAATGAACTGGAACGCGGGATCGATTTTCCGATAGTCGTCCGCGTCCAGCAGCCTCGCCACGGCGTCGGCAACGGACTCGATATTGAGTAATTCGACATCGTCTGCGTGCAGCAGCAGGGTGGGACGATCCTTTAATGTGGGAAACACCTGCTTGTACCAGTCGGGGCCATATTCGCCCACGGCCAGCATGCCGTCGCGCTCCAGCTGGCGGTACAGTGCAGGATAGCTGAAGCCGTATTGCTGTTCAATTGCTGACAGTGTCATGTTTGCCCTGTTAAACGTGGATCATGGGGCAATGATAGCCGAGGCGATGGCGTGCACGGCAGCGATGATGGGCATAATTAATAAACACTTTAGTTTACTTATGTGACATGGCCACGTATGCTTGCCAGACACAATCCGCCGAGCCCGCATGAAAAACATCATTTTAATTTCCGCCGCCTGTTTGCTGGCGCTGCTGTCGACCATCGGCGCCTCGCTGCCATACCCGATTCTGCCACCTTTGTTCGCCGCCGAGGCGCCGAACGCCTTCAACCATTTCCTCGGCTTGCCGTCGAAACTGTTGTTCGGCCTGGCGCTGACCATCAATCCGTTGGGCTTGCTGATCGGCTCGGCCGTGCTGGGCCCCTTGTCGGACCGCTATGGCCGCCGCCCCTTGCTGATGCGCACGGCCGTGGGCGCCGCCATCGGCCACGCCATCACGGCCTGGGCGCTGGTGATCCAGTCCTATCCGCTGTTCATCGTCGCCCGTTTCATCACCGGTTTGCTGGAAGGAAACGGCGCCGTGGCGCGCGCCATGCTGGCCGATCAGTTGACGGGACCGTTGCGCCTGCGCGCCATGTCGTGGCTGAATGGCGCGTTTTACCTGGGCTGGCTGGTAGGTCCGATCCTGGCGGGCGCCACCCTGCATTGGGGCGTGACGGTGCCGTTCTGGATCGCCGCCGCCGCCCTGATGCTCGTCGCCGTGCTGGTGGCCGCCGGCTTGCCGCGCGAAACGCCCTCGCTATTGACGACGTCGTGGTGGCAAGTGGCGCGCGACCGTCATTCGCTGAACCTGCTGCGCCATGAAGAGCTGCGCACCCTGTTCATCGTGCAGCTGGCGCTGACCTGCGGCGTGGCCAGTTTTTACGAGTTTTATCCGCTGTGGCTGGTCGAGACGGCCAGTTACCATGCGCAGGAGATTGCCTGGGTGAATGTGGGCCTGTGCGGCACGATGACCATCACTTCGCTGCTGGCGGGAGGTCCCAGCCGCCATGCTCCGCTGCTGCGTGCCAGCTGGTATGGGTGCGGCGTGGCGCTGGCCGTAGGGATATTGGCGCTGGGCAATATATGGGTGGGCATCGCCGCCATCGTGCTGTTCGGCATTCCGAATGCCTTGTACAACACGGTGATCCAGGGCTGGTGCGCGGAACGCTTCAGCGCGCACGGGCAGGGTGCCGTAATGGGCTTGCTGGCCACCACTTTCTGCATCGCCAACATCGTCGTGGCCCTGAGCGGCTCCGTGCTGACCCTGATCGACACGCGGCTGATTCTCGTCGCGGGCGCCTTGTCCGCCGCCTGGGCTGCCTGGCGCATGGCGGCCTGGCGCCGCCAGCTGGACGGCGCCGTCGACGCCAAGGCGGTGGCATGAGCGCGAGTACGTCCGAGCAGACCTTGTTCCTGCTGAAGTTGCGCGGGCCGCAGACGGCGCAACAACTGGCGGCCTTGCTCGAGATCACCTCCATGGGCGCGCGGCGCCAGCTGGAAGCGGCGCAGGACAAGGGTCTGGTGGCCTTCGAGGACGTGGCCGACAAGGTGGGGCGCCCGTCGCGGCGCTGGGCGCTGACGCGCGAGGGCCATGCGCGCTACCCCGACCGCCATGCCGAGCTGACCCTGGAATTGATTACCCAAGTGAAAGCCCTGTTCGGCGACGAGGGGCTGGACAAATTGATCGGTGCGCGCGAGCGCAGCAGCGAGCTGGCCTACGGCAGGCTGGTCGACCCGCAGCTTGCGCTGGCGCACAGAGTGGACAGCCTGGCGCGGGCGCGCGATGGCGAGGGCTACATGGCCCATGCCGAGCGGCAGGACGATGGCAGTGTCTTGCTGGTGGAAAACCATTGCCCGATTTGCGCGGCGGCCACGGCGTGCCAGAATTTCTGCCGCTCGGAGCTGGCCATCTTTCAGCGGGTATTGGGGGACGATTGCACTGTGGAACGCAGCGAATATCTGCTGGAGGGGGGGAGGCGCTGCGTGTATCGGATCATGCCTATCGGAACCTGAGGACTCAGGCCCCGATAGTTACGGACTTACTTCTTGGCAGCCTTCGGCTTGGCAGCCGGCGCCGCCTTGTCAGCCGCAGCTTGTGCGCCGGCCGTGGCCTGTTCCGTTGCCTGCGCCACTTGCGCGCTGGCCTTGGTAATTTGATCTTCTACGGTTTTCACGGCCTGTTTCGTGGCCTTGGTCACTTGTTCGTAACCGAGGAATGCATTGTCGATGGCGGCCTTGACGATGGCCACGGCGTTTTCCGAGCCTGGCGGCACGTTTTTCGTGACGTCGTAGATCAGGGCGCTCAAATTGCTTTTCGCTTCGGCCACATGGGCTTCGGCAGCCGTGGTGAATTCCGTGTGGATTTCCTTGATGATGTCGTCGAGTTGCTGTTTATACGCTTTCGCGCCGGCCACACCCGGTTGCAGCTGGGCGGCGGCGGCGGCCATGGCGGCCTTCGGATCCTTGGCCTGGCTGATTTCCTTGCTGGCGGCAAGGCCATCCTCCATGCCGGACTTGGCGGTGGCCATGTTCAGTGCCAGCACCTGTTCCACGCCTTGCACTGCCTTGGAGGTAAGGGTGTTGAAGGTCATCAGCTGGAATTCAAACAGGGCCTTGGTGGCCGATGCGAATTGTTCGGGATTCGTAAACATGTGGTCTCCTCGGTTTGAATAGATACGTTCTTATCGTTCCATACTCTTTCGACGCCGCAATGCCATCGCTTGATCTCAAGCCGGTGCCCCGTGTGGTCATACCCCCATTATTTAACAAGCGCCGGTTTTTCGCAACGGCTATCTTTGTAGGGGCCAGAGGCCAGTTCCCAGCCAAATCCCAAGGTCGATTGGGCACACGACAGGGTGCCGTCGACCTTGCTGCGCCACTGGTACCAGGGCGCCGGTCCGGCCGAGGCGCAGGCGCAGGCGGCCAGCAGGGCCGTGGCGATCAGGTATTTCATAAGTGCTCCGAAATGAAGGCCTGCGGGCATTGTAGCGCGCTTGCCGTTCAGGGCGCGGGCGATTGCGGCGCCGCAGCGGGCAGTTGCAGGGTGAAGGTGGTGCCGCTGCCGACGCCGGTGCTGCTGGTGGCGTCGATATGGCCGCCCAGCACGCCCGTGACGATGTTGTGCGCCACGTGCAGGCCCAGGCCCGAGCCGCCGGAACCGAGTTTGGTCGTGAAGAAGGGGTCGTAGACATGCGCCAGGTCGTCGGCGGCGATGCCCACGCCCGTGTCGCTGATGGACAGGATGATCGTCTGCCCATCGTCGCTGCCGCGCGCGGTGATGGCGATATTGCCGCCGCTGCGGCCCTCGAAGGCGTGGCGCAGGCAGTTTTCCAGCAGGTTGCTCAGCACCTGGCCCAGCGGACCGGGGTAGCTGTCCATGGCCAGGCCGTCCGGCACGTCCTGTGTCAGGCTCAGGCCGGCGGCCTTGAGCGGCGTTGACATGGGCAGCATCAGTTCGGCGATGAACTGGCGCAGCAGGAAGTGGCGGCGCTGCGAGCTGGCGCGGTCGACAGCGATCTGCTTGAAGCTGGAGACCAGGTCGGCGGCGCGCTGCAGGTTGCGCAGCATGATGGCGTCGGCCTCGCTGGCCTGGGTCAAATACGCGCCCAGTTCCGAGCGGCGCAAGCCACCCTGGAAGCTGGCCTGGATTTCGCGCGTGCGTTCGGCCATGGTGGTGGCGACCACCAGGCCGTTGCCGATCGGCGTATTGAGTTCATGCGCGATGCCGGCCACCAGCGCACCGAGCGCGGCCAGCTTGTCGCGGCGCACCAGTTCTTCCTGCGTAATGGACAGGTTTTCCAGCGCTGCGGCCAGTTCGCGGTTCGCCTGTTCGGAGTGTTCCTTGGCCTGCGTCAGGGCGGCCGTGCGTTCGTCCACCAGCTCTTCCAGGTGGGTGCGGTGACGCTGCAGCTCGCGTTCATGGCGCATGCGGCCGATGGCGATGCCGGCCAGGTCGGTGGCCGTGTCGATCAGCTCCAGGTCGCGCGCATCGGGCTTGCGCACTTCGCGGTAATACATGGCGAACGAGCCGAGGACGGCGCCATCCTGGCCGAAGATGGGGCGCGACCAGCAGGCACGCAGGCCGAACGGCGCCGCCAGCTCGCGGTAGGGCGCCCACAGGGGATCGCGCATGATGTCGCTCACTACCACCGGTTCGCGCAGGAACATGGCCGTGCCGCAGGAACCCACGCCGGGGCCGATGGCCACGCCTTCGAGCAGTGCCATGTACTCGGACGGCAGGCTGGGGCCGGCCGCGCTGTGCATGTGGATGCCGTCATCGTCGAGCAGCATGATGGAGCAGAGCACGCCGCGCGACTGGCCTTCGATCAGCAGCAGCAGCTGGTTCAGGGTGGGGATCAGGGGCGCGCCCTTGGCGACCATTTCCAGCAGGGTGCTCTGGCCCGCGCGCATGGCTTCGGCGAGGTTGCGTTCGGTCAAGTCGATGATGCGCGCATGCACGAGTTGCCGGCCTGGCACGGATAAGCGCATCAGGCGGATTTCGCAGGCGATCGGGTGGCTGTCGCGGTGGCAGCAGCTGGTGCGGAAGACGACGATCTTGCCTTGCAAGGTATCGCGGATCTTTTCTTCCAGCAATTGCTGCGAGGCGAGGTCATCGCCATGATGCCTTGGGAACAGCGGCTCCATGCCGCCTTGCAGCAGCTCGGCCAGCGGCATGCCGAACAATTCTTCGGCCAGGTGGTTGGCGTCGATCAGCAGGCGGTTGTCGATATCGAACAGCAGCACGGCGTCGGGCGAGCCGGCCAGGATGGAATGGTAATTGACTTCCAGCGTCTGCGGATGCAGGGGGCGCGGTGGCGTGGCCGGAGTGTCGAAGGGGCGGGCGGCGGGCGCCTCGGCCTTGTGCAACGCCAGTTCCATGAGGATTTTTTCCGCCACGTCGCGCGCATTGAAGGGCATCTTGATGTAGTCGCTGGCGCCGGCGCCCACGCTGCGGCCCTGCTCCTCGGCGCTGGGGGTGGCCGACATCAGCAGCAGGGGCACGCCATGGCGTCCGCCCGCATTGCGCAGGCGCATGCAGGTGGCGCCGATATTCGTGCCGGCCAGGGCCGCGTCGAGCAGGATCAGGTCCGTGCCGCCAGCCGCCAGTTCCACGCCTTCGTCGATATCGCCCGCCAGTCCTGTGCCCAGGTTATGCCGGTCCAGCACATACAGCAGTTCGCGCACATCGTTAGGTGAATTGCTCACCAGTAGCACTTTGGCCCGCTCGGCGATGGAAGAAATCAACTGATTCATGGTGTCGCGCCTTTACGCGTTTTGTGAGGCTAGTATTACATCAAGGCAAGTAGGAGTAAACGATAATTCTTGATGACCAAAAGCAATGCGTTTGCGCGCTGTTTTACGCTGCGCTCTTCGCGTTCTGCGGCGTCAGTTCGGCGCGCGCCTGTTCGATGCGCGGGTAATTATCCTCGATCCAGTCGACCAGCACGGCCAGGCGTTCGGCCGCTTCGCGTCCCAGCGGCGTGAGGCTGTATTCCACCTTGGGCGGTATCACCAGATACGCCTGGCGCAGCACGAAGCCGTCGCCCGCCAGCGCTTCCAGGGTCTGTGCCAGCATTTTTTCGCTGACCCCGCCCACTTCGCGGCGCAGTTCGCTGAAGCGCCGTGTGCCGCTCAGCAGCAGTACCAGTACCAGCACGGCCCAGCGGCTGGTCAGGTGGCTGAGCACGGCGCGCGACGGGCAGGCGGCCGCCAGCAGGTGCGCTCCCTGGTTTTGCCGGGCCAGGGAGGTGCGCAGGCTGGCGCCGGGAGTGTCTGTGGACATGATAGTTGACCTTCAATTTGCGCGTTGATTAATACTTACCAAAAGGTACGTACTTACAATAAGTAAGTAATAGTCCTATTATAGGGTTTTACCACCCACCCTCCAAGGAAAAATCATGATCGTCATCACCGGCGCCACAGGTAATCTGGGCCAGCACGTCATCGCCAGCCTGCTCACTTCCGTACCCGCCGCCAGCATCATCGCCGCCGTGCGCAATCCGGCCAAGGCCGCCAACCTGGCTGCACTGGGCGTGCAAGTGCGCCAGGCCGATTACAACGATGGCGCCAGCCTCGATGCGGCGTTCAAGGGGGCAACGAAGATTTTGCTGATTTCGTCGAGCGAAGTGGGGCAGCGCGCGCAGCAGCACCAGAATGTCATCGATGCGGCCAAGCGCGCCGGCGTGGCCCTGCTGGCCTACACCAGCGTCTTGCACGCCGACACGTCGCCGCTGGGCCTGGCTGCCGAGCACGTCATCACGGAAGCGGCCATCCGCGCCTCCAGCCTGCCGTACACTTTCCTGCGCAACGGCTGGTATCTGGAAAACCATACGGAACACCTGGCGCCTGTGCTCGAGCATGGCGTGGTGCTGGGCGCGGCGCAGGATGGCCGTTTCTCGTCGGCCGCGCGTCTTGACTACGCCGCCGCCGCCGCTGCCGTGCTGACGGCGGCCCGGCCGCAAGCCATCTATGAACTCGCTGGCGACCAGGGTTTTACCCTGGCCGAGTATGCGGCCGAAGTGGCGCGCCAGTCGGGCAAGGCGATTGTGTATAAAGATTTGCCGCAGGCGGACTTCAAGGCGGCGCTGGTGGGTGTGGGCGTGCCGGAAGGCTTTGCCGATCTGCTGGCCGACTCCGATGCGGGCGCGGCCAGGGGCGCACTGGAAGACCATGGCAAGCAATTGAGCGCGCTGATTGGCCGTCCGACGACGACCCTGTTTGACGCCGTGAAGGTAGCGCTGGAAAAATAAGGGGAGTGGTGGCATCCGGAAATGAAAAAAGCCGCAAACTCGTGAAAGTTTGCGGCTTTTTTGCGAATTAGGTAATGGTGCCCACGAAGGGACTCGAACCCCTACACCCGAAGGCACATGGACCTGAACCATGCGCGTCTACCAATTCCGCCACGTGGGCACTGATGCTGCTACTTACTGCTCTATCTCACTACTGTACTGCGGACTACAACGAAAACATCCGTTGCTGGTGGTGCCCACGAAGGGACTCGAACCCCTACACCCGAAGGCACATGGACCTGAACCATGCGCGTCTACCAATTCCGCCACGTGGGCATTGTGCTGCTTACATCAACTACTGACTGCTTTACTGCGGATCACAACGAAAACAACTCGTTGCTGGTGGTGCCCACGAAGGGACTCGAACCCCTACACCCGAAGGCACATGGACCTGAACCATGCGCGTCTACCAATTCCGCCACGTGGGCATTGTTACTGCTTGCTGCTTGTCGCTGCGTGTTCTGCAGCGAGGACAAAATCATAAGGGCTGGCGCGCATTCGGTCAATCAACATTTTGCACTTTTCTTCAAGAAACATGTTTTTTCGCCTGAAAATGGTTGTTCCCTATGGAAAAAGGTTAAATCTGCCTATTTTTTCAGCGTTTTCCGCAGGCTTCTGTCCCTGGACGCGCCGTGCAGCCCGGCTGCCGCAGTGCTGCCGACTTGCTGGAGGGAGGGGCGGGAGGGCTTTTCGTCGCAGGAATGAAAAAAGCCGCAAACTCGTGAAAGTTTGCGGCTTTTTTGCGAATTAGGTAATGGTGCCCACGAAGGGACTCGAACCCCTACACCCGAAGGCACATGGACCTGAACCATGCGCGTCTACCAATTCCGCCACGTGGGCACTGATGCTGCTTTATTACTTGCTGCAAAATAACTTAGCAACAATTCTGCTATTATAGCGGCTAGAAGAGTTTTGCGCCAGATGAGCTTTCGCTCCATACTGCACATCAACCCTGTACCGCTTTCCTGCAACTGCATTCCCGTGAAGGTTTGTCGCTGCAAGAGACCGAGATTATAGAGCAATATTTGCCGAAGTCAAATGCATTGCGCAGCTTTTCTTCTTTTTTTCATCGGCGGGGTACTTGTTCAGTTTTCGCTACGCTGTCCGTTAGGCAAACCAAGGCGTCCTCCGGTACACTACCGGACATCACCGTGTCAATATTGACGGTGATGTCATCGGTCTTTGTATTCCGTTTGATCACTGTCAATAACAACTATAGAAATACTTTTGAGCCAAAATACCCACACCATCCCCAGCCGGGAGGACATTCTCGGCATATTCCGCAGCGTCAGCGCGCCTCTCGATCCGCAGTCTCTCGGGAAAACGCTGCAAGTGCATGCCGATTCCATGGATGTCCTGGTCCGTCGCCTGAAGGCGATGGAGCGCGACGGCCAGCTGAAGTCTGATGCCAGCGGTGTTTTCAGCCTGGCCGACCAGAGTGCGCTTGTCGCCGGTCGCGTCACCAGCCACCGCGATGGCTTCGGTTTCGTCATTCCCGACGACGCCAGCGCCGACCTGTTCCTGCCTGAGAAAGAAATGCAGAAAGTCCTGCATGGCGACAAGGTCATGGCCCGCATCGTCGGCACGGACCGCCGCGGCCGCCCGGAAGGCACGATCGTGGAAGTCACTTACCGTGCCAATAGCCACGTCATCGGCCGTTTGATTCAGGAAAACGGCACCTGGGTCGTGGCGCCGGAAGACCAGCGCATCGGCCAGGACATCCTGGTGACCGGTTCGGTAGGCAAGGCGAAGGCCGGCCAGATCGTCAGCGTCGAGCTGACCGAGCAACCGATGCGTTTCAAGCAGCCTGTCGGCAAGATCGTCGAAGTGCTCGGTGCGCTCGATGATCCCGGCATGGAAATTGAAATCGCCGTACGTAAATTCAACGTGCCGCACATCTTTTCCGCCGCCGCCCTCAAGCAAGCTGAAAAACTGCCGTTCGAAGTGCGTGACGCCGACCTGAAAGAGCGTGTTGACTTGCGCGACGTGCCACTCGTCACCATCGACGGCGAAGATGCGCGCGATTTCGACGATGCCGTGTATTGCGAACCCGTCAAGATCGGCCGCGCCAACTGCTTCCGCCTGATCGTGGCAATTGCCGACGTCAGCCATTACGTGAAACCGAACGACGCGCTCGATATCGATGCGCTCGAACGCAGCACGTCTGTCTACTTCCCGCGTCGCGTGATCCCGATGCTGCCGGAAAAATTATCGAATGGCCTGTGTTCCTTGAACCCGGCCGTCGACCGCCTGACCCTCGTGTGCGACGCCGTCGTCAGTGACAAGGGCGAGCTGAAGGCGTACCAGTTCTACCCGGCCGTGATCCATTCGGCAGCGCGCCTCACGTATGACGAAGTCGCTGCCGTGCTGGGCAATACCAAGGGACCCGAAGCGGCACGCCGCGCGGACATCCTGCCGCACCTGCAAAACCTGGAAGCCGTCTACCGCGCCCTGCTGAAAGCACGCACGGAGCGTGGCGCCATCGATTTCGAGACGACGGAAACGTATATCGTCTGCAATAGCGCGGGCAAGATCGAAAAGATCATCCCCCGCACGCGCAACGAAGCGCACAAGATCATCGAAGAGTGCATGCTGGCGGCCAACGTCTGCGCGGCCGATTTGTTGCTGCGCAACAAGCACCCGGGCACTTACCGCATCCACGCCAGCCCGACCAAGGAAAAGCTCACGCAAGTGCGCACCTTCCTCAAGCAGGTCGGCCTGAACCTGACGGGCGGCGACACGCCATCGGCATCGGATTACCAGACCTTGATGCAGCAGATCAAGCTGCGTCCCGATGCGGCCCTGCTGCAAACGATGCTGCTGCGCTCGATGCAGCAAGCCGTCTACAGCCCGGACAATATCGGCCACTTCGGCCTGGCCTACGAGGCGTATGCCCACTTCACCAGCCCGATCCGCCGCTATCCCGACTTGCTGACGCACCGCGCCATCAAGGCTATTTTGCAAGGCAAGAAATACGAGCCGAAGCTGTCCGATAAAGTCGTGTTGAACACCAACGTATCGAACGCCACGCGCAAGCAGCAAGCCAAGGACAAGGCCGACGGCAAGCCGAAGAAGACCGATCTGACCATCTGGGACGCGCTGGGCGTGCATTGCTCGGCCAACGAGCGCCGCGCCGACGAAGCGTCGCGCGACGTGGAAGCGTGGCTGAAGTGCTACTTCATGCAAGACAAGCTGGGCGAAGAATTCACCGGCACCATCACCGGCGTGACCACCTTTGGCGTGTTCGTGCAGCTCGACACCCTGTTTGTCGAAGGCCTGGTGCACGTCACCGAGCTGGGCACCGACTACTTCCAGTACGACGATGCGCGCCATGAATTGCGCGGCGAACGCACGGGCAAGCGCTACCAGCTGACCGACCGTCTGACGGTACAAGTGGCACGTGTCGACCTGGAAACGCGCAAGATCGACCTGCGCCTGGTGACCGATGCGGAACTGGCGGGCGAAGAAGTGCCGGCCAAGCCGAACGGCGGCGGCAAGCGCAAGGGCGAGAAGAAGTCCATGGTCAAGCCCGGTCCCGCGACCGAGCAGCGCCACGAGATCAAGGCCAGCGGCAACAACGGCGGCAAGGCCGCTAATGGTTCAGGCGGCCGTTCCAACGGCGCCAAGGCGCAAGCCAAGCCTGCAGCCAAGGTGCAAGCCAAGGCAGTCCTGAAGGAAGCCCCTAAGGCGGCAGCTCCCAAGGCCGCCGCGCCGAAGCGCAGCAAAAAACCAGCCGCGGCACCCGCCGCGGCGGCACCACGTGCAGCAAAAACTGTATCAAAAACAAGCAAAAGCAAGCGTTAAAAGAAGCGATAACACATGAAGAATAAAATGATTTTCGGCTTCCACGCCGTCACCTCGCGCCTGCGTCACGAAGCGTCGTCCGTGGAAGAAATTTTCGTCGATGCCAGCCGCGTCGACGGCCGCATGAAAGACATGATCGCCGCCGCCAAGGCTGCCAACGTGCGCGTCATGCCCGTCGATTCGTCGCGCCTGGACAAGATCGTCGGCACGCGCCGCCACCAGGGCGTGATCGCCTTTGCGTCGCAGCTGTCGCTGGCGCGCAATCTCGATGAGCTGCTGGACGCCATCGATGGCCCGCCACTGCTGTTGATACTCGACGGCATCACCGATCCGCACAACCTGGGCGCCTGCCTGCGCGTAGCCGACGGCGTCGGCGCACATGCCGTCATCGTGCCGAAGGACCGCGCCGTGGGTTTGAATACCACTGCCGCCAAGGTCGCCAGCGGCGCCGCCGAAACCGTGCCGTACATCACCGTGACGAATCTGGCGCGCACCATGCGTGAACTGAAGGACCGCGGCATCTGGCTGATCGGTACTTCGGACGACGGCGAAAAAGGATTGTACGAAGCCGATTTCACGGGCCCGACGGCCCTGGTCATGGGTTCCGAAGGCGAAGGCATGCGCCGCCTGACGCGCGACACCTGCGATATCCTCGTCAGCATCCCGATGTTTGGCTCCGTCGAGAGTCTGAACGTGTCGGTCGCTTCCGGCGTGTGCTTGTACGAAGCCCGCCGCCAGCGCATCGCGAAAGAAGGCTAAAAAACGTCCAGGGCGGCGTTGCATTGCCTCGCCGTACTATTCGTACTGTCTTCGGCAATGCGCCTTGCCCTGAACGTTTTGTAGCGCTTCTTTATATACCGCCGCCCTTGAGGCGGCGGTTGTTTATCTGCCTCTCCGGCAGCACGCCGCCGAATACGCTACCATTTGCGTTCCACCTTATCCGTTTTCATTATGTTCCACCACCTGCGCGAAGACATCAACAGCATCATCGAACGTGACCCCGCCGCCCGCAATGGCTGGGAGGTACTGACCTGTTACCCGGGCTTGCACGCCATCGTCATGCACGGCTGGGCGCACTGGTGCTGGACGCGGCACATGAAGTGGGTGGGGCGCTTCATTTCGTATATCGCCCGCATCATCACGGGCATTGAAATCCACCCGGGCGCGGTTATCGGCCGGCGCGTCTTCATCGACCATGGCTTCGGCGTGGTGATCGGCGAGACGGCCATCGTCGGCGACGATTGCACCATTTACCAGGGCGTGACCCTGGGCGGCACCTCGCTGCATAGCGGCAGCAAACGCCATCCGACCCTGGGGCGGGGCGTCATCGTCGGCGCCGGCGCCCAGGTGCTGGGCAGCTTCACGGTGGGCGAGTACGCCAAGGTGGGCTCGAATGCCGTGGTGCTCAAACCCGTGCCATCCGGCGCCACGGCCGTGGGCAACCCGGCGCACATCGTGCAAAAGGATGTCAACGCCTTGCGCGAGGGCAGCACGGCCCACCTGTTCGCCGCGTATGGCGTCACGCCCAACGGCGACGATCCGCTGTCGAAAGCCCTGCAAGGCTTGATCACGCATGCCGTTGCGCAGGAACAGCGTATCGAAACCATCCTCGCCACCCTGAAGGCGGCGGGCATATGCTGCCAGGCTGTGCCTGAGTGTGATAAATTTGATTCCGAGCAAATGAATAAGCTGGTTGATTAAGGATACAGGCATGACTACAGACGTAAACATAGCTGAAAACGCAGCAGAAAAAGGCAGTGACAATCCGAATCTGCTCGACCCCTTCGAGATCCGCGTGCTGGCCGTGCTGGCCGAAAAGGAAGCGCTGACGCCGGACAGCTACCCCTTGTCCTTGAATGCCCTGACCAACGGCTGCAACCAGCTGTCCAGCCGCGATCCCGTCATGGCCCTGTCCGAGGAAACAGTCTACGATGTCCTGCAGCGTCTGATGCAGCGTAAATTCGTCAATGGCATCACGCAGGCTGGCGCGCGTGTCGCCAAGTACGAACACCGCATGCGCATCAAATGGTCGCTGGAACAGGACAAACTGGCCATCCTGACGATATTGATGCTGCGCGGCTTGCAGACGGCGGGCGAAATCCGCAGCCGCAGTGGCCGCGTGCATGAATTCAAGTCGGTGGCGGAAGTGGAAGCTGGCCTGCAGTTCCTGATCGATAAATACCCGCCGCTGGTGGCCAGGCTGGCCGTCGCCCCCGGTGCCAAGGAACCGCGCTACGGCCACTTGCTGGGCGGCGAAGAAGCGCTGGCGCAGATCGAGACGGCGGCCGGTTTTGCCGGTGCCGTCAGCGCGCCGCAACAAGGCAGTCGCGTGGCCCAGCTGGAACAGGAAGTGCTGCAATTGCGCAGCGACTTCGATGGCCTGGCGGCGCAGTTCGAGGCGTTCCGCAAGCAGTTCGAATAACGTCACTGCACGCATGACGTTTTCCTTCCTTTGCCGCTCCTGCGGCGAGACCCACACGGGCATGCCCAGCTTTGGCGCCAATGCGCCGTGGCTATATGAGCAGATGGCGCCTGCCGAGCGCGAAGCGCGCTGCCATCTCGACAGCGACGCCTGCATCGTCGACGAAGCGCACTGCTTCGTGCGCGCCACCATCGACATCCCCGTGCATGGCTCGGAAGAGCCGTTCAGCTGGGGCGTGTGGGTGTCGCTGAGCGGCGAGAGCTTCGACGCCTGGGACGCCTGCTTCAATGACGCGCAGCGGGCGCACATCGGCCCCTTCTTCGGCTGGCTCAGCACACAGCTGCCCGTGTACCCGGCCACCCTGAACCTGAAAACCCGCGTCCACCTGCGCGACGATGGCGTGCGCCCATTCATCGAGCTGGAACCGACGGAGCATCCGCTGGCGCTGGAGCAGCGCGACGGCATCACCGCAGAGCGGGTGGCCGAGCTGTATGCGCGGCTGGTGCATGGCGCGTGACAGGCCCGGCTTTGCAGCCGCTCCCTGTCAGTCCGGTCGCGTTTCCGGTATCATTCGGCATGAATAAGATTTCTTTCCAACCGTTTATCATTGGTGTCGCTGGCGGAAGCGGCAGTGGCAAGTCCACCGTATCACAACAAGTGCTGGCGTCGTTTGGCGCCGACATGGTCTCGGTCGTGATGCAGGACGATTACTACTGCGACCAGACGCACCTCTCCCCTGAAGTTCGCCGCCAGCAGAATTACGACCATCCGCAGGCGTTCGAATGGCCATTGCTGGTGCAGCACATCCAGGCCTTGCGCAATGGTGTCGCGATCGACATGCCCGAGTACGACTTCACGCTGCACAATCGCTCCAGCAGGACCATTCCCGTCAAACCGGCCCCGGTGATCGTCATCGAAGGCCTGTTTGCCTTGTATGACGAAGACTTGCGCGACATGATGTCGCTGAAGATCTTTGTCGACACGGCCTCCGACGTGCGCTTCATCCGCCGCATGCAACGCGATATTACGGAACGTGGCCGCTCGGTGGAAAGTGTCATCGAGCAGTATCTGGAAACCGTGCGCCCGATGCACAAGCAATTCATCGAACCCACCAAGCGCAATGCCGATGTCATTTTGCCGCACGGCGCCAATGGCCCCGCGGTCGACATGATTACCGCCAAGGTGGCCAGCGTCATTGGTCAATTGAAACCGACCGCCTGACATCGCCCGCTAGATCACCGCTCCCCCATCGATTCAGAAAACGTCTTGGTGATCGGTTTCATCAGGTAGCGCAAGACCGTTTTGCGGCCCGTGTTGATTTCCACGGTGGCCGTCATGCCCGGCTGGATCAGGATCGGCTCGCCATTCTTGCCCACCAGTTTGCGCCCGCTGGTCTTGATCTGCACGCGGTAGTACGGCTGTTCGTTGCCCTTGTTGTCTTCACTTAAGGTATCGGCGCTGATGTAGCTGACGGTGCCGCGCAGGCGCCCGTAGATGCCGTAGTCGTAGGCATCGAGTTTGACGGCCGTGGGCAGGCCGGGCTTGATGAAGGCGATGTCGGCCGGCTTGACTTTTGCCTCGATGATCAGGTCATCGTCCGTCGGCACGATTTGCAGGATTTCCTCGCCCGGCTTGGCCACGCCGCCCAGGGTGGTGAGCCGCACATTGCGCACGATGCCGTCGGTGGGTGCGTAAATGTCCGTCGAACCCAGCTGCTCCTTGCGCTGCGTCACCGTCTGTAGCACGCCGGCCAGGTCTTCCTGGGCTTTTACCAGGTCCGTCTGGCTGTCTTGCAGGTATTTGTTGCGCCGGTTGGTGATCTGCGCCTGGATGTCGACCACCTGGCGCCGCAGTTTCAGTACTTCCGCGCGGCTGACGTCCCCCGTTTCCAGCAGCGGCAGATTCATTTCCAGCTCTTCCCTGATCAGCTTCATGGCGCTGTCCAGCGAACTCACTTCCGCTTGCACGGCGCCCTGGCGCTTGCTGAACAGGGCCAGCTGGTTGGCGCGAAATTCCGGAAACGCCTGCAGTTCGGGCGGGAATTTCGGCGCGCCGCCAAACACTTCCGCCTGCAGGCGCGCCACGGCCGCCTTCAGCCCGGCTGCCTTGGCCGTGCTTTCCAGGTAGCTCGTCTCGGCCCGCGTGCGGTCGAAGCGGGCCAGCAGTTCGCCCTTTTTTACCACGCTGCCTTCGTGCACGCGCAGTTCGGCCAGCACGCCGCCATCGGCCACCTGGATGATCTGGTTGCGCGAACTGGCGATCACCTGGCCGTTGGCGCGCGTCACCTGGTCCAGCTCCGCCCACGAAGCCCAGGCGATGACGCCAGCGAGCGCCGCCGTGCAGCTCCAGATCAGCAGCCGGCCCCGTTTCGCTTCTTCCCGCGTTTCCACTGTTGCCAGTTTCATGCCACCGCTCCTTGCGCCACTGGCGCAGTTGCGGCTACCGGCGTGGGCACGGCCTGCGGCTTGCCCGACAGCTTGGCCAGGACAAAGTCGCGCGGGCCGTCGAGCAGCACCCGTCCCGCCTGCAGCACCACCAGGCGGTCAAGCAGCGGCAAGAGGGCATTCTTGTGCGTGGTGGCGACCATGGTCACGCCGTCGGCCGCCAGTTCGCCCAGGAGCCCGACGATGCGCGCTTCCGTCTTCGCATCCATGGCGCCCGTCGGTTCATCGAGCAGCCAGATGCGCGGCTTGGCCAGCAGCAGGCGCGTGACGGCGATCAACTGGCGCTGGCCGCCCGACACACCCCGTCCGCCTTCGGTAATGGCCAGCGCAAGTCCCCGTGGCTGGCCCAGTATCAGCTCGATCAAGCCCGTGCGTTTTGCCGCGGCCAGGATCGCTTCCTCGCCCGGGTCGGCTAGTCCCAGCAGCAGGTTGTCGCGCAGGCTGCCGCTGAACAGCCGCGTTTCCTGCGGCAGATAGCCGATCATCTCGCGCACCACGGCCGGCGCCAGCAGGGCCATGTCGACGTCGCCCAGATATACCTTGCCTTCGGCCGGCTGGTACAGGCCCGAGGCCAGTTTCAGCAGGGTGCTCTTGCCCGAGCCGATGGCGCCCACCAGGCCGACCCGTTCGCCGGGGCGGATGGACAGGCTTTCCACTTCCAGCGCCACCTTTTGCGCGCCGCCATACGTAAAGCCGATACGTTCGAAGCGCAGTCCCGTATCGAGGCTGCGCGGCGTCAGCGCGAACTGCGCGTTGTCCGCCTCGTTGGGCAGGCTGATGACCTGTTCCAGGCCATCGATCGAGGCGCGCGCGTGCGCCCACTGCACCATCACGGCGGGCAGCTGCACGATGGGCATCAGGGCGCGGTTGCTGATGATGGTGCACGCCATCAGCGCGCCCATGGTCATCTGGTTCTCCGCCACGAACCACGCACCCATGGAGATCAGCGCCACGTTGGTCAGCTGCTGGAAGGCGGCCGTGATGTTTTGCGACAGGGCTGCATAGTCGCGGATATTCTGCTCCGCGTGGCTGCTCTCGGCCACCAGTTCGGCCCAGCGCGCCTGCATCATCCATTCGGCGCTGCTGCCCTTGAGCGTTTCGACGCCATCGACGGCTTCCACCAGCAAGCCCGCCTTGCGGTTGCTGGCGTTGAGGTTCTTGCGCGTGTGGCCCTGGATGGCGCGCTGGAACATCAACCCGCACACAAGGGCCAGCGGCAAGGCCACCAGCGGCACCACCACCAGCGGCCCGCCGATGATGGTGATCATGGCGAGAAAAATCAGAGCGAAGGGCACGTCCGTCAGCACGAACAGGGAGGTCGAGGTGAGCACGCCGCGCACCATTTCAAAGCCCTTCACTTGCGCCGCCAGGGTGCCGACCGAGGAGGGGCGCGCTTCCATGCGGATGCCCAGCATGCGCTGGAAAAACCACTCTGACAGCTCATGGTCGACATCGTTGCACGAATGGTCGACGATGCGGCTACGCACCTGCTTGAGGATGAATTCCAGGCCGATCGACAGGGCCACTCCCACCACCAGCACCCACAGGGTGCTGAAGCTCTGGTTCGGAATCACGCGGTCGTACACCTGCATGGAAAACAGCGAGGTGGCCATGGTCAGCAGGGTCACCAGCGCGGTGGCCAGCACGGCGTCGACAAACACGCTCTTTTTCAGCCACAGGGCGTTGCGCACCAGGCCCAGGGCGCCGGGGCGGGCACCGCTTTTTTCGCTGCGCCGCGGCAAGGCCACGCAAGCCAGGCCCGCCAGCGAGTCCAGTTGCAAGGCGCGTCCATCGATGCCTTCGCCGTGCCAGACGCCGTCGGCGCCGCGCGACTGCAGCAAGCCCCAGCCCGTGCTGGTGCTGTAGACGGCGAACGGCAGCTCGCCCGGCGACGGCTCGTGCAGCACCCGCGCAGCGCCTTCCAGTCCGCCCGCTTGCCAGGCGGTGGTGAGGACCACGCTGGGCGCGCCGTTGTCATCAACCTGTTCCAGCTGGCGCTGCAGGTCGGCAAGGCGGGCGGCGGGCAGGTGCTGACCTGTCAGGCGCGCGGCCCTGTCGATGAGTGTCAGCAAGCCATGTTTGATGGAGGTATCCACGCTGTCTCCTGTTGGCATCATGTCGGTATCACTTCGGGCGCGCCAGGCCTGCCGGTGCCGTGCGCCCGGCCAGCGTGCCCGTTTGCGCGGCCAGGCGCAGGCTGGCGGCAATCGCCTGCGCGCGCGTGTCTTCCAGTGAAAACTGCGCCTGGGTCGCTTCGCGCACGGCGTTGAGCACATCGTTCCAGCTCTTGCGGCCGATCACGTACTGGCGCGCATACGATTCGAACACCTGCGTCGATGAGGTGCTGGCCTCGCCCGCATTGCCCAGGCGCTGGCGGCTCGCTTCGGCCTCGTTCCAGTCCAGCGTGAAACGCTCGCGCACCTCGCGTTCGGCCACATCGTGCGCGGCGCGCGCGCCTTCGCGCCGGGCGACTGCGGCGTCCACGCCAGCCTTGGCCGACAAGCCGGCGCCCGGCTGCGCCTGCAGCACCAGCATGGCACGCGTGCGATTGTCGGCATTGATGCCGCCCGTGGGCTTTTCCATGCGCAGCACGAGCTTCGGCATGTAGGCCGAGCGCTGCAGGGTGATCTCGGAATCGGCTGCCTGCGCCTCGAAATCGAGGCGTTGCAGGGTAGGGGAGTAGGCTATGGCCTGGCGCATGACCCTTTCCAGGCTGGCGTCGGGCTGCGGTTCGCCCACGCCGATGCCCGTGCTGCTGACCAGGCGCACGGGCTTGCCGGCCAGTTGCGATAGCTGCGCCAGCGCGTTTTCCAGCGCCTGTCGTGCATTCGACACGTCGTTGGCCGCCTGGTAGCTGCGCGACTCGGCCAGGCGCTGGTCGGTCTGCGAACTGACCGACTGCACCACGCGGCGTTTGATCATGTCCAGCAGGCGCTGGTGTTCGGCCAGGCCTTCTTCCGCCGAGCGCACGCGCGCCGTCTGGCGCAGCGCCTCGGTGTAGGCGGCGATCACGCGCAGGGACAGGGTCAGGCGTTCTTCCTCGATGGCCGCGCCGGCTGCGTCGACCCGGCTGCCGGCGGCATCGATACCGGCGTCGATGCGGCCACCGCTCCACAGCGGCTGCTCGATGCGCACCACGCCACCCGTTTCCTGCGAACCGGTGGGCACTTCGGCCGACAGGCTGGGAAAGCGCTGCCACTGCGCGCCATCGAGGTCGGCGCGCGCGGCCGCCTGCGCGGAGCGCTTGCCCTGGACGGCCGGGTGGCTTTGCAACGCCTGCTGCAAGACCTGGTCGAAGCTCCAGGCCGTGGCGCCCTGGGCGCTGGCGAAAGACGATACCGACGCCATGGCCACGGCCGCCAGCAAGGCCGCGATGCGTGGCAGTAAGGACAATGCTGGGAAACCGCGTAATTTCATCCCGTTTTTTTCCGGCACGAGGCCTGACGCATTTCAAGGTGTGGCGGGAGCGCGCTGTGCTGCGCTCCCGCTGCCGTGCCAGGCGCGACGCCTGGCGTGGGTGCCCCTGCTTCAGACGACGAAGTTGGCCGCCGTCAGTTGCGTGATGTTTACCCCGCTCAGCAGCACCAGCGCCGTGTCGATGGCGTTGGCGTTGCTCAGGTCACTCGAGTGATACACCGTCACGGCGCCGCTGTTTTGCGCATCGGCGATGACGATGTAGCCCTGGCCCGACAAGACGCTGCTGTCGGCCGCGATGGCGCTGGCCGCCGCGCCAATCGACACGGACGTGCCGTCGAAGATGAACAGGTTGTCGTTGCCAAAGTCCGTGCTCAGATTGACGCCGACGGCCACCGCTGCCGTCAGGTCGGCGATGGCGGACATGTCGATCACGTCACCGCCGGCGGCTGGCAGGCCGGTGCTGAAGTCGGTCACCGTCAGCGGGTTGTGCAGGGCATTCTGGCTCAGCACGAAGAGCTGGCTCGCGTCCGTCAGGTTGGCCAGCGCCTGGGCTGCCGCCGCTGCTGCGGCATCGGCATTTGCCGCCACCGTCAGCGAGCTGGCGTCCGTCAGGTCAGCCTGCGCCTGCGCTTGCATGGCCGCCGCCGCTGCAGCATCGGCGGCCAGGTGCAGGGCGCTGGCGTCCGTCAGGGCGGCCGTTTGCGCCGCTGCCAGCGCCGCCGCCGCCGCCGCATCGGCCGCCTGCGTGAGTGCTGTGGCATCGGTCTGGTCGGCGATGGCTTGCACGGCGGCGGCTTGGGCCGCATCCGCATTTGCCACGACGGCCAGGGCGCTGGCGTCGGTCTGCGCGGCGATGGTGTTCGCTTGCGCCAGGGCTGCGTCGGCTGCCTGCGCGTCGGCATTGGCCTGGGCTGCCGCCGCGTCGTCCGCATACGCGGCATTCGCATTGGCGTGCGCTTGCGCCGCTGCTGCCGCTGCGCTGGCGGCTACGGCATCGTCGGCTTGCGCCGCTTGCAGGGCCAGCAGGGAAGCGGCGGCCTGCGCCTGCGCCAGCGGCGCGGCCGCATCGGCGGCATGGGCGGCCAGCGCGGCTGCCGCCGCGTTGTTGGCGTTGAGGGTGGCCGCAGCAGCCGCCGCATCGTCGGCCTGTGCCGCCTGCGTGAGTGCCAGCGAGATAGCGGCAGTGGCGGCCGCGGCCGCTGCTGCGTTGTCGTCGTTCTGTGCGGCGGTGGCGGCCGCCAGTGCGCTGGCGGCCGTTGCCGCCGTGCTGACTGCCAGCGCATCGGCGGCGATGGCGGCCGTGTGCGCGGCGGCGGCGGCAGCGGCATTCGCCGCTGCCTGATTGGCGGCCGTGTCGTCGGCTTGT
The DNA here is from genome assembly GCF_051380775.1 of Janthinobacterium pasteuri. Classification (NCBI taxonomy): domain Bacteria; kingdom Pseudomonadati; phylum Pseudomonadota; class Betaproteobacteria; order Burkholderiales; family Oxalobacteraceae; genus Janthinobacterium; species Janthinobacterium pasteuri. The sequence continues at coordinate 58,328 of NZ_JBNYXS010000015.1, read as the reverse complement.
GCTGCTTGTGCGGCGAGCAGTGCGGATGCCGCTGCGGCGGCGCTGGCGGCCGCTGCGGCATCGGCTGCTGCAGCGGCCGTGGCAGCCGTTTGCGCCAGCGCCGCTGCTGCTGCGGCGTCTGCTGCGGCCTGGTCGTCGGCGACGGCGGCGTTGTGCGCTGCCTGGGCGTTGGCCGCGTTGGCCGCTGCCAGGGCGGCGGCCGCGTCGTCTGCCTGCGCCGCTTGCGTGGCTGCCAGGGTAATGGCGGCCGCGACGGCCGCTGCTGCGGCTGCCGCATCGGCGTCATGCGCGTTTTGCGCTGCCAGCTGGGCGGCGGCTGCCGCGGCGGCGGTGGCGGCGACGCTGGCGTCGGCGGCCAGGGCTGCGTCCAGCGCAGCCTGCGCGCTGGCTGCTGCCGTGGCGGCTGCTGCTGCCGTGGCATCGTCCGCCTGGGCATTGAGGGTGGCCGCCAGCGAAGTTGCCGCTTGCGCCGCTGCCGTTGCTGCCGCGGCATCGGCGTTTTGCGCCGCGACCGCCGCCGCATGCGCAGCTGTTGCATTGGCGGCGGCGGTGGCCGCCGCCATGTCGTCGGCCTGGGCCGCCGCCAGCGCCGCATGGGCGGCCGCCGCGTTGGCATTGGCCTGGGCCGCGTCGTCGGCCGCTCCCTTGGCGGCGAGGAGGAGGTTCAGTTTCAGCGTCTTGTCATTGTCGGCATCCGTGGCGTTCAGATCGGCCGTCACTGCGGCGTTCAGGTTGAGGATGGCAGCGTTGAGCGCGGCATGGGCATTCAGGGCTGCCGTGTCGGCCAGTTGCGCCGCCAGTGTAGCGGCCGCCGAGAGCGCCGCCGTGTGCGCGGCATTGGCGGCGGCATCGTCGGCAGCCAGCGCTGCACTGGCTGCTGCCAGAGCATTGTTGGCTGCCGTCGCGAGCGCGGCCAGCCCTGCATCGGCCAGCAGAGCGGCGTCGGCAAGGACCTGTGCGGCGGCTGCAGCGGCCGCCGTGCTGGCCGCCGTGGCGTCGGCGCCCAAGGCGGCATTGGTAGCGGCGAGCGAGGCGCTGGCAGACAGGATTGCCGCGTTGAGTGTGGTCGTGGCCGCACTCAGGGCTGCCTGGGCGTTGGCCGCCGCCGTGGCTGCAGTGGCGGCGAGGCTGTCGTGGTTCAGGGCCAGGTTCAGTGCAGCCAGTGCGTTCGCTGCCGCCGTCGCGGTCGTGCCGACGGCAAGGTCGGCAGCTTGCGCTGCCTGCGTGGCTGCCAGCGAGATGGATGCCGTGAGGGCGGCTGAGGCTGCCGCAATATCGTCCGCTTGCGCGTGCTGCGTGGCGGCGGCCGACATGGCTGCCACGGCGGCTGCTGCCGCAGCAGCCGTGTCGGCGGCGGTAGCGGCGACGGCGGCGGCCGTGGCGTTGGTGGAGTTCAGTACAGCCGCAGCGGCTGCTACATCGTCGGCCTTGGCCGCATTCAGGGAGGCCAGCGCATTGGCGGCGATGGTGGCAGCGCTGGCGGCGGCGTTGTCGGCCGTTTGTGCTGCCTGCGCAGCGGCCAGCGAGGTGGCCGCCAGGGTGGCGGCCGTCGCTGCGGCAAGGTCGTCGGCGATGGCGGCAGCGGTGGCCGCGCTCGCCGTCACGGCGGCGGCGGCCGTGGCGGCCGCATTCGCGTCCGCTTGCAGAGCAGCATTCAGGGCTGCCAGGGCACTGGCCGCCGTCGCTGCCGTCGTGGCGGCGGCTGTATCGGCCGCCTGCGCCGCCTGGGCCGCTGCCAGCGAGGTGGCTGCCACGCCGGCGGCGGTGGCCGCTGCGGTATCGTCCAGCTGCGCCGCTGTGGCTGCCGCCTGGGACGTCAGGGCCAGGGTGGCAGCGGCGGTGGCGGCATTGTCGGCCGCCAGCGCATTGTTCAGGGCGGTCAGGGATGCAGCAGCCGTGGCTGCTGTCGAGGCGGCCGCCGCGTCGTCTGCTTGCGCCGATTGTGCGGCGGCGAGCGACAAGGATGCCTTGGTGGCGGCGAGGGTGGCTGCCAGTGCCGCTCCCACGTCGAACGGATGGGCCGTGGAATAGGCAGCCAGGGCGGTGGCATTGGCGGCGTCGTTGTTGGCGACGGTGGTCAGGGCGGCGGCATCCGTCAAGGCGGCTTTGGTGGCTGCCACGGTGGCGGCCGTGACGTCGAGCGTGTGGGCGGTACCCAGCAGGACGGCATCGGTGAGGCCGGCAACGGTGGCGGCCGCCGTGGCGGCGGTGGCATTCACGGTCGCCGCCAGGCCCAGGGCGACGGCATCCGTCAGGTTGGCCGTCGTTTGTGCGGCGGTGGCGGCGGCCGCATCGACGGTGGCCGTCAAGCCCAGGGCCACGGCGTCGGTCAGGGCGGCTGTGGCCGCTGCCGTATTGGCGGCGGCCGTGGCGGCTGTCGAGACGGTGCCCAGTGCCACGGCATCGGTCAGGCTGGCGACGGCGGCAGCGGTGCTGGCGGCCGTGTTGGCGACCGTCGAGACGAGGCCCAGTGCCACCGCGTCGGTCAGGTTGGCCGTCGTTTGCAGGGCGGCAGCGGCAGCCGCGTCGGCCGTGGCCACCAGACCCAATGCCGTGGCGTCGGTCAGCGCGGCGGTGGCGGCGGCCGTATTGGCGGCGGTGCTGGCCGCTGTCGAGAGCGTGCCCAGGGCCACCGCATCGGTCAGGTTGGCAACATTCGTCGCCGTATTGGCGGCGGCAGCGGCGGCCGTGGCGAGCAGGCCCAGGGCGGCGGCGTCCGTCAGGTTGGCCGTTGCCTGCAGGGTGGCGGCAACGCTGGCATCGGCGGTCGAGATCAAGCCCAGCGCCGTGGCATCCGTCAGCGCGGCCAGGTTGGCGGCGGAGGTAGCGACCAGCGCATCGGCGTTCGAGATGAGGCTCAGCGCGACGGCGTCCGTCTGGCCTGCGGTCGTGACGGCCAGAGCTGCGGCCGCGTCGGCTGCGGAAGAGAGCAGGCCCAGGGCCACGGCATCGGTCTGATTGGCAACAAATTGTGCCGTGGTCAGGGCGTTTTGCGCCAGCGTATTGGCAGCCGTCAAGCTGGTGACAGCCGCCTGGGCGGCAAGTTCAGCGGCGGCATCGGCAGTGGAGATGATGCCCAGCGTGCCGGCGTCTGTCAGCGCGGCCGTGGCGGCGGCTGCCGCGGCGGCGGCCTGTGCCGCGGCAGCTGCGCTGACGGCCGAGATATCGATCCCGCCCAGCAGGGCGGCCGTTTCCGCCGCCGAGACGGCAGTGGCGGCGGCGGCGATCAGTGCATCGGCATCGGTCGCGGCGGCGATGGTTTGCAGGCCGGTGGCTGTCAGCGCATCGGCGTTGGAGATGCCGGCCAGGATGGTGGCATCGAACAGGGCGGCAGTGATATCGGCATTATCGGCACCGAGCTGCAAGCTATTGACGGTGGCCGTCAGATCGAGCACGCTGGTCTGCCCAGCCGTGACGTTGGCGGCCAGGGCGGCGAGGTTGGCGAGATTGAAGGCATTCAGGGCGACGTTGACGTCCAGCAGGCTGGCTTGCGCATTGGCGGCTGCCGCATCGGCATCGGCCTGGTCGGCCGCTTGCTGCAGGGCGACGACATCGGTCTGGTCGGCCACTGTCTGCGCATTGGCGGCATCGCTGGCGGCGGCGGCGTCGGCAGCGGCGAGGGCGGCCGCATCCGTCTGGTTGGCCGTCGTTTGCGCTGCCAGCGCGGCGCTGGCATCGGCGTCTGAAATTACTTGCAGGGCGGCGGCGTTCGTCAATGCCGCTTGCGCGGCGGCACTAACGGACGTGCTGGCGGCCGCATCGGCCGTGATTTGCAGGGCGGCCGCGTCGCTCAGGCTGGCGGTGACGACGGCATTCGCGGCCACGGTGGCGGCAAGCGCTGCGGCGGCATCGAGCGCGGCGGCATCCGTGCTGGCGGCCAAGGCGGCAGCCGCTGCGGCGGCGGCATCGGCATTGGAAATCAGGGCCAGCGCGGCCGCATCCGTCAAGCCGGCCTGGAGTTGTGCTGCGTCCGATGCCGCTGTGGCAGCGTCGGCAATCAGGCCCAGAGTGGGTGCGTCCGTCATATTCGCTTGTGTTTGCGCATTGGCGGCGTTCGTCGCGGCCGCGTCGGCGGCAGCTTGCAGGGCAACGGCATCGCTGGCGTTGGCAATCGATGCATCCCAGGCGGCGACGCCTGCGGCGGCATCCGCTGCCATGCTCAAGGCGACGGCATCGGTCAGACCCGCTTGCGTATTGGCCGTGGCGGCCGCATTCGCGGCGGCGGTGGCGGAGATGCCCAGTGCCGCGGCATCGCTGGCGTTGGCGGCGGCTGCTGCATTCGCTGCCGCAGTGGTGGCGGCATTCGAGGCGGCGCCCAGGGCGGCGGCATCGGTGGCGTCGGCTACGCTGGCGGCGGCGGCGGCAATGGCCGCATCGGCATTGGAAACGAGCGCCAGGGCGTCGGCATCCGTCAGGCTGGCCTGGATGCCGGCCGCGACGGCGGCATTGGCGGCTGCAGTTGCCGCCAGATCCAGTGCGGCGGCGTCTGTGGCATTGGCCAGCGCAGTGGCAGCGGCGGCGGCAGCAGCATCATTGGCCGAGATGATACCCAGCGCCGCCGCGTCGGTCAGCGCCGCCTGGGTATTGGCAGCAGTGGCGACCACGTCGGCTGCATCGGCGATAGCTTGCAACGCAGGGGCGTTAGTCTGGTCCGCTTGCGTTTGTGCCGCATCGGCAGCGGCGTGCGCGGCAGCAGCGTTGGCGGCGGCCGTGACGGCAGCCGCATCGTCATTTTGCGCCGACGTGGCGGCGGCCTGGGATATGGCGGCGGTAGCGGCCGCCGCAGCGGCCGCGTTGTCGTCATTCGTGGCGGCGGTAGCGGCCGCTTGCACGCCCGGGACGACAGCAGCAGTGCTGACTGCCAGTGCATCGTCGCTGGTGGCGCTATTAGCAGCGAGCAAGGCTGCCGCCGCTGCTGCTGCGGCTTGTGCGGCCAGTTGATCGGCCAGGAGGGCCGCATTCGCCGCAGCCAGCGAAGCTGCTGCCGTGGTTGCTGCCGCAGCGGCGCTGGCGTCATCGGCCAGGGCATTGGCGGCTGCCGCCGCCGCGGCGGCGGCAGCCAGCACGGCCGCGTTGGTGACGGTAATGGTACTGGATTGATTCCCCGTGCCACCCTGGCCGCCGGTCGAACCACCCGTACCGCCAGTGCCACCCGTACCGCCGGTGCCACCAGTACCGCCGGTGCCACCAGTACCCGTACCGCCGGTGCCACCAGTACCGGTACCACCCGTACCGCCGGTGCCACCAGTACCCGTACCACCTGTTCCTCCTGTTCCCGTGCCGCCTGTGCCCGTGCCACCTGTACCGGAGCCAACAGTACCGGAGCCGCCTCCGCCGCCTGCCGCTGCGGCAACCAGGCCAAGGCCGCCGAGCCCACCCAGCACGCCAAGTCCGCCCAGACCACCCGCTGCGCCCGCGCCGGCGCCGCCACCCGCGCCAGCCGATGCGCCGGCAACGTCCACGACACTGCCGCTGGGGATGCCGGTGGCACCTGCGCCAGTGCCCGCCGCGCCTGCAGCGCCGCCGTTGTTATCGCTTTGCGGCGTGCCGAGGTCGGCGCCGCCGGTGCCGGCCTGGCCTGCGGCCGCGCCACCGCCACCGGCTGCCAAGGCTGCCGCAGCCGCCGCTGCGGCCGCACCCAGGGCGCCAGCATTGCCGCTCTCGGCGCTTCCCGTGACTTCCACGACATTTTCAGGCGGCATGGACGCGCTTGCATCGGTGCCTTTTATCAGTTCGTCTTCGTCATACTGCTTGCGATCGCCATTTTTTGGATTGGCAGCTTTTTTTGCGGGCGTCGTGATCTTGGCGGCAGCGCCTTCGGTATTGACGGGAGCTTGTGCTGGATTTTGGGTGGTGGCCATTTGAAAGTCTCCGGAAGAGGTTATATATTTGTGAAATTTTTTAAGATATTAAAAAATTAATAATGAAATTATTCTCCTTACTTACTCCGGCGTGGCTTGGGCCGTGATTGAACTTTGCTGTCGTCGTCGTTGATGGTGACAAGTAAAACATAACTGGGAAAAGATCGCTGGTGCAAGAGAGCGTTTCTTTAAAAATATTAATAATGTTATTTATGCATTTATTGTGTGTGGCACCGCTTGCTGCTATTTTGCCTCACCCGCATTCGGTCTTTCTGGCGATACACAATGTCAAAACGCCCTGTTTGTATGCGGGAAACTTCTGCGCTCACTCTGATGGTAGTTTCAATTAAGAAACTTTCAATTTCATTTTGATCACTTTCATGACTTTATTTTGCCTAGCTTTACGCTAAGGAATAGTCACGGATTGTCACTAAATGGGGAATTTCGGCTGAATCTGCTGATGTGTTCCAGTCTCTCTTCACCTTTCAGTAAAAAAATGTCTCGCTATCGAATTGCTAGTTGTTGTTTTTTTGCGGGGAAAGCCTGAAATGTGATCGGCAATAAAATATGATATAAATAATTATTTGTAATTTATACATCTATTTAATACTATCAATTGCATAGCCTTTATTTGACGCAGATGTGCTTTGATAATCACTATCAGGAGAATAGTTATTATTTCAGGTGGCGAAATGGGTCGCAAAATGGAAAACGCCCCGGCGGGCGGGGCGTTTTGTATGGGGCAGTGATGATATTGCGCTGTCAGCCTTCCTCGCGCCAGCGGCGCAGGCGGATGGCGGCGTAAATCAGCGCTCCGCCTGCCGCCGCACCCAGCCAGACGGCTGGCAAGGCCAGGCTGGACCAGGAATTGCTGAACACGTCGATACGTGTCATGTGCGAGCCTCCAGTTGCCAGGGCGTGCATTTGCGGCAGCAGTTCCGGTTCAAACAGATACCAGCTGCCGGGGAGGGTGCCCAGCAGTGCGCGTCCTAAGACAGGCAGCTGTATCCAGCTGAGTTCGTTTTCCGTCTGCGTCAGCTTGCCTACCCAGGCTGTCAAAATGAGCAGCAGCAGCGGCAGTCCGACGGCCCACAGGAAGACTTTCGATTTGGCCCAGCTCGAGACCATCAGCAGCCAGCCGACCGTCGGCAAGGCCCACAGGCAATACACGGGCAGCAAGCCGAACACGCGCAGCGGTCCCAGGTACAGGCCGGGAGAGCCCAGCAGTTCGGCAAACACGTGGATGCCGTTGGCCGCCAGCACGCCGCTCAGGATCAGGATCAGAGCCAGCGAAGTCAGGCTGGCGGCGGCGGCCACGATCAGCGGCGCTACCAGCAGGGCGATGGCCGCTTTCGACAGCACCGTTTGCGCATCCGAGATGGGCAGCGATTTCCAGAACAGCACGCTGCGGTCGCGGCGTTCGTCATGCAGGGCGCTCAGGCAATAGAAAAACACCAGGAAGCCCAGCGCCAGGAACAGCGGCGCAGCCGCGTACGTATAGTTGTTGGCGACGGCATCGATGATTTCCGTGCGGCGCGGACCGAAGGTACGGGTATTGAAGACGGTGCTCCAGGAAATTTCCTCGCCATTGACGATGAGCGCCGTGTGCATTTTGGTCTTTGCGACGGTCGCGGCCGCCATCAGGGCGCCCAGCACCGTCATGACGACGCCGATCAGGGCAGGCGTCCACACCAGCATGCCCTTGTGTTCCCACAGTTCGCGCCGGAGCAGCCATTGCAGCTTGTTTGCAGGGGAAATACTCATTGGTACGATCCTTTCATGGTCGCGACAAACAGGTCAGCCAGGCTGGGCGTGCGTACTTCGCCGAGGGCAGTCAGCTGGGTGCGGGCGACGCCGTCGAACAGCATCACGGACTTGCCGAACACGCTGCGTTCGCTGATCGGCTGCAGGGCGCGCGCCGGATTGACGTGTTGCGGCCCCACCATCACCTCGATGTAGCGCTCGCCTACCTCTTCCATGGTCGAAGCCAGCACGATCTTGCCGTCGCGAATGAACATCAGGTCGCTGAGGATGTGTTCCACTTCCTCGATCTGGTGCGTGGTGATGACGATGGTCTTGTTTTCATCGAAATAGTCTTCCAGCAGGTTCTGGTAGAACTGCTTGCGGTACAGGATGTCCAGGCCCAGGGTCGGCTCGTCGAGCACCAGCAGTTTGGCGTCGATCGCCATCACCAGTGCCAGGTGCAGCTGCACCACCATGCCTTTCGACATGGCCTTGACCTTCATTTTCGGCGCCAGCTTGGTGTGGGCCAGGTAGCGTTCGGCCTTGCTGCGGTCGAAACGTGGATGCACGCCGGCAACGAAATCGATGGCGTCGGCCACGCGCAGCCAGCCCGGCAGGATGGCCACGTCGGCGATGAAGCACACGTCTTCCATCAGCGCGTCGCGCTGCACGCGCGGATCGCGCCCCAGCACCGACAGTTCGCCGTCGAAACCTGTCAGGCCCAGGATGGCTTTCAGGGTGGTGGTCTTGCCGGAACCGTTAGGCCCGATCAAGCCGACGATGCGCCCTGGCGCGATATCGAAGCTGATGCCATCGATGGCCACCTGCTTGCCATACTGCTTGCGCAAGCCGCGCGCGCTGATGACGCTATCCTTGTTCAATGCATTCATGCGTTTTCTCCGTGTGCACCACTGTCGCGGCTCGCTTGCAGTAGTTGATCGAAGTCCAGACCCAGTTGCGTGATGCGTTCCAGCATCGCCGGCCATTCTTCGCGCATGAAGCGCTCGCGTTCACTGGCCAGCAATTTGTCGCGGGCGCCTTCCAATACATACATACCGAGTCCTCTGCGTTTTTCCACCAGGGCATCGTCGACCAGTTCCTGATAGGCACGCGAGACCGTGATGGGATTCAATTGATAATCGGCCGCCACCTGGCGCACCGAAGGCAGGGCGTCGCCGGACTGCAGCACGCCATCGAGCATCATGCCCACCACCCTGGCTTTGAGCTGGCGGTAGATGGGGCTGTTGTCGTTCCATTCCGCGCTCATGGGATGCGCTCCGAGAAGGGCGGTGCGGTGCGGCGTGTGAAAAATGCTGTAGGCATCGAAGCTCCGTGATGTATTGAGTTGGTGTTGTAGTTAACTATAACAGTAAAAATGCAAATGTCAACAGTTTGATGTTTTTCTAGTCATATGTATTCCGACCAAAAATAGTCGCAAACACCTAAATATTGTCGAAAATGAGCAGACATAGTCGAGAACAAATAATGGAGACCGCCTCTCGTGACGGGATCGGATGTCTGGATGAACAGTTGGCCCCAATTTCCGGGCCAGTACTTGATTGGCTGCCCGGGGAGAGCTTATTCAGCCTGATTGCTAGAAACCACTAATGCCGTGGGCACCCAAATCCAGCGCATACGATTAACGCTTTTTTTGGCACGCTGAATGGACGGAGGTGACAGGATGGCAGCACAGAACTCGATGTGTTCGTCACCAGAACTGACGGCTATCTGGGAACGCGGGAGCAAGTGCTTGAGGAGCGCACTTTCTCGCTTCTGTAGCGTCTTCTCGTCGCAACCCGAGGGGTCTCATGTTGAGCGCAGTCGACAAGGATTGGTGTTAGCAATCTTGAGGCTGTCTCTTTACATGCGCTTGGTGAATCAAACGTAGATTTTGTTCCACTTGCAGGACACCCCGAATCTCAGCATGGATGACCTGAATCCCAGGCGCAAGAAAATCTCTGGAATGTCGCTGTTATACGCTGTACTTTTCCATCTACGCCATTTCACTTAACCATTCCTCAATTGCGTCTCCGGTGATTGGTCGACTATAGAGATACCCCTGGCCCTTGTCGCATCCCTGGGCGTAAACCACGGCTGCTTGCTGTTCAGTCTCTATTCCTTCCGCGACCGTGTTCATGCCCAAGCTACGCGCGACTTTCACCGTTGCTTCTATCAAGACTTCATGATGAAGGCTGGTGCCGACTAAGGAAACAAAGGAACGGTCAATCTTGACGGTATCGACGGGCAATAGGTGCAGGCTCGATAACGAGGAATAACCGGTTCCAAAATCATCGAGGGCGAGCTTGACGCCAAGCGCTTTCAAGCGAAGTAACTGTTCTTGGATGTCTTTCCCCTGGGCCGCCAAACTTTCGGTAATCTCCAACTGCAATTTGTCTGGCTCCATTCCGCTGGCGGAAAGAATGACATTCACCTTGTCGCATAAATCTTCTTGGCTTAGCTGTGCGCGTGATAAGTTCACTGCGAGCAGTCGCGGCGCTCGCGCTCCCAATCGTTGCTTCCAGCGTACAAAATCGCGGCATGCCATTTCCAACACTTTTTCACCGATTGCACCGATCAGGCCACAGTCCTCGGCGATGCCGATGAACTCCACGGGCCCGACTATCCCTCGTACCGGATGTTGCCACCTCACCAAGGCTTCGACACCTGCTGCCGGATCAAATTTCCCGCCCTCCAGGAGTCCGACCACAGGTTGATATAAATTATATAATTCCCCTCGCTCTATTGCATATCGGAGATCGGTTTCCAAGCCTCCACGCAGCAGCGCATCTTCGCGCATCTGCTGGCGAAATACCTCAAAACGGTCTCCTCCTTCGGCCTTGGCAATGGCCATGGCTATCGCAGCGTCGCGAAGCAGATCATCAGCGTCACAGGCGTCAGAGTTCAGCACCACGACACCGGCGCTGAACGTGCATGTGAGCTCATGATTCCCAATGATGTACGGTTTGCTCAGGCGGTCAAGCAAGCGCGCGGCAATCCGTGGTGCGACGTCTTGATCAGCCAGCCCATCCAATAGTACTGCGAACTCGTCCCCTCCTACTCTCGCTGCCAGCTCAGCCGAGGATCGCTTTCCAGGTGGACGGCTACTGGATCTCAGAGTCGTGCGCAGGCGTTCCGCCACAAGAACAATGACCTGATCTCCGACCTCGTTGCCCAAAGTGTCATTAATCTGCTTGAAGCGATCAAAGTTGATGAACAGCACAGCGCAATAATCGCCGCTCGGGGAGCGTGCGCGTTGTGCCATTGTTTGTAACAATTCAAGTGCACCTGCGCGGTTAGGCAGCTGTGTCAACGCATCCAGCCTTGCTGCACTCGCGAGACGACTAGCCAGTATGCTTTGCTCCCGGACTACCTCATGGGTCGCGTCCAGCAATATTGCCATTAAGCGATTGCCATCCACTTTAAGCAGGCCTAGTGACAATACTGCGGGACTTTCAGGATGATCTCGTCGATTCTCATTGACCGCGACCCTCATGCTTTCACAGATCAGTCCTTGCTCAGGTTTGAAGTCAGTGCACAGGCGCAGCAGACCCGGTGCATACGGCTGCAGTACGTGAAAGAAATTGACAAGATCCCCATCCTGAGAGAGCGGCATTAATAATTGTGAAGCCATGGGGTTGAGCATCTCTATACTGCCGTCTTTTTGCAGCTGTATGAGCGCAACAGGAGCACGATACAAAAACTGTATTAAGGCCTCATAGGCACTGTCGTTTTCACCGCTCATGGCCTACTCCTGTATGTTGCGTAGGAAAATCAGCTGCATCAGTGTCAAAGATTGCGACTTGGTTTCGGCCTCGGCGTTTCGCTGCATACAGGGCTTGATCGGCGCGCTTCATCAGGCCGTCGAATCCCGTCAGGCTATCGTCCATTGCCGCAACGCCTATGCTAATAGTGTATGCGATGACATGCTGTTCATATATGGCGGGAATGAGTTGCACCTGGGCCCTTAAGCGCTCCGCCACCGCCATTGCATCGGCCAGATCCACAGAGGGCAAAATCACCGCAAATTCTTCGCCTCCGATACGCGCCAGTACGTCAACCTGTCGACAAACGCTTTTCATTGTGGCAGCCAGATGGCACAGCACGGCATCGCCTGCCGGATGACCGTATTGGTCGTTGATCGCCTTGAAGTGGTCGGCATCGAGCATGATCAGCGACACTGGCCGCAAGGCGTTTTTGCGGCGCAGTAGCTCCAGATCGGCAGCCTCGAAAAAAGCGCGGCGGTTTGACAGGCCGGTGAGGTGGTCGCAATAAGCTGCCTTGCGAAGATTCTCGCTGGCATCACGCTTATCTGAAATGTCCCGAATGATCATGCAATAGGCAGCTTCTTCATCGGTGAACTGAATGGGCTGAGAGCTCTCATCGAGACGGATGGGCAGTGGCGAAATCATTGAACTGCCCCAGAATTCGCTGCCGTCGGCGCGTAGCCTCGCTCCCTCATCCAAAGTCCATCCGTTCTCGTCTGCCTCCCGCAAACGGTCCAGTTGTTGTTCTGGGACAGTAGCCTCGGAGGGGTAAAAAATTGCATATGGCTGCCCCTTGATGCCCGGTGTATGGCCAGTTACCCGGCCAATGCTTTCATTCCAGGACTCGATGCGACCTCGCTTGTCCAGGCTCACCAAGGCGTAGTCGGCAATATTGGTCATGATCGCGTTAAGCCAGGCGTCGGTCTTGCGCAGCTGCCGTTCGCGCCTGTCCTGCATGGTGATATCGTTGAGTACCGCCATCAGCCGCTCCGCATCCAGCTTCAGCATACTCAACGAGAGCACCTGCGGGCCGCTGGCCGCACCGTCCGCGTGCAGGTAAAGCCGGGTTGCATCGCAGATTTGGCCATAGCTTGCACTAAACTGGCTGCATTGCAGTTGCAGGTCTGGTGCAACCGGCGCGAGCGCATCGAACAGGTTGGTCAGCTCGCCGTCCCGGCTCAGCGGCATCAGCAGCTGGGCCGAAAGCGGATTGAGCATGATGATGGTGCCGTCCGCGGAAAGTTGAACCAGGCCGACCGGCGCCATATACAGAAACTGAAGCAACGCTTCGTATTCCTGAGATTCCGTAGAATGGCTGAGGTTGCTCATAAGCGGTGTACCAGGACGTAGGATAGATCGGCCAGCGGGTCCGACAGCAAACGCAGCTTGACCCTTGTGGGCCGCATGCGCAGTGTCAGCACATAGCTGATCGTGTCGTCCAGGACTTGCCCGCTTTCATGCGCGTCCGCAAATCGCTGGGCGACGAGGAAATTGTTCATGCACGGCGCGATCACCGTGAACAGCTCCTGCTGCAGCACGCGCTCGACGCCGAGGCCCGCCGCCTTCGATTCGAAGGTGTTGTAGCGCTGAACCCGACCGTCCCTTCCGAAGCCGATGACACCGAAGCCGAGCGCATTGAGCGCGGCTTCATCCATCGTTTCCAGCAGCATGGTGATGCCAGGCTGGTCAAACTGTATTTCTGCATGCATGTTCATTGTTAGCAACTCCTGTACGGATCGCAAGTGGATCTCTGTTGTCGTGTTAATCAAGCTGTATAGTGTCTCCAAGCCCCACCCGGCAGTGGGTCCATACAAGCGTGGTGTCCATCCATATTACGCTCCATCTGCCCCTGGACCATCGCTGATGATCCAGTCGGTAAGCTTGCCCTGCCGGTTCACTGGCAGAGCGGCACCGACCGTGAACGACACCGGGCGCGCTGCAGGCGGCAAGCGCTCCCTGACCCAGGATGCCAACTGGTCCGGCAGGCGCTCGGCCTCGCCGCAGTGCGCGGCCACCACGAACGCCTTCAGCCGCAACCCTTCGTCCGCACGCATCAGCCGCACATGGGCCTCGCTTACGCCAGGATGGCGCTTGAGCATCTCTGCCACCTGCGCCGGATAAACGTTCGTGCCACCGACTTGCACTGCCTGGTCGCGCCGGCCCACGGGTACGAAAGCATGCTCGCCCTGCCAGTTGATCTGATCCTGGCAGTCGCAGCGCAGCTCGGTGCCGTCGGGTGCCTGGCGCAGCAAAGTGTCGCCGGATGCGGAGCGCCGCCAGTACGGCAGCAAGCTATAAGGCCTGTGAGCATCGGTGCGCCAGCCCACACCTGCGGTTTCGCTGCTACCGTATACTTCTATCATAGACAAGCCGGACGCCGTCAGTTGCAGCGCCAGCTCGGGCGGGCAGGGCGCGGTCGACGTCACGCCCGTAACACCACTGGGCCAAATGGGGGCGTGTCGGGCAACGGCGGACCAAAGTTCCGGGTAGCCGATGATCACGTCCCCGTCCGTGGCCTGCGCGATCAATTCCATGGGAAGCATATGTCTCGCATCGACCAGCGAGGCGCGCACCGGGCCGCATGCCAACGGGAGTAGCACGCTGAACAGGAAGCCGTAAATGTGATGCGCAGGAACGGTATAAATGACGCGCCGCGCCTGCGCCAGTTGTGCTGCGAAAAAGCACGCCTCTTGCCATAGCATGTCGAGGTTGTGGGGGCAGGACTTGGGCACGCCGCTGCTGCCGGAGCTTGTAAAGCGCAGCTCGGCGCTGTACTGGTCCAGGCCGTTACTGGCGCAGGCGATCCACTGATCGAGCGTGGTGCACCCCAGCAACGCCTGGTCGGCGCCACTCTCGTGCAGATGCAGGCAAGCGGACAGCGCCGTCGCAAGGGTGTAGCGCTCCAGTGAATCGATACCCAAGTCAGCTTCCAGTTGCACGTCTTCACGCCACGGCAATGACGGCAAACCGGCGCTCCCGCGCCGCATCATGATCAATTCAGCATGCATGAAGTCCGACACAAAACGGCGCAGCAGCGCCCCGTCTTGCCACCAGTTTGCGCGGTGTGGGTAGGGCACTTGACTCTGTTTCACTTCAAGCCTTCAAGCGACACTTTGAGCATATGGCGGACGATATCGTCAGACTCCATCTTGCTGTATTTCTGCAAATACTCGACCGCAGGGTCACAGGTTCGAGCGTAATAGCTGAATAGTATAACGTCGGTGGGAAGTTCGCGGTTCAACTGTCCTTGCTGCTGCGCCAGCTTTACCAAGGCCTCCAGTTGCCGGTTCAGTTTCATTACTCGCAGCATGTACTTCACATTGCGGATCAACATGTCGCGCACGTGCGGGCTGGTCGATGGCAGGAACGGCAGTCCGCCGTCCAGGCGTACCCGCAGCGCCCACTCCAGCAGCGATGACAATTTCTGTAGTGGACTGAGTGAGGTGTCTAGCGCGGCGACATAATCGAGAGCGCCGTCGAGCAGGCGTATCAGCGCCTCACCGATTAGCTCTTCCTTTGATTTGAAGTGCTTGTAAAGGCTGGGTTTGGAGATGCCTACCATGCCGGCGACGTCATCCATGGTCATCAAGTCATAGCCTTTTTGGCTCAGTATCGCCGTCGCGGCATCCAGGATAGCGTTCTCGCGCAGCTTAAATGCTTGATTTTTAAAGCTTAGTCTTGGGAGGATACTCATTGGTAAATTTTCGATACTAATCAGTAGCTTTTGTTGTTTGATGGTAGTAATATTAGCATGCCAGTAAAAGAATAGTCAGAATAAACAACAAAACGACATGAACCCGCCACGTAAACGTATCGCCATCATCGGCTCCGGCATCTCAGGCCTGGCCAGCGCCTATTTCCTCAACCGCAAGCACGACGTCGTGCTGTTCGAGGTCGCCGGCTATCTTGGTGGCCACACCAACACCGTGGATGTGACGCTGGAAGGGCGCTGCCATGGCGTTGATACGGGCTTTCTGGTTTATAACGAGCACACCTATCCCAACCTGGTGGCGCTGTTCGGCGAGCTGGGTGTCGACAGCATCGCCAGCGACATGTCGTTCGGCGTGTCCATGGATGGCGGCGCGCTGGAATGGGCAGGCTCCAGCCTCGATACCGTGTTCGCGCAGCGCCGCAACGCCGGCTCACCTTCCTTCCTGCGCATGCTGTGGGACATCCTGCATTTCAACCGCAACGCGGAGCGCTTTCTGCAATGCTCGCACCAGGCAGCGCTGACGCTGGGACAGCTTCTGCAGCAGGAGGGCTATGGCGCGCGCTTCCGCGACGCCTATCTGCTGCCGATGGCGGCGGCAATATGGTCCAGTTCGCCAAACGATATCTTGCAATTTCCCGCGGCGACCTTTTTGCGTTTCTGCCTGAACCACGGTCTGTTGCAGGTCAACGACCGTCCGCAGTGGCGCACGGTCGCAGGCGGAGCCCGCCACTATGTCCACAAGATCGCCGCCACGCTGCCTGACGTTCGCCTGAACACGCCGGTGGTTTCCGTGCGGCGCAGCGCTGGCAGGATGCAGGTGTGGAGCAATAGCGCGGGCGCCGACGAGTTCGACGCCGTCGTGTTCGCCACCCACGCGCCGACCACGCTGGCCATGTTGCACGACGCCAGCCAGACAGAGCGCGCTATTCTCGGCGGCGTGCGCTACCAGCCCAACACGGCCTACCTGCACACGGACGCGAATCTGATGCCACGGCGGCGCAAGGTCTGGTCGGCCTGGAACTACCTGGCCGGCGCGCAGTCGGACGGACAGCGTCCCGTGTGCGTGAGCTACTGGCTGAACCAGCTGCAGGCATTGCCGTTCGAGGCACCAGTGATCGTGACGCTCAATCCGCACACCCTGCCGGCCGACAGCAAACTGCTGGCCAAGTTCGACTACGCCCACCCGGTGATGGACCTGGCGACAGTACGCGCGCAGCAGCAGCTTGCGCAGATCCAGGGCAAGGGCGGTGTCTGGTTCGCCGGCGCCTGGACCGGCTACGGCTTCCACGAAGACGGCCTCAAATCGGCACTGCGCATCGCCGCAGCATTCGATACGGCGCCACTTTGGAGTGTGCTGCCATGAAGCCGCCTGCCGCCCAACTGTTGCACGGCCAGGTGACGCATGTGCGCCTGCGTCCGGTGTCGCACCGTTTCGTCTATCCGCTATTTTATGTGCGCATGAACCTGGCCCGGCTGGACGAATGTCAGTCGCGCTGGTTCGGCGTGGACCGCTGGCGGCCGCTGTCGATATGGCGGCGCGACTATGGTCCGCGCGATGGCTCCAGTCTGGAGCAATGGATGCGCGCTCTACTGCGCGAGCACGACATCGACGCCGACGGCGACATCTGGCTGCAAACCTTTCCCCGCGTGGCTGGCTATGTGTTTAATCCCGTGAGTTTCTGGCATTGCCACGACACGGCTGGCCAGCTGCGCGCCGTGCTGGCCGAGGTCAACAACACCTTCGGCGAATGCCACCGCTACCTGATGCGCATCGCCCGCACGGCGGGTGGCTCGGCCACGGCCACTGCTGTCAAACAGATGCATGTGTCGCCGTTCTGCGAGGTCAAGGGACACTACCGCTTTCGCTTCCGCCTGGACGGTGCCAGCCACTGCACCGGGCTTGATTATCACGACGGCGACAGCGTGCTACTGCGCACCGCGCTCAGCGGGCGTCCCGTGGCGATGACCGATAGCGCATTGGCTGCTGCCCTGCTGCGCTATCCGTTGCTGGGGCTCGGCATCGTGTTGCGCATTCACTGGCAGGCGTTCCGGCTCTGGCTGAAACACGTTCCGTTTTTCAGCAAGCCGCCTGCCCCCTTTCATCAAACCACCGTGCACCAGGAGACTGTCCGATGAATCGCACCTTGTCCACCGCCACGCTGTCCGCCCCCGCCGGCGCCCGGCTATTCCTCAGGCTACTGAACAATATTCGCCACGGGCACCTGGAACTGATCACCCCCTGCGATACGCGCATGGTGTTCGGCGACGCCCATGCGTCCTCCGGCGCGACGCTCAAGGTGCACGACTGGCGCGCCTGCCAGCGCATACTGCGCGCGGGTGACATCGGCTTTGCCGAGGCCTACGCGGCTGGCTGGGCCAGCACGCCCGACCTGACCGCGCTGCTGCGCCTGGCGCTGCGCAACGAAGCGTCGCTGAACCAGCTGGTATTCGGCGGCGCGCTGGCGCGTTGCTGGTATCGGCTGCGGCACTGGCTGCGCCCCAACACGCGCAAGGGCAGTCAGCGCAATATCCACGCGCATTACGACATCGGCAACAACTTCTACCAGCTCTGGCTCGATCCCAGTTGGACGTATTCCAGCGCGCTGTTCGACGGCGACTACCAGCTGACGCTGCAGGACGCCCAGCGGCGCAAATACCAGCGTATCATCGACACGCTGCAGCTACGGCCCGGCCAGCGCGTGCTGGAAATCGGCTGCGGCTGGGGCGGCTTTGCTGAGCATGCCGCGCAGCAAGGTATCCACGTGCATGGCGTGACGATTTCGCCGTCGCAGCTGGAGGTGGCGCAGCGCCGTGTGCAGGAGCTGGGGCTGACCGACCGCGTGCAGCTGGCGCTGTGTGATTACCGTGACCTGCGTGGCGAGTACGACGCCGTGGTGTCGATTGAAATGTTCGAGGCCGTGGGCGAGCAGTACTGGCCGCAGTATTTCCGCACCGTCGCGGCGCGGCTAAAGCCCGGTGCACAGGCGCTGATACAGTCAATCACCATCGGCGAACAGCATTTTCCACGCTACCGCAGCAGCACCGATTTCATCCAGCAGTATATTTTCCCCGGCGGGATGCTGCCCAGCGTCGAACGTTTCGAGCACCAGGCGGCCCGCTGCGGCTTGCGTCCAGTCGAACGCCACGCCTTCGGCCGCGACTACGCCGAAACGCTGCGGCGCTGGGATGCTCGCTGCCGCCTGCACCATCCGCAGATTGCGGGGCTGGGCTTCGATGAACACTTCATGCGGATCTGGCATATGTACTTCGCCTATTGCGAGGCTGCCTTTGACGAGGGACGAACCGATGTTGTCCAATTCCTGCTCCAGAAGGCCTAGTCGGCCATGACGTCGCTGTGGCGCCTGGGCCAGGTCACGCCGATGTTCGGGAGGCGCGCATGCGCATCCTGCATCGGCCCATCGCTGATCACTTATCTTTTGCTGGCAAAATGAACGATACTGAACCACTGCTGGCATGGTATGCCTCGCTAACCCCGGACAGCGTTGGGCGGGCAGGCGAATTCTACGCGGCACACGCGCAGTTTCGCGATCCGTTCAACGATGTGTGCGGCGTTGCAGCGATAGAGGCGATCTTCCGCCACATGTTTGTCCACACCGAGCAGCCGCGCTTCATCATCGGCGAGCGCGTGGTGCAGGGAGACCAGGCCTTCGTCACCTGGCTATTCGTGTTCCACTTGCGCGGCGTGCCGTATCAGATTTCCGGCGGCAGCCATTTGCGTTTTAATGCGGACGGCCTGGTCGTGATGCACCGCGACTACTGGGATGCCGCCGAAGAGCTGCTGGAAAAGCTGCCACTGATCGGCGCCCCGATCCGATGGCTGCGCGGCCGCTTCCGCGTGCCGGTGCCCGATGCAGCAGCAAAGGAGAGGAGGGCATGAACGTGGCCAAGTCCATGAAACCCGGCGCATTGCTTCAGTTGGCCGGCTGGATCGCGCTGACCGCTGCTTTTGCAGCGCTGGGCGCGTTCGCCTCCGTTCACGCAGCCGTATTTTATGCGCAGCTGGACCGCCCCGGCTGGGCACCGCCCGCCTGGCTGTTCGGTCCCGTGTGGAGCTTGCTGTATCTGATGATGGCCATCGCCGCCTGGCGCATTGGTCGTACCGCTGCACCCCGCGCGTACCCGGCGCTGCTGCTTTATCTGGCGCAGCTGGCGGTCAACGCACTATGGAGCTGGCTATTTTTTGCCTGGCATCGGGGCGCGGCGGCGTTTGCGTGCATCGTCGTGTTGTGGCTGATGATCGCTGCTGCCATCGTACTGTTCGGCCGCCGCGAACGCCTCGCCGCCATGCTGCTATGGCCCTACCTGGCATGGGTCAGCTTTGCCGGGGTGCTGTGCTTCAGCATCTGGCAGCGCAACCCCGTACTGCTGGGATAAACGAAACAACGCACTACTAACAACAAGGAATTCCCATGACGAATGAAAAGCAGCTTAACTACCGTGTCGCCGGCACATCTGCCTCCGAACGCATACGCGCCCGCTTGATGGCCAGCGGTGTCCGTTTCCACGCCAACGACAATATCGCCGACTACATCGAAAGCGGCGAAATGGATGAACTGCTGGACGAGGTCAGCCTGCGCATGCAGGGCGTGCTGGAGAGTCTGGTGATCGACACCGCTAACGACCACAATTCGCAGGATACTGCGCGCCGCGTGGCCAAGATGTATTTGCTGGAAGTGTTCGGCGGGCGTTACATTGCCCCGCCGCCCGTGACAGAATTTCCCAACGCCGCCAACTTGAACGAGCTGATGATCATCGGTCCGATCACCGTGCGCAGCGCCTGTTCGCACCACTTGTGCCCCGTCATGGGCAAGGTGTGGATAGGTGTGATGCCCAACCAGCACTCCAACCTGATTGGCCTGTCCAAGTATGCGCGGCTGGCGGGATGGATCATGAGCCGCCCGCAGATCCAGGAAGAAGCCGTGGTCCAGTTGGCCGAACTGCTGCAGGAAAAGGTCAAGCCGGACGGTTTGGCCGTGATCATGGAGGCCGATCACTTCTGCATGCAGTGGCGTGGCGTTAAAGATAATGACGCGCGTATGATCAATAGCGTCATGCACGGTTCTTTCCTCAAGGACCCCGCGCTGCGGCGCGAGTTCCTCTCACTGATCAAACGCTGATACACCATCCAAAGGAGTTCCTATGCTCGTCCGTTTACTGTATGCCAGCCGTGCCACGGGCACTATCGATGTCGCTACCATCGGCGCCATACTTCAGCAGTCCCGCCGCCACAATCCACCCAGCGGCATCACCGGCGTCCTATGCCACAGCGAACGGTTTTACCTGCAGCTGATTGAAGGCGGACGCGAACAGGTCAATATCCTGTATGCCCGCATTCTCGCCGATGCACGACACACGGGAGTAACACTGCTGCACTATGAAGAAATGAACGAGCGCCGCTACGCTGGCTGGACGATGGGGCAGACCAACCTCGACAAGCTCAACCCGGGCACGCTGCTGCGGTACTCGATGCTTCCCGAGTTCGATCCGTTCGCGCTTGGCGGCGACAGCTCGCTCTCGCTGGTCGACGAGCTGATGGCTGGCGCTGCGGTCCTTGGTCGGGCATAAGGGCGACGCAGCATATCGTCAACACGGAAGCTGTCGAGGAATCAGCCGCTTGCGCGGATTCATGTCCAACTTTGTTGCATTTAGCTCAAAAAAAAGTCGAGTCTGTTGCCGCATCACCAGGAGGTGGCGTGTTGATGAACTGGATTTGTAGCGGTGTCTTCGGCAAGTTTCATCAGTTATCTAGCGATTACGCGATATAATTAAAAATTATAGGTTCATTATCGGTTCGCTTTATGGTGCAATCTTTACTCCCTCCTCAGGTCGACAACAGCCAGCCTGTTCAATATCGCAGCGGGGTGGCCGCCAGACTTGCTGGTTTGCCCGTTGAAACGTTGCGGGTGTGGGAGCGTCGTTACGGCATCTCCGACACCGGCCGTAGCGCGCATGGCCAGCGTTTGTATTCCGAGGATCAGGTTCGTCGGCTGCGGCTGATGAAGCAACTGGTCGACCAGGGGCATCCCATTGGCGTGCTGGCGAAGCTGCAGTTGGAGCAGCTGGGCCAGTTTGCGTTGGTACCGGAGCCTGGTGCGCCTTTGCAGCCTTTACAGCCTCTGCGCCTGGCGTTGCTGGGCACAGCTCTGGCGCGACGCCTGGCCGTCGGCGGGCGAGAGTTGCTGGCGCTCGATATCGTCGCCAACTTTCAGAATCTGGACGATGCGGCAGCGACTTGGCCTGATACGGGCGCGCAACTGCTGTTGATGGAAATATCGGAACTCGATGAGAGCGTGGTGCCGGCGATTGGCGCCCTGCGTCAAACACTGGGAATGGCGGTGGTGGTGTTGTACCGTTTCGCCGCCAGCGCGACCATACGCCAGTTGCGCGCTCAGGGCTGCCTGGTTGCGCGCGTACCCAGCGATGTTGCAGAAATAGTGTTGCTGTGCCAGGCGGCGCTGGCTGAGTTGCCTTTGGCGCAAGCTCAGCTTGCGTGGCAGCGCCCGTCGGTGGCGGCCCCGCGCCGCTTCGACGACCGGGCTTTGGCGGAGCTGGCTGCGGCCAGCAGTACGGTCCACTGTGAATGCCCGCGCCATCTGACGGAGATCCTGTTAATGATCAACAGCTTCGAGCGTTACAGCGAACAATGTTCGTCGCGCAATGTGGCCGACGCGCTGTTGCATGAGCAGTTGGGGCACGCCGCCGCAACCGCCCGCATGGTCCTGGAAGAAGCGCTGTTGCGGCTTGCTCGGGCGGAGGCTCTGCCTTTGCCTGCGGGACTGTAAGCGTAAGGTCATCACTTATCAGGAGCACTATGCCGTATTACACCAGCACAAAAGCCCACTGCGCACTGCGCAAGAGGCTGAAAATCTCATGACGAGCTCTTTTCGCATCGCCATCATTGGCGCCGGCATCGCCGGTCTGGCCTGTGCCACGGCCTTGAAGCAGGCAGGCTTTCAGGTGAGTCTGTTTGAGAAAAGCCGCGGCGCGGGAGGGCGCATGAGCACACGGCGCGGCGCCGACTGGCAATGCGACCATGGTGCCCAGTACTTTACTGCGCGCAACCCTGAATTTCGGGCCGAGGTGACGCGCTGGGAGCGGGCTGGCGTGGCTGGGCATTGGGAGCTGCAGCTGCGCAGCTTCGATGTCGACGGATGCGGCGGCGGTGCACCCGTCGAGCGCTTCGTCGGTGTTCCGCGCATGTCTTCTATCGCCGCATGGCTGGCCGCAGATCTGGCATTGCACACAGGGATAGCGATCAGTGCCTTGCGACGTGAAGACAGCGCCTGGCGCTTGCATGTGCAGGATGAGGGGCCTCTTGCGCAGCGCTATGACATGGTAGTAGTTGCCGTGCCGGCGCCGCAGGCGGTGCCACTGCTGAGCCAGGTGGCGCCATTGCAGGCCGCGCTGGCGGCCGGGACAAGGATGGCAGGCTGCTGGGCAATGATGCTGGAGTATGCGCAGCCGTTGGCATTGGACTTCAATGCGGCTTTCCTCAACTCCGGTCCGCTGCGCTGGGTGGCACGCGACAGCGCCAAGCCGGGCCGTAGCGGTCGCGAAAGCTGGCTGTTGCATGCCAGTGCCGAATGGAGTGAGGCGCACATTGAGCGCGATGCCGATAGCATTGGCGCGCAGCTGCTTGCAGCCTTTATCAGTTTGGGCGGGCAGGTGCCGCAACGCTCGAGCGTACACCGTTGGCGCTATGCCAGTACGCCGCAGGCGCGTAACGATGTCTGCATATGGGAGGCAGGGCAAGGTCTGGGGATGTGCGGCGATTGGCTGAACGGTGGCACAGTGGAGGCTGCCTGGCTTAGCGGTCATGCACTGGCACAACGCATCATTGCCCACCCCGCTTGAGCGTGCCGGCGCGGTGCGTACTACCAGGGCAGGCGCGCGCCGTCGTATGCCAGGAATGTGCCGCTGTCAGACGGCATCAGGGTGTCTAGCACGGTGAGCATGTCGCTGGCGGCGTCATGCGCCGGACGTCCGATCAGCTCACCGCGAAATGGTCGCGACAAGCGGGAGTTGACGGTGCCTGGATGCAGCGCGACCAGCACGCTGTGCTTCTGGTTGCGCGCCAATTCAATGGCTGCCGTCTTGACCAGCATGTTGAGTGCGGCCTTCGAGGCGCGGTAGCTGTACCAGCCGCCTAGCTGATTGTCGCCTATGCTGCCCACTTTCGCCGATAACATGGCCATGATGGCGCGTTCACCATCGAGCAGCGGCAAGAAATGCCGCATGACTAGTGCCGGCCCCATGGTGTTGGTCTGGAAAATTGCCTGCATCTGCTGATAATTCAGGTCCGCCAGGCGTTTCTCAGGCATGAGATTGCCGTCGTGCAGCATGCCTGCGGCGTTGATGATCAGGTGATAGGGCGTCTTGGTGGCAAGTTCTCGCGCGGCTTCGGCAATGCTGTTTTCGTCGGCAAAGTCGAGTGGTGGTGTCGAATGGCGATGCAGACCGCGCACAGATGCGCAGCGTGGCATGGCGCTCAACAGGTCGACGAATGCGGCGCCGATCGCGCCCGACGCTCCAAGCACTAGCGCGTTAAACTGATCAGGAAGACTGGACATCATGGCATGCTGCTCCATTCAAAGGTGGGGGTGTACCTAGGTGTTTCCTCAAGTGCCTGCGAGCGTTGCCTGACTTCTCGATGTCGACGCCGCTGCCTGTACTGGGACTGCGCAATCTGTGCGCCGGAGCCTGTGGACAGGATAATTTTTCATCCTCAGTTTCCTTGTTGTTGCTGCCGTTCTAAGCGCGCTGGCGCTCACACCGCCTTGGCCATGGCAACTGGTCCTGGCCGGATGCGCCTGTCAGTGGCGATACGCAGCCTGAGCTTATCGGCCGGCGTTGTGCGTGTCCAGCGTGTTTTGCTGTTTCTTGTGTCATTACCGGTTCATATGCGGTTCACTGTATCGGCAGTTGTTGAAGCTACGCCGTGCCCGACAATACCTGCACTACCACCGCTTGGCAGTGGCGAATTGTCTGACCAGCCACTGGATGCCGGGACGCAGGCGCAAGAAGCCACGATAAAGCAACTCCAGCAGCGCTTGCATGCCGGGTAAGGAGCCCAATTTCCCTAACCAGCGCCACGACGGATATAACAGCCAGAGGGCAACGAACGCCGCCGCGCCGCTCAGCATGGTGCCATCCTTCGTTTGCACATGAAATCGCGCCATCAACTCCCTGCAACTGCAACCCGCCATTGCCGTTTGCTTGGTATCGCTGACATCGACCCATCGGATGGGGCTCGTCGGCACAGCACCTTGATAGAGGCTGATTTCCCAGCGGCATAAAGGGCAGGAGCCATCAAAAAACACGCTTGTCGTGACACTGTCTTCGGCAGGCTTGGGCATCACATGACCTCTTCAAATAGTTAGCACTTGTTGTGATGAACCTACATTGAACCATTAAATATTGGACTATGCGGTTCATTATAGCTACAATCCTCCCATACTTGCTAGTGCAGCGATAAACGCCGCATGACATTGATGAACAAAGAGGGTTGCATGAACAAGCTGGCATTGAATGCGGGTGTGGCCGATGAGCTGGAGTGGGCGGGCCCGACCGGTGCCGTTGCCAGTCTGGCGCAGGAAAAGATACGCTGTGTTGCCTGTCAGGTGTGCGTCAGCGGTGGCGCCACAAGCTGCATGGGGTGCGTTAAATGAGCCGGGGCAGCGCGCCGCGCATCGTTGCCTGTCTGGCTTACGCTGGCCTGATACCGTTCCTTGCCTTATTGGCGGCGAGCTGGCTCGATGCGCAGCGTAGCAGTGCATGGCAGCAATTATCACTTCAATACGGCGCTGTGATCCTCAGTTTTGTAGGCGCGCTGCATTGGGGTTTTGCCATGAGCGTGCCATTCGTCAGTGATCGTAAGCGCAACGTCTGCTTTGCCTGGAGCGTGATTCCCGCCTTGCTGGCCTGGTTGGCCTTGGCGCTTGACCCGCTTGCCGGCAGTGCCTTGCTGGCGACGGGCTTTGGCGTCCATTATTTGCAGGACTGGCGGTTATTCAGGCACGCCGGGCTGCCTGCGTGGTACTTGCCGCTGCGGCTGCAGTTGTCTGTCGTCGCTGCTGCGAGCCTGCTCGCCACCAGCTTCGCCAGCCATGTATGAGGCAAGCTGCTGTGATCCATCAGACCGCTGGTGTCCCAACGTTCATCCTCGAAAACAAGAAACGCGACACAAGTAACGTTAGGCAAATAGAGTGGCAGTTTCCATCCTGCCTACATCGACACTGTTAGAAGCATCCCGTCTTTTCGCGCTGTGCATCTATTGCAAGAAGTTAAAGCTTGTTAATTTTAAATTTACAACCGCTTTCTGCTCGCCAAAGACGTTGCAGTAAAGAATC
Source organism: Janthinobacterium pasteuri (assembly GCF_051380775.1). Classification (NCBI taxonomy): domain Bacteria; kingdom Pseudomonadati; phylum Pseudomonadota; class Betaproteobacteria; order Burkholderiales; family Oxalobacteraceae; genus Janthinobacterium; species Janthinobacterium pasteuri. The sequence continues at coordinate 32,878 of NZ_JBNYXS010000015.1, read as the reverse complement.
ATCATTTATCGGACAATGGCTTCATGACCGCTCTGTCCGGCAACCTACATAAAGACTTGAATGAACAATTCCACTCAAACCGTCGGCACCCGTCTGGCAATAGGTTTCGGCATCACTTTCGCGCTGACAATCTTGCTCACCGGCCTGGCCATGAATCGAGTCGGCAGTATCGATCAGACGCTCAGCCGCGTCAACGATGTCAATAACGTTAAACAGCGCCACGCGATCAACTTCCGCGGCAGCGTCCATGACCGTGCGATTGCCGTGCGCGACGTGGTGTTGGCCACTGACGCCGCCGCCGTGCAGGCGCAGGTGAACAAAATCAGGGCGCTTGATGAAAAATACCAGCAATCGGCGGCCCCCCTCGATGCCTTATTTACCGGTGCCGTGACTGCCGATGAAAAAGCAGCCTTGAGCAATATCAAGGACACCGAGCGCCGCGTGCAACCGTTGATCGCCAAAGTGATTGAGTTGCGTAGTGCCGAGCAATTTGCGCAGGCTTCCAGCTTGCTGGCGCAACAGGTCGGCCCGGCCTTCGTAGACTGGTTGGCGTCAGTGAATATATTGATCGATCTGGAAGAAAAGATGAGCCAGGACGCTACCGCCGGTGCCCGCGCGCTGAGCAGCAGCTTTTTCACCTGGATGCTAGTGCTGTGTTCGGTTGCGATTGCCGCCGGCGTCAGCAGTGCCTGGTATATTGGTCGCGGGCTGCTGAAGCAGCTCGGCGGACAACCCGATTATGCTGTCAGTATCGTCACCCGCATCGCTGCTGGCGACCTGTCCGTCGCGATTCACACAGCGAAAGACGACCATAGCAGCCTGCTGTTCGCCATGAAAAAAATGCGCGACAACCTGGTCGATATCGTTGCGCAGGTGCGGACCGGCACCGACACAATTTTCAACGCTTCGACCGAGATCGCCGCCGGAAACTTTGATCTCTCAGCGCGCACCGAACGCCAGGCAGGAACGCTGGAAGAGACCGCATCGTCGATGGAGGAATTAACCAGCACCGTGCGTCAGAATGCCGACAATGCGCGGCAGGCCAATGTATTGGCCGAGTCCGCATCCGAAGTTGCCGTACGTGGGGGAGCCGTGGTGGCGCAAGTGGTCGAGACTATGGCTGCAATCAACGAATCGTCAAAGAAAATTGTCGACATCATCGGCGTGATCGACTCGATTGCATTTCAGACCAATATCCTGGCGCTGAATGCCGCCGTGGAAGCGGCTCGCGCCGGCGAGCAGGGCCGCGGCTTTGCGGTCGTGGCAACCGAGGTGCGTAACCTTGCTCAGCGTTCGGCTTCGGCCGCCAGCGAAATCAAGGCCTTGATCGGCAGTTCGGTGCAGCGGGTTGACATCGGCGCGCGCCTGGTCGACGATGCCGGCACAACGATGGAAGAGATTGTGAGTAGCGTAAAACGCGTCACCGACATCATGGCAGAGATCAGCCTGGCCAGCCAGGAACAAAGCACCGGCATCGAATCGGTCAACCAAGCCGTAGGCGAGATGGACGAAGCGACCCAGCAAAACGCCGCCATGGTCGAACAAGCCAGCAGCGCAGCCGCATCGCTGCAGAAAGAAGCGCAGATGCTAGCTGAAGTTGTCGGCGTTTTCCAGCTCACCGCCGACCCCGAAGGTAGCCGCATTATTAGTCATGTCTCCAGCAAGACGTCTCTTGCGCAGGCCGCCGCCAGGCCGGCAGCTAGCCGTTTGACTATGCCGACATTGGTGGGTGTTCCTGCCAAGGCCGCGCCAACAAAGGTCGTGGGATCAAAGCAACATGCCCCAGCCAGATGTGCTGATGACTGGGAAATTTTCTGAGCCGCATCGAATTCTTACACATCCGGAAGCACCGCGCGATCCTCGTTTTCAGAACAACCCGCTTGTTACCGGCGAACTATATATTCGGTTTCATGCTGGGTTTCCGCTTAAAGCCGCAGCAGAATGCTTATGTCGAGCGCTATAACCGCACGGTGCGCTACGATCGGTTGGCCCATCACCTGTTTGAAACGCTCGATGAAATTCAGGATTTTGCAAGCCGCTGGCTGTGGACTTACAATCACGACCGGCCCAACATGGCACTTGGCGGCATTACACCAAAACAGAAGCTTGCCTTGGCCGCTTAACCCCTACTTTTAGCGCAATCCAAAAATGGGGGATTGCCGGCCGAGCCATCACGCACACGCGGTTCGTGCGTGATGCTGCGCGGCAATTTCACGCTGAAACGGAAATGTTCGGGCACGCTGGCGGCCCAGCGTGCGTAAGTGGCGCTCTGGTGCGGGCGGGAGAGCGAGCTATTGATTTCCACGCAGGTCAAGACGCTGGCATAGCGCTGCAGAGGCCTGCCATCGAGGGAGATGTGGCTGGCGGCGGCGCTGGAGAGGCTCCAGCCGGCCGTGCCGATGTAAATAGTGTGCATGGCGCCATTACGGCAAGGCCAGGCGGGCGCGGCTATCGGACAAACGCCCGTGCGGCGGTCGGCGCAGGCCTAGTCGATGATGTCGCCGTTGAGATCATGGCGCGTGATGTTGCCGCGCGTATCGATGGCGATCCAGCCGCCGCGTGGCTGTTCTGGCGATCTCACGTCGCATTCCCAGTCGGGCAAGACATAGCGCAAGGTATGGCCGACTTTATGCAGGGCAGGGCGGTGCGTATGGCCGTGAATCATCACGGTACTGGCCTGTTCGGCAAACACTTGCGCGACAGCATCAGGCGTGACATCCATGATGTCCATGGATTTTTCGCCATTGTGCTCGCGGCTGCTCTGACGCAAACCAGCGATGATGGCCTTGCGCTGCGCCAGCGGCATGGACAGGAACTGTTTTTGCCACGCAGGCTGGCGCACCATGGCGCGAAACTCCATGTATTGCACGTCTTTCGTGCATTCGGCGTCGCCATGCAGCAAGACGATGCGCTGGCCGGCAATGGTAGCCGCATGCGGTTCGCTGAGCAGGGTGGCGCCGGCAGCGGCGGCAAAGCCGGAGCCGACGAGGAAATCGCGGTTGCCGGCGATCCAGTACACGTGCACGCCAGCATCGCTGACGGCGCGGATGGCAGCCGTCATGCGCGCATTGAACGGGTCTTCCAGGTCATCGTCGCCGGCCCAATATTCGAACAGGTCGCCTAATAGATACAGCGCTTGCGCGTATTGCGCATGGTGTTCCAGGAAAGAAAGAAACGCCGCGCTGGTGCGCGGGTGCGAGCTCTGCAGATGCAGGTCGGAAATAAAGAGTGCGGCAGGCATTGTCATCGTTCAACGCTCCCGTAATGAAGGGATTGCTTGGTTGCGAGACGCATGATTACTGCCCGGTTTGGTTGGTGTATTGAATGAATTGCTGAAGGTGGCTCTGAAAACCGTAGCGAGCAAGCCCAATGCCGGATCGAGTAGCGGAGCTGTACTTGAGTACAGCGAGCAACGGAAACCCGGCAGTGGGCTGCGCAGTAGGTTTGCAGGGCTACCTTATGCTGCTTCGACTTTCTCGATGATCACGTCCGTCACTGGCACGTCGGCGAACATGCCGGCGCGCGAGGTTTTCACGGCGCGGATGGCGTCGACGACTTCTTTGCCATCGGTAACTTTACCGAACACGGCGTAGCCCCAGCCGTCCTGGCCTGGGTAGTCGAGGAAGCTGTTGTTCTTGATGTTGATAAAGAACTGTGCCGATGCCGAGTGCGGATCCGACGTGCGGGCCATGGCCAGCGTGTAGGTATCGTTTTTCAAACCATTCTTGGCTTCGTTTTCCACGGTGGTGTCGGCAGGCTTCTGTTTCATGCCTGGCTCGAAACCGCCGCCCTGGATCATGAAGCCGTCGATGACGCGGTGGAAAATCGTGTTGTCGTAGTGACCGGCTTTCATGTAGGCCAGGAAGTTGGCAACCGTTTTCGGCGCTTTCTCGGCGTCCAGTTCAGCGGTGATCTTGCCCAGATTGGTGGTGATGATGACGGAGGTCATGATGATCCTTAATAAATTAGATGAAGAATGATTCGACGGCCCCCGTGGTTCAGGGCCGCAAAAACGCTATTTTACAGTTTTGCGGGCGCTGATTTGAGTAAAGTCGCCGATTCGATCACCACGGGGGTGATCGGCACGTTCTGGTGCGGTCCCTTGTCGGCAACGGGCACGGCCTTGATCTTGTCGACCACGTCCATGCCGCTGACGACTTTGCCGAACACCGTGTAGCCGAAGCCGTCGCGGCCAGGGTAGTCGAGCGCGCCGTTATTGTTCACGTTGATGAAGAATTGCGAGGTGGCCGAATGTGGGTCGCCCGTGCGTGCCATGGCGATGCTGTAGGTGACGTTTTGCAAGCCGTTTTGCGCCTCGTTCCTGATCGGCGCTTTTGTCGCTTTCTGCTTCATATTCTTGTCGAAGCCGCCGCCCTGTATCATGAAGCCGTCGATGACGCGGTGAAATACGGTGCCCTTGTAGTAACCGTTTTTGACATACTGCAAGAAGTTGGCCACGCTTTGGGGCGCTTTTTCCTGGTCCAGTTCCAGCACGATCTCGCCCAGGCTGGTTTTCAGGGCCACGTGCGGGGTCGGATCGATGGCCGGTGGCGCGGCCGCAACGACGGCGCCGCCCAGGGTCAGGCCGGCAAACAGGGTGCAAAAGCGGGCCAGGAAAGACAGGCGTTTCGATTTGATTTCTTGCATGAAGGTGTCCTTGATCGTTATTTTTCTCTAAGCTTGCTTTAATTGTAAAGAGATGAAAATTTGCTTGAACCTCGTAAAAACCTGATTCATATCGGGCCAGTATGGTTTTTATCAATGTTATACTTGACCGCTAACGCCCTAATTCTAACAAACAAGAACAACACTATAGCGGCTCGACCAGTCTTGGCGCACACGGCAGTTCAGTGGCGCGGCACCCCCGGTGTCCGCGCCTGTCTGTCGTTTTGCCAGGCCGGTGGCTGCTCCACTTGCAAAGTATGATGAGCAATCTAAAGATTTACAACACCCTGGCTCGCGAGAAGCAGGTATTCGTCCCGATGGAAGCTGGCAAGGTACGCATGTACGTCTGCGGCATGACCATCTACGATTATTGCCATATCGGCCATGCGCGCATGATGATGGCATTCGACGTCATCTACCGCTGGCTGAAAGCTTCCGGTTTCGACGTCACCTACGTGCGCAACATTACGGACATCGACGACAAGATCATCCGTCGCGCCGTGGAAAACGGCGAGACGATTTCCCAGCTGACGACGCGTTTCACCCGCTACATGGATGAAGACACGGCCGCGCTGGGTATCCTGACGCCCGACCATACGCCGCGCGCCACCGAATACGTGCCGCAGATGCTGCGCCTGATCGAACAGCTGGAAGCGAAGGACCTGGCGTATCAGGGTCTTGACGGCGACGTCAATTACGCTGTGCGCAACTTCCCCCACTACGGCAAACTGTCGGGCAAATCGCTCGACGACCTGCGCGCGGGCGAGCGCGTGGACGTGAATACGGGCAAGCGCGATCCGCTCGACTTCGTGCTGTGGAAATCGTCGAAAGAGTCCGAGCCGGAAGAAGTCAAATGGGATTCGAAGTGGGGCCGCGGCCGCCCGGGCTGGCATATCGAGTGCTCGGCCATGTCGTGCGCCTTGCTCGGTGAGCAGTTCGACATCCACGGCGGTGGCGCGGACTTGCAATTTCCGCACCACGAAAACGAGATCGCCCAATCCGAAGGCGCGTTCGGCCACACCAGCGTGAATTACTGGATCCATAACGGCTTCGTGCGCCTGGACAATGAAAAAATGTCCAAGTCGCTCGGTAACTTTTTCACCATCCGCGAAGTGCTGCAAAAGTTCGATGCCGAAGTGATCCGCTTCTTCATCCTGCGCGCGCACTACCGCAGCCCCCTGAATTACTCGGACGTGCACCTCGATGATGCGCGCCTGTCGCTGACGCGTTTGTACACGGCGCTGGCCGACGTGGTGGTGGAAGAGGGCGCCATCGACTGGAACGAAGCGCATGCCGCCCGCGTTGCCGAGGCGATGGATGACGATTTCAACACGCCGCTGGCCGTGGCCGCCCTGTTCGACCTGGCGACGGAAGTCAACAAGAGCAAGTCGCCCGCCCTGGCGCGTCAATTGAAGGGCCTGGCGGGCGTATTCGGCTTGCTGGAGCGTACGCCGCAGCAATTCCTGCAAGCGACCGTCGGCGCCGCCGCCGGTGGCGAAGACGAGGCGGCTGGCATTGAAACGGCCATCGCGGCGCGCAGCGCGGCGAAAAAGGCGCGCGATTTTGCCCAGTCCGACAAGATCCGCGCCGAATTGTTGGCCGCAGGCATCATTCTCGAAGACAAGCCTGACGGCTCGACCAACTGGCGCCGCGCATGATGCCAACGACCAGGGAAAACGGGGAAGCGACCAAGGTGACGGACTTGGCGCAAGTGATCCAGGTGCCGCACTACTGGGAAGAGGCGAAGATCGAGCTGATGAAGCGCGACCGCATCATGAAAAAGCTCATCCCGCAATTTGGCGACCTGCACCTGGTCGGCCATAGCGACCCGTTTACCACCCTGGCCCGTTCGCTGGTGGGCCAGCAGATCACGCCCAAGGCGGCGGATGCTGCCTGGAAAAAGCTGCTGGCCGCTTGCCCGAAATGCACGCCTACGCAAGTATTGAAGGCGGGCGCCGAGCAACTGTCCGCCTGTGGCTTGTCCAAACGCAAGACCGAATACATCCTCGACCTGGCCGACCATTTCAAGGCCAAGCGCGTGCACGCGAGCCAGTGGGACCAGATGGATGACGAAGCGGTCATCGCCGAACTGGTGCAAATCCGCGGCATAGGGCGCTGGACAGCCGAGATGTTTCTGATATTTAATCTGCTACGGCCGAATGTATTGCCGCTCGACGACCCCGGTTTGATCCAGGGTATCAGCGTCAATTATTTTTCCGGCGAACCTGTTTCCCGTAGCGATGCGCGCGAAGTTTCCGCCAATTGGGAACCGTGGCGCACCGTGGCGACGTGGTATTTGTGGCGCAGTCTCGACCCTGCAGCTGCCCCTGCCTCACCCGATGCAGCCCCCGGCGCAGCAGCCGGTACGGTAAAATAAACATAGATGACGCCGCGCGCTCTGGCGCCGTGGCCGGTAAAACCTGGAGGTACAATGACTAAAACGACTTTCCTCAATTTTGAACAGCCGATCGCGGAACTCGATTCCAAGATCGAAGAGTTGCGCTTCGTGCAAGACGATTCGGCCGTCGACATCTCGGAAGAGATCGACCGCCTGGCCAAGAAGAGCCAGCAGCTGACCAAGGATATCTACGCCAAGCTGACGCCCTGGCAAGTGGCGCAGATCGCGCGCCACCCGCAGCGCCCTTACACCATGGATTACGTGAATGAAATCTTTACCGATTTCCACGAATTGCATGGCGACCGCAGCTACGCCGACGATCTGTCCGTCGTCGGCGGTCTGGCCCGCTTCAATGGCCAGCCGTGCATGGTCATCGGCCACCAGAAGGGGCGCGACACGAAAGAGCGCGCCATGCGCAATTTCGGCATGCCGAAACCGGAAGGCTACCGCAAGGCCATGCGCCTGATGAAAGTGGCTGAAAAGTTCAACTTGCCCATCTTCACCTTCGTCGACACGCCAGGCGCCTTTCCCGGCATCGATGCGGAAGAGCGCGGCCAGTCGGAAGCGATCGGCCACAACCTGTACGTGATGGCCGAACTGAAAGTGCCTTTGATCGCCACCATCATCGGTGAAGGCGGTTCCGGCGGCGCGCTGGCCATCGCCGTGGGCGATGCCGTGCTGATGCTGCAATACTCGACGTATGCCGTGATCTCGCCGGAAGGCTGCGCTTCCATCCTGTGGAAGAGTGCCGAGCGCGCTTCCGACGCGGCCGAAGCGCTGGGCCTGACGGCGCACCGCCTGAAAGCCATGGGCCTGATCGACAAGATCATCAATGAGCCGCTGGGCGGCGCCCACCGCGATCCGAAACAGATGGCCACCTTGCTGAAACGCGCCCTGGCCGACACCTTGCGCCAGTTCCACGGCATGAAAACCAAGGACTTGCTGGCCGCACGCCATGAAAAACTGCTGAGCTACGGCAAGTTCAAGGAAACCACGCCGAGCGAGTAATTTATGTAAACCCAACGGCAGAGTCTGGGGTCAGACCCTCAGGGTCTGACCCCGGCTTTTTAAGGTCTTGGGTTAAAACAACACCAGGGACAGTCCGCTAAACGACACCATCCGTTTAGCCGCCTGTCCCTCTTTGCATTCCCGGAGTCCACATTGAAAAAGCAACAAACCGCCACCGTCGCCGATATCTTTGCCAGCGCGCTGGACGCCTGTGCGCCGCCATCTGGCAGCACGGTGGGTATCGCCCTCAGCGGTGGCCTCGATTCCGCAGCCCTGCTGCACCTGGCGCATGCGTGGGCGCAGGAGCAGGGGGTGACCCTGCACGCGTTTCACGTGCACCACGGCCTGAGTCCGAATGCGGATGCCTGGCTGGCCCACTGCGAGAAAACGTGCGCCGGCATGGGCATCGCCTTTGAGGCGCGCAAGGTCACGCTGGAAAAGAATGCGAAGACGGGCACGGAAGAGGCGGCCCGCAAGCGCCGTTACGCGGCCCTGGGCGAGCTGTGCGCCACGCATGGCGTGCGCCTGCTGCTGACGGCCCACCACCAGGATGACCAGGCCGAGACGGTGCTGTTGCAATTGCTGCGCGGGTCCGGCACGGCGGGCTTGTCCGGCATGGATGGCGCCAACAGCGCGCCCGAGCTGCTGGGCAACCCGGACCTGGTGATGGCGCGCCCGCTGCTGCCCGTGTCGCGCAGGCAGCTTGAAGCGTACGTGGCGACACACGCGATCGCGCACATCCACGATGAATCGAACGACGATCCCCGCTTTGCCCGCAATGCTCTGCGGCATCAGGTGATGCCCGTGCTGGCGCAGGCCTTTCCCGGTTTCCAGGAACGTTTCGCCCGCAGCGCCCAGCATGCGCAATCGGCGCAGCGCCTGTTGACGGAACTGGCGACGCAGGATTTGCTAAATTGCCTCGATGGCGATTGCATCGAACTGGCGAAGTTGCGCGAGCTGAGCGCGGACCGCTGCTATAACCTGCTACGCCACTGGTTCGGCACGCGCGGCTTGCGCATGCCGTCGACGGCATGGCTGGCGGAAATGCTGGCGCAATTGCTGGAAGCGCGGCCCGATGCACAACTGCTGGTGACGCATCCCGAATGCCATGTGCGGCGCCACCGCGACCGTTTGTATCTGACGCCGAAGCTCGATGATCTGGCGGGCATGCGCGAGCGTGACGACGCGGGCATTCCCGGCCTGGAAAAGGCCGGCCAGCAATTTGTGTGGAAAGGCGAGGCCAGCCTGGCGTTTCCCGCGTATGGCGGCGTGCTGCATTTCGATGCGGTGGAAGCGGGCGGCCAAGGCATCGATATTGCCTGGTTGCAATCTCAAGCCTTGATCATCGATTTCCGCCAGGGCGGCGAGCGCCTGAAACTGGCCCTGAACCGCCCGACTAAAAGTCTGAAATACCATTACCAGGCGTTTGACGTGCCCGCCTGGGAGCGCGAACGCCTGCCCCTTGTCTGTGCGGCGCAACAATTGCTGTATGCAGCCGGTATTGGTCTCGATTGCCATTGCCTGAGTCTGCTGGATCGTCCCTGTGTGACCTTGCGCTGGGTCTCCTGCTGAGCGTGAGGGCAGCGGCCACGGCCACTCTCGGGGTGGCCGGCAAGTGGCTGGCCATGCGCTCCCGACTGCATGGATTGGTTATTTCCATATGCGCAATCGGTATGAGCTAATGCGCTTTTTAGCTTGTTATTTTGCATTGCGGCATGTAGAGTAAAGCCCTCCTTTTTTATTCTTCTTGAGCGGAAACTTCACTCTTATGGCTTTAATCGTCCACAAATATGGCGGTACGTCGATGGGCTCGACTGACCGTATCAAGAATGTCGCCAAGCGCGTTGCCAAGTGGCACGACGCTGGGCATCAAATCGTGGTGGTGCCATCGGCCATGTCGGGCGAAACCAACCGCCTGATTGGACTGGCCAAGGAAATCATGGATCAACCCGATCCCCGTGAACTTGACATGATCGCCTCGACAGGCGAACAAGTGTCCGTCGGCCTATTGTCGATGGCGCTGCTGGCGATCGGCAAACAAGCCGTATCCTATGCTGGCTGGCAAGTCGCGATCAAGACCGATTCCGCCTTTACCAAGGCACGCATCCAGTCGATCGATGACGAAAAAGTCAAACGCGACCTCGATGCAGGCAAGATTGTCATCATTACCGGTTTCCAGGGCGTCGACGAGAACGACAACATCGCGACGCTGGGCCGCGGCGGTTCCGATACCTCGGCCGTGGCGATTGCCGCCGCCATGAAGGCGGCCGAATGCCTGATCTTCACGGACGTCGACGGCGTCTACACGACCGACCCGCGCGTGGTCTCCGAGGCGCGCCGCCTGAAGACCATCACCTTTGAAGAAATGCTGGAACTGGCTTCGCTGGGTTCCAAAGTGCTGCAAACGCGTTCGGTGGAATTTGCCGGCAACTACCGCGTGCCCACGCGCGTGCTGTCGTCGCTGACCGACCCGATGTTGCCGCTGGAAATAGAAGCCAATTCAGGCACCCTGATTTCGTTTGAGGAAGATACAAACATGGAACAAGCAGTCATCTCCGGCATCGCCTTCAACCGCGATGAAGCCAAAATCACCGTGCTCGGCGTGCCCGACCGCCCAGGCGTGGCCTACCACATCCTGGGGCCGGTCGCGGACGCGAATATCGAAGTCGACATGATCATACAGAATCAGTCGGTCGACGGTAAAACGGACTTCACCTTCACCGTCTCGCGCGGCGAATACACGCGCGCGCTGGCCGTGCTGGAAGCGAACCGCGAATCGCTGGGCGCGGCCAGCATCACGGGCGACGCCAAAGTGTCGAAACTGTCCGTCGTCGGCGTGGGCATGCGCAGCCATGTTGGTGTGGCATCGCAAATGTTCCGCACCCTGTCGGAAGAGGGCATCAACATCATGATGATCTCCACTTCTGAAATCAAGATCTCCGTGCTGATCGATGAAAAGTACATGGAACTGGCCGTTCGCGCGCTGCATAAAGCGTTCGAGCTGGAAAAAGCTTAAATATCTAAAAATATTGCCCCACGCCCTTGACCAAAGGGGGGGCAATCGATATTATGACGTTCGTCGCTGCAGCGCAGTTAGTTACAGAGACATAGTTGAGTAATCAGCTAGGAGACGTGGCCGAGTGGCCGAAGGCACATCCCTGCTAAGGATGCATACGGCTTATACCTGTATCGTGGGTTCGAATCCCACCGTCTCCGCCAGAATCAAACAAAAAAGCCTCCCCTGCGGGAGGCTTTTTTGTTTGTCTGGACGGAACGGTGGGATTCGAAGACGGAGCGCCGTGAGGGGCGCGAGGCTATTCGAATCGCCCATCTGTCGCGCGGCGCGCGGCACGTTGGCCGCACAGCGGCCAACGCAGTCCCCTCGCTTCAGGCACTGGCAGCCAGCACATACGCCGCCCTCGCCAGCAAATACGCCGGCCCCTGCCGCACGCATCCATTCTTTCCTCCCCCATCCCTTTGATGGTTGCAAAATCTACAAAGCTGCGCAGAAACGTCATTCTGGCAAAGCATCACCGTCGCTTCGCGCGAAATCGCGGCCGGCAATGGCGATCTGTCGTCGCGTACGGAGGCGCAGGCCAATCAGCTGGTGGTATCGGCGTCGGAATATGCCGTGCAGGGCGGGCAGGTGGCTGGGCGCGTGGTTGATACGATGGGCGCGATCAACGCCAGTTCGCGCAAGATTGTCGATATTGTCGATGTGATCGACGGCATTGCTTTCCAGGCACTTGCCTTGCCGGCGTGTGCGTCCGGCCGCGCCTGACGCGAACTGCCGCCGGTTTGCCTTGCGGCGGGTGACGGTTTTGCAGGCGCGCCTTGCGTGCGGGCCATGCGACGGCGCCGTATGCGCTACAGTGCCCTGCTTGTCAATATTGCAGAGCCCTTGCCTGCGCGCCGTTCACTCATATGGAAACAACATGAATACACAGTATTGCACTGCGATCGTCGCCCTGTGTGCCAGCCTGTCGCCCGCCATGGCGGCACCCACCCCGGCCGCACCACCGTTCCTCGATGTGCTCGTTTATGAGTACGCCAATTGCGTCCGGCCTGCCTATCACCAGGCCGACCTGCTGATGCAGGATGGGGCGGGGCGCTACCGTATCGACGTCAAGGGCGAGGCCTACACGGTCGAACTGCAGGAACGCATGGGCTTTTCGCTGCAGGCGGGGATCGACGGTCCCGTGGCGGCCGTCGTCAAGCTGGACCGGCCACCCAAGGGACAGTTCGATGAGCAGGCGCGCTGGCGCGAACGCTGGCTGCGCGACGTGGCCGAGCGCAGCGGCGTGGCACTGGACGAGCGGGCGCTTGCGGATGGTGCGCGCCTGCTGACCGTCAACAAGGGCGAGATCAAGGGCAATTATGTGGGCCAGTCCCTGCTGATCGATCCGGCACGGCTGTTGTTCATCGACGTGGCCTGGCCGAATACGCTGGGTATCTATCGCGGTGCCGACGGCCTGCGGCAGGTGCGGCAAGTGCAGGATGATGTCTGGCAGCGCCTGCTGTCCTGCCCGCCTGCCGCGTGATGCGACGGCGCTCGCATGCCCCTCGCGCGCTCGCATACATACAAATAATAATGATTCTCATTTATAATAAAGTGCTATGGAGTAGCGATGGGCTGGCGCCAGGGCGCCACGGATGGTGAAGGAGGGCATGATGGGCAATGTGTATGGCAACGAGGACGCGATCGTGCATGAGCATCGCGTACTGATGGGGCAGTATGGCCGCGCGCAGGCCCGTTGCAGTGCGCAGCTGGCCGCGCAGGCGGCGCGCATCGCGCAGCTGGAGTCGGCATTGATGCGCGCGCGGGCGCAAGTCGTGATCCGCGATACGCAGCTGGCGCTGGCGCGCGACGCACTGGCCGAACTGGCGTCCAGCGTGCCGGGCTTGCCGACGCGTGCCAGGCTGGCACGCAAGGTCGAGTGGCTCGGCGAGCGCGTGCAGGACTTGATGCGCGAGTTGCTGCGCATGCAGTGGTTGCCCGTGCCAGGCTTGCAGGCCGACGTGCGCGAAAAAGCCGTGCTGTATGTGGGCAGCTATTTGACTCAGGACGCGGGCCAGGCTGCGGATGGTGTGCACGTGGCGCAGCAGGCCATCGAGCAGGCCGGCGGGCGCTTCCTGCATCACACGGGCGGCGATGATGGCGCCGATGATGCTGCGGCGCTGGAAGCGGGCCTGGTGGCGGCCGACCTGGTGATTTGCCAGACGGGCTGCGTCAGCCACGATGCCTATTGGCGCGTGCATGACCATTGCAGGCGCACGGGCAAGCAGTGCGTGCTGGTGGACCAGCCGCAAGCCATGTATTTCGTGCGCAAAGAAGCGCTGGTCACCTGACTCTCCTGCCGCTTAACGCCGGCTTAATCCGCATGGGCCACAATGTCCATCCATTCGACGTTATAGAGAGTGCCCATGCTGTCCCTGCAAATTGGCCCCCTGGCCCTGCCTACGGGCCTGGTCCTGCTGTTCGTTTCCCTGTGCGTCGCTTACGGCGTGGCGTGGTGGTTGCGGCGGTACCGCCAGTTGCCGGACGCCGGCCCCCTTGTTTCCGACCTGCTGATCGCCGGCCTGCTGGCGGCGCGGCTGGCGTTTGTCTTGCGCTGGCATGAACAGTATTTCAGCGCCCCCTTGGCTGCGCCCTGGTCCATCCTGAATATCCGCGACGGCGGCTTCATGGCGCCAGCCGGCATCGCTGCCGCGCTGGCCATCGCCGCGTGGCGCTGTCGGCGTCCCGCCATGGCGGCCATGCGCCGGCCCCTGGCCATCAGCGCGGCGTCCGGCGCGCTGGCCTGGGGTGTGTTGAGCGCGGGCATGGGGCTGGCATATGACAAGCCGACAGCCTTGCCGGCCGTGGCCCTGCACACAGTCGATGGCGCGCCGACGACCCTGGCGGCGCTGGCCGGCAGCAAGCCCATGGTCGTCAACCTGTGGGCCAGCTGGTGCCCGCCATGCCGGCGCGAAATGCCCGTTCTGGCAGCCGCGCAGCAGGCGCGCGCCGATATCGTCTTCGTGTATGCGAACCAGCGCGAGGATGCGGCGGCCGCCAGCGCTTTCCTGGACAGGAGCGGCGTGACCCTGCGCAATGTGGTGCTCGACAGCGAGGCGGCACTGGGCAAGGCGGCCGGCTCCTCGGCCTTGCCCACCACCCTGTTTTATGACGCGCAGGGACGCCTGGTCGATACCCACCTGGGTGAATTGTCCGATGCCTCACTGGCCAGCAAGCTGCAGAAAATCGCCGCGCCTGCGCCGTAACGCGCACCTCGTCCTGATTCGGCCGCTCATCCGCGAGGATGCGCGGCCTTTTTTACGCCTTGCCGCCGCCTGGTTCTCTCTGATAGTATACCCCCCTATAGTATTTATCGAGATGAAATCATGGGACACACGGCGCATAACAAGACCAAGCTGCTCAATCGCGTGAAGCGCATCCGCGGCCAGGTGGAAGGCCTGGAGCGGGGACTGGAAGAGGGCCGCGACTGCGGCGAAGTATTGCAGCTGATCGCCGCCGTGCGCGGCGCCGTGAATGGCCTGATGGCCGAAGTCATCGAAGAGCACTTGCGCGAGCACGTGGCCAGCCCGGACCTGGCCAGCGACGAGCGTAGCAGGGGCGCCGACGATATCGCCGCCATCCTGCGCACCTACCTCAAATAACCCGTCGGAGAGACCAGCATGAAACTGCAACATATCGAGGAAGACCTGTCCGCCTGGCAGCACGAACACGTCTTTGGCGGCGCCAGCGACAAGGCGGAACGCCGCGCGCGCATCGTCATGTGGATCACCCTGGCCACCATGCTGCTGGAAATCGTCGCCGGCTGGTGGTACAACTCCATGGCCCTGCTGGCCGATGGCTGGCATATGAGTTCGCACGCGCTGGCCATCGGCCTGGCCGCCTTTGCGTATGCGGCGGCGCGCCGTTATGCGCGCGACCCCCGCTTTGCCTTCGGCACGTGGAAGATCGAAGTGCTGGCCGGCTATACCAGCGCCATCCTGCTGCTGGGCGTGGCCGTGCTGATGGTGGCGGCCTCCGTCGAGCGCCTGTTCTCGCCGCAGCCCATCCACTATCCGCAGGCGATGGCGGTGGCGGCCTTCGGCTTGGCTGTCAATCTGGTGTGCGCGCTGATCCTCGGCGGGCACCACGACCACCAGCATCACCATGGTCACGATCACCACGACCACCACGACCATCACGATCACCATGGCCATGGCGAAGACCTGAACATGAAGGCCGCGTACATCCACGTGCTGGCCGACGCCGCCACGTCCGTGCTGGCCATGGTTGCGCTGGGCGGTGCGTGGGCTTACGGCTGGCGCTGGCTCGATCCCGTGATGGGCATCGTCGGTGCCGTGCTGGTTGCGCTGTGGGCGAAAAAGCTGATGCACGAGACGGGCAAGGTCTTGCTGGACCGCGAGATGGATCACCCCGTGGTGGATGAAATTCGCGAGGCCGTGGAAGTGGAAAACGCCGGCGACACGCCGCGCATCGTCGACCTGCACGTCTGGAGAGTCGGCAAGCAGCTGTACTCGTGCGCCTTGTCCGTGGTCAGCCGCGACGCCGGCCTGACGGCGGCCCAGCTGCGCGCGCGCATCGGCATCCACGAGGAAATTGTCCACAGCACTATCGAGATTATTCGCAGAGCTTGACAATGATGGCGAAAAAAGCGCGCTGATACGGGGCGTAGGCACTATACTGTCGGCTTTTACAGCACGCGCTGTTCACCAGACAGAGAAGAAAATGAGCACATTACCACCATGCCCGCAATGCAAATCCGAATTCACGTATGAAGACGGCAGCCAGTTGATCTGCCCTGAATGCGCGCATGAATGGTCGGCCACGGCAGGCGAAGCGGCGGAAGAGGGCGCCAGGGTGTACCGCGATTCGGCCGGCAACATCCTGCAGGATGGCGACACGGTCAGCGTCATCAAGGACTTGAAACTGAAGGGCGGCGGCGGTGTCGTCAAGATGGGCACCAAGGTCAAGAACATCCGTCTGGTCGACAGCGACCACGATATCGACTGCAAGATCGACGGCTTCGGCTCCATGAGCCTGAAGACGGAATTCGTCAAGAAGGTGTAACGCTTTTACCTGTCATACGGCGCGCTGGCTTCATTCCTGCGCGCCGTTTTTTTATTCAGAATCCATGCAAATCGATCATCTCCGCCAGCGCCTGCGGGCGCTGGGCGCCAAGCCCCTGCACGAACAGCGCGTGCTGCGCGACTGGATACAGGGGCAGCCGCACGACCAGGGCCGGCGCCGTGCCGAAGACTTTTTGCCGCTGCCCGTGCGCGCAGCCTTGCCAGCGCTGGACCTCGAATTACAGGGCATGCTGAAGTTGCTCAGTACCCATCCGGGCGCCGACGGTTCCGCGCGCGTGCTGGTGGGGCTGCACGATGGCCAGACGGTGGAAAGCGTGCTGCTGCCGCGCGACGGGCTGTGCGTATCGAGTCAGGTCGGTTGTGCTGTCGGCTGCCAGTTCTGCATGACGGGCCGCGATGGCTTGATACGCCAGGTCACCAGCGGCGAAATCGTGGCGCAGGTGGTGCTGGCGCGTACCATGCGCCCAGTGAAAAAAGTCGTCTTCATGGGCATGGGCGAACCGGCGCATAACCTGAACAATGTGATGGAAGCGATCGAACTGCTGGGCACCGAGGGCAATATCGGCCACAAGAACCTGGTGTTTTCCACGGTGGGCGACCCACGCGCGTTCGAGCGCCTGCCGCTGGGGCGCGTCAAGCCGGCGCTGGCCCTGTCCCTGCATACGACCAAGCCGGACTTGCGCGAACAGCTGCTGCCGCGCGCGCCAAAGCTGTCGCCGCGCGAACTGGTGGACTTCGGCGAATCGTATGCGCGCCTCACCAGCTACCCGGTGCAATATCAATGGACCCTGATGGAAGGCGTGAACGATGGCGGCGATGAGATGGATGGCATCGTGGCGCTCTTGAAGGGCAAGTACGCGGTGCTCAACATGATCCCGTATAACACCATCGATGACTTGCCGTTCAAGCGCCCCAGCTGGGAAAAGGCGAGAGCGATCGCCGCCGCCCTGCACGAGCGGGGCGTGCTGACCAAATTGCGCGATTCGGCCGGGCAGGATGTGGAAGGCGGCTGCGGGCAATTGCGCGCGCGTGAAGCGAAGGGCAAGGTCATTCCCATCCGCGCCAGCGCCGCTTAAACTCCACCGAGCAAATCATTTTCATTCAATATCGCAAACGCGATCTCGGGATGCGCGGCCAGGCAGCGCCGCACGGCGGCCGGAATGGCGGCGCGCGTCTTGCGGCACAGGCCAGGCTGCTCTTGCAGGCGGATCTGGAAGCCGCGCACGGTGCGCACTTCGCCGCTGCCCGGCGCGATCTGCAATTCCACGCCCAGGTTTTTCTTCAGCAGCAGCTGCAGCTTTTGCAGTTGCGCATGCGTGGCGATGCCTTCGATGTGTGCCAGCAGGCGTTTTTCTTCCGTCAGATTCAGGCGCAGGATGGAAATGTCCGCTTGCGGATCGTGCAGCAGCTGCTCGCGCTCGCAGTCGCACAGCTGCGGCGGACACTCCTTGCGGACTTCAAAATCGACGATGCGCATGCTGGTGTTCCAGTGACGTTCCAATGGCGATGCCGGATAAATCAAGTATCGTCCGCTACCTGGTGCGTGTCAATCAGCGCGGGCTGACGATCAGGCGCCAGCGGATAGCACCTTGCTCGCTGCTGTGCTGATGGTGGTTTTGCGGCGGCATGACGTGGCCTTCCGTCGACACGATCTCGTGCGCGCAGCCGTCGCAGCGGTAGATGCCCGAATACGGCACGGCTTCGCCGGGCGAGGTCAGTTCATCAAAACGCGGGTGCATGGAGCGGGCCACGTAGCTGGGGTTTTTGTAGTCGGCCATGGATTCCTCTGGATGTGGGCAATGCAGCCATTCTGGCACACAATCGTGCGCGGCCTTGACCGCGTGTCTTGGCGTGCGCGCCACCCTGTGTTGTAATGTTGCTCAGCTCATTTGAACACGCAAGGCCATGAGAACCCGCATCAAGATCTGCTGCATCGCTTCCATCGACGAAGCGCAACTGGCGATTGCCGCCGGCGCCGACGCGCTGGGCCTGGTGGCCGCCATGCCGTCCGGTCCCGGCCCGATTCCCGACGCGCGCATTGCGCAGATTGCCGCCTGGACGCCGCCGCCCGTGGCCACCTTCCTGCTGACGTCCGAGACGACGGCGCAAGCCATCGCCGAACACGTGCGCGCCACGCAGCCATCCACCGTGCAGATCGTCGGCCATATCGACCCGCGTGAAGTCGAGGAACTGGCGCGCTTGCTGCCGCACGTGCGGCGCGTGCAGGTGATCCACGTGGAAGGGCCGCAGGCTTTGGCGCTGATTCCCGCCTACGCGCCCCATGTGCATGCCTTTTTGCTTGACTCTGGCCGCCATGGCGCTGCCGTGCCGGAATTGGGCGGTACGGGTCGCACGCACGACTGGTCCGTCAGCGCGCGCTTCGTGCGCGCCAGCCCGCGTCCCGTCTTCCTGGCCGGTGGGCTGGACGACACCAACGTGGCCGATGCGCTGCGCCAGGTGCGCCCCTACGGCATCGATCTGTGCTCGCGCGTGCGCACCGATGGCAAGCTCGATGTGATGAAGCTGGCCTTGCTGATGGCGGCCGTGCGTGACGTGGATGCGGCGCTGTATGCGGAAGGCTAATCCACCCTCGTGCATGCGTTCATCTCGCGCACGAACGCTTCCGTAAAGGCGGCCACCATGCCGCTGGCCGCGCGCGGCGAGATCAGGCCGACGACCGAATGCGACTCCTCGTCCGGCAGCATAATGAAACGCACGCCGGGCGGCGCCACCAGGCGCATGCTGTCGGGGACGATGGCGATGCCCATGTTGGCCTCGATCAGGTTCAGCTGCGAGGTCTTGCGGGACAGGGCGCGCGCCGCCTTCGGAAAGAAGCCCTGTGCCAGGCACAGGCCCGCCACCAGGTAGCTGAGGCCACCGCGGTCCTTGTGCGGGATCGAGACGAACGCTTCGTCGCGCAGGGCGGCAATCGTCGTGCGCTGCAGCGCGGCCAGCGGCGAGGCCGACGACACGGCCACCACCAGCTTTTCCGCAAACAGTTCGCGCACGACGATATTGGCGTGCTTGCGCAAGGTAGGCAGGCGCACCAGGCCCAGGTCTGCGCGGCCTTCCTCGATATCGGCTGCCTGGTTTTCCGATGAGCCTTTCGATACGTCCAGCGAAACGCCGGGAAACTGCGCCAGCAGGCGGTTCAGCACCGCGCCGATGGCGGGCGTGAGGGTGACGGAGCTCGAATGCAGCAGGCGGATGATGCCTTGCGCGCCTTGCCCTACATGGCGCGTCTGGCGCACGGTTTCGTCGATGTCTTCGAGGATGCGTTTGGCGCGTTCATAAAATACCTGCCCCGCCGGCGTGAGTTCGATATGGCGCGCGTCACGCGTCAGCAGCAAGGCTTGTACTTCGGTTTCCAGCTCCTTGATCTGCCGGCTCAGGGCTGACTGTGCGATGTACAGCTTTTCCGCTGCGCGCGAGTAGCTGCCTGCATCGACGACTTCGACAAAATAGCGGAACTGTCTGATGGAAATCAATCGTATGCCTTTTCGAGATCGGTGACTGCCTGATTTGATATTAGCCTTGCCCCCGCGTTCAGGCTACAGTGGATTGCTCTGCTGTCACTGCAAAGGAAAGACCATGCTGGAATTGATCGGGGTGCTGGGTTTGCTTGTCAGTATTATCGCAAAACTGATTTTCGTCCAGATCGGCGCGGCGGGAAATGACAAGGAAGATTAATATGCGAGGCTTGCCACGTAGGGGGCTGGCAAGGCTAAAGTCTGCCAGCGGCAAGCTGGCGCGGCCCCGTTCCACTCGGCCAGTTGCAGGCCGGCGCACTTGAGTGCTGCTTCGCGCGCCGTCCACGCCTGTGCCAGCGCTGCCGGGCGCAGGGCGGCGGGGCAGGCGGCCAGTTCCTCGGTAACTTCCGGCCCCAGGTAATCGCGTGCCAGATTCGCCCAGTCGGCAATGTCCTGCACGCGCATCACGTCGATGCCGACAGCGCCATGCAGATGGATGGCGGCCAGCGACATTCCCTCGTCATGGGTCAATGACAAACCTGCTGTGCGGCCGGCCAGCAGCAGGCGGGGAGGAGCGCCCGGGGGCGACTCCAGCGAGATAGCCTCGCTGCTCAACGTCAGCCACTGCGCCGCCGCTTCCCGCACGGCGGCGCGGATGCGCTGGCGCGCTTGGGCGCGGGGCAGGACGGCGGCGATGCCGATCACCAGCACGCCGTCGCCCGACCAGAGCACCGTCGAATCCATCAGCTGCGCAGTGGTGCCGCCGGGCAGCCGGCCCAGTTGCTGCCAGCTGGGATGTGTTCGCCCTTCATCACCAGTGTCAAGGGTCCCAGGCGCGCATTGTCGCCCACCTTGGCGCTGTACAGCACGGAGCTGCGCGGGCCCATGTAGACGCGCTGGCCGATGTCCACGTGGTCGATCTTCATCACGCGGTCTTCGAACAAATGCGTCTGCGGGCAGGTCAGCGCATTCAATTCGCTATAGTCGCCGATGTGCACGCAGTCGAATTCCGTGATGTCCGTGGTATCCATGTAGACGCCGCGGCCGATCTTGCAGCCGAACAGGCGGAAGGCCAGCGGCAGCCATGGCGTGCCGCGCAGGTAGCGCATGAAGTTGGGCACGGCGATGCCTTCATACAGATTAGTCACGCCTTCCGAAATCCACACGAATGGCGTCCACATGGGCGCCGCGTGCTTGCGGTAGCGTCCCAGCAACAGCCACTTGAACAGCACGACCACCAGGAAATTGCCGATGCCGTAGGCGATGCCGGCAATGGCCAGGTCGCCTACCACTTCGCCCCAGCGTCCGGCGCCCGCGATCGGCATCACGTCCAGCACAAGCGTGTAGCCGACGGCGATCACCACCGCGTGCGGCGCGACGATGCGGAAGGCTTCGATCAGGCTACGGCCCAGGCGGCGCAGGATGGACGGCTTGAAGGTCAGGTGTTCCGCAAAACCGCTGACCTGTTCTCGCGCAGGCAGGTGCATCGGGGGAGAGCCCAGCCAGGTATCGCCGCTGTGCATCTGCTCATTGCGCGGCGCATGCGTGTGCACGCCGATCAGCACGTGCTCGGGCAGCACGGTGCCGTCCGGGATATAGCTGCCGTTGCCGACAAAGCTGCGGTGCGAGATCACGGTGGGGCGCATGGTCATCCAGCCGCCGTCGATCTGCTCGTCGCCCAGCATGACGGCGTCGGCGATGAAGGTGTCGTCGCCCAGGGTCAGCATGTCGGGCACCACGCCCAGCGCCGTGGAAATCTCGGCGCCCTTGCCCACCTTGGCGCCCAGCAGGCGGTACCAGTAGGGCGCGTACACGGTGGCGTAAATGCCGTGCAGGACGTTCAGGCTCGATTCCTGGATATGGCTGACCAGCCACTTGGCGCAATAGATATTGCTGTGCACGGGCGAGCTGCCCGGCTTCAAGCGGGGCAGCGCGCCCCAGCGGATGGCGGCCGACAGCAGGGCGGTCAGCACGATTAGCACGGCGCTGGCGGGGAAGGCCAGCAGGAAGTAGCGGGCCAGCTGGGTCGTCACGTCGCGCCCCTGCAGCCACGGCATCATTTCGCGTTCGTCGAACCAGTCGATCAGCACGAAGCTGGGGAACACGGGCATGAAGAACAGCACGGCGATCAAGACCATGCCAAAGCAGAAGAACAGGGTTTCTCCCGTCAGGCGCAGGCGCGAGACGGCGGGGCGCGGCGGCTGGCTGGCCGGGTCGTAGGGGCCAATGTCGCGCGCGGGCGAACCCGTATACACGCGGCCCTCCGGCACGAAGGCGCCATCGGCCAGCGCCGATTGACCCTCCAGGTGGCCGAAGGTGCCCACTTCGGTATTGCCTTCCAGGATGGCGTAGGAACTGATGCAGGCATCGTCGCCGATGCGGATGCGGCCCAGCAGCAAACGGCCTCGTTCCACGCGGGCGTTTTCAAAGTTGACGGCATTGCCCACGCTGACGTTGTCGCCGATGGACAGCAGGTCGGGCGCGCGCAGGGTCATCGAGCCGATGACCACTTCCTTGCCCACTTTCGCGCCCAGCGCGCGCAGCCACCAGCTGTTCAGCGACGAGCCGCTGAGCAGATACGCGGGTGCCGATTCGACCAGGCGGTCGGCCAGCCACCAGCGGTAGTAGGTGATGCCCCACAGCGGATAGCTGCCCGGCTTCAAACGCCCGGCGATCAGCCACTTGCCGGCAATCGCGATGGCAAATTCTGCCAGGGTGGCGAGTAAAAACACGCCGATGGAGGCGGCAATGGCGCGCGGCACGGTATCGCCCGTGTCGCCCGTGAAGAAGTGGTAGGTGAAAAACGGCGCCATCCACTGCGCCATGCGCAGGGTGACGAGGCCCGGCACGGCCGCCGCCTGGGCGGCGCCGCAGATCCAGCGCTTCAGGGTCGATGGCGGCGTCCAATCCGCTTCCGGCGTGGCCAGCGCGGGCACTTCGTTCAGCACGGCGGCGATCTTGCCGATTTGCCGGTTCTGGTAAATGTCGCGCACCGTCATGTGGGCGTAGGCCGGATCGGCGCGCAGGCTTGATGCCAGGCGGGCGGCCAGGAAGGAGTGGCCACCGAGATCGCTGAAGAAGTCAAACTGGCGCCGTATCGGCTGGCCCGGGAAGAGTGTCGCCAGCGCCGCGAACAGGGCCGCTTCGGCCGGCGTTTCCGGCACGTCCGATTCACCCGCTTCGCCAGCCGGTGGCGCGGACAGCGGCATCGCCTTCAGAGCCTTCCTGTCGATTTTTCCCGAGGTCAGGCGCGGCATCATTGGCAGCAGTTCGAAGCGGCCAGGCACCATATACGGCGGCAAATGCAGGTTCAATGCGCTGCGCAGGGTTTTCGCCGTCAGGGCATCGTCGGGCGCATCGTCGCTGGCGACGATGTAGGCTACCAGCTGGTCGATACCGTCATCCTTGCGCAACAATACGGCCACCGTGCCCACGCCCGCCTGCTGCGCCAGAACGGCTTCGATTTCGCCCAGTTCCACGCGGAAGCCGCGAATTTTCACTTGATCGTCGGCGCGGCCCAGGCACAGTACCTGGCCGTCGGCATCGATGCGCGCCAGGTCGCCCGTGCGGTACAGACGCGCGTCATCTTCGCTTGTCGTCCACGGATTGGGCAGGAATTTTTCCACCGTCAGGTCGGGCCGGCCCAGATAACCCTCGGCCAGGCCGGGACCGATGATGCACAATTCCCCCGTTTCGCCGCGTGGCAGCAAGACCAGGGGGCGGTTTTCCCCCGGCTCGGCCACCTGCAGCACCAGCAAGCCATAGTTGGGCAGCGGCGTGCCGATGGTCACGGGTTCGCCGGGCCGCAGGCGCGCCAGGCTGCACGACACGGTCGCTTCGGTGGGGCCATAGGTGTTGAACATCGCGCGGCCCGGGCGCGACCAGCGCTCGACCAGCGATTCCGGGCACATCTCGCCGCCCAGGTTGATCAGGCGCAGGCTGGGCACCTCTTCGGCGAACAGGGCCAGCAAAGTCGGCACCGCGTGCAGTACCGTGACGTGATTGGCTGCCAGCGCGCGCGGCAAGGCTTCCGGGTCGCCCGAGATATCCTTGGGTCCCAGCCACAGGGTGGCGCCCACCAGGTAGGCGATCCAGATTTCCTCGAACGACATATCGAAGGCGACGGAAAAACCCTGGTAGACGGTGTCGGATTGCGTCACTTCCAGCACGGCGTTTTCGCTGCGCAGGAAGTGGCAGATGCTGCGCTGATTGATCAATATGCCCTTGGGTTTGCCTGTGGAGCCGGAGGTGTAGATCACATAGGCCGGGTGTCCGGGCAGGACGGCGCCGCGCGTGGGCAAGTGTTCGCCCGGCGCGGCGGGGGCCAGCAGGCTTTCCGCCGTCCACACGGGGCGCTTGATGCCAGCATCAAACAGGCGCGGCGCGAACTGCGTGCAGCTGACGACGCCAGCGCCATTGGCGTCATCGAGGCATACTTGCAGGCGTTCCACGGGCGTGTCTTCATCGACGGGCAGCCAGGCGGCGCCCGCCTTGGCGATGGCCGCCTGCATCAGCAGCAGAGGGGCGCCGCGCGGCAGCCACAGGCCCACGATGTCGCCGGGCTTGACGCCGGCCGCCACCAGGCGCGACGCCGCCAGGCCCGCCTGGGCATCCAGTTCGGCGTAGCTGATGCGGCGTTCGCCGTCGATCAGGGCGATCTGTCCGGGGCAGCGGCGGGCTGTCGCCTCCAGCAGGTCGGCCAGCACTTCCTCGCGCAGCAGATCCGGTCGCGGCGGGCCGTACAGGATGTCGGCGTGGGTGGAAGGGGTGCCTGGGCTGACTGCGGTGAAATCGTTCATGGATGACGCTTATCTGTAATGCTGTGTGAGGAATCTGGCGGGCTGCGCGCGGTGCGCAGCACAGTTGATACATTACAGCACGCAAGTCATTTCAGCGTTGCAGAAAGGGTAATTTTGCGGGCCTTTGCGAAATTATGTGCTTGTCGGCTCAACTGCCATGATGACGGAACGTAAAACGGGGAAACATGGCGCCGATTTGCGCCACAGTGCGCGCCGCCGGATAGCCGTGCAGGGGGCGGCCAGCCAGCGCCGCGTCAAGGCACCCTTCGGCCCGGAACTGCTGCAGCACGTAGTTGTCGACGCCCTTTGCGGCCAGGGTGGTGGCCAGGGCAAGCAGCTGTGCATCGGGCAGCAGGTCCGGGTGGGCGGTGGTGCGGCATTCGTAAGCCACGCCGCTGGCGAGGATGGCGTCCAGGCAGGCGCGCGCGGGATCGCCGCTGCCGGCCACGCGGGTCACAAGACGATAGTCCGCAAACGGCGCCTTGATATCGAAGCCCACCCAATCGACCAGAGGCAGCACCTCCTGCAGGCGCTGCGGATAGATGCAGGCCGTGTGCAGGCCGATGCCGAAACCCAGCGCCTTGACATCCAGCATGGCGCGTTCCAGGGCCGGGTCCATGCACGCTTCGCCGCCGCTGAAGACGACGGCGTCGACCAGGCCCATGCGACGGCGCAGCCAGGTCAAGACGTCCTGCCAGGGCATGGCGCCATCGGGCGTGCGCGGCTGCAGATGGGGATTGTGGCAATAGCCGCAACGCCAGGGGCAGCCCTGCACGAAGACCACGGCCGCCAGCTTGCCCGGATAGTCGGTGGCGGAAAAGGGCGTCAGGCCGCCCACTTTCAGTTCAGCTGCCATGGCAGGAGGGCTGGCCAACCCGGGCGCTCGCTTGCGTAAAATACTGGCGTTCGTGGAATTCGCCCTGCTTGCCGATGTTGAACGAGGCGACGGGGCGGTGGTAGCCCATCACGCGCGTCCAGATTTCGCAGCGCTGGCGTTCGGTGTCGAGCAGGGTGATGGCGGGGGTGAAGTCGGGACGTGCATTCATGGCGTTTCCTCAAGTGATGGAACAGGGTGGGCTTGCTTGCGCGCGATCAGTTCCGCGTCGCAGGTGGGACAGAATTCGTGTTTGCCGGCCAGGTAGCCGTGTCGCGGGCAAATGGAAAACGTGGGCGTGACCGTGATGTAGGGCAGCGAGAAGCGGCTCAGCGCGCGTTTCACCAGTTCGCGGCAGGCGTTGGCGTCCGACAGTGCTTCCGTCATGTACAGGTGCAGCACTGTGCCGCCTGTGTATTTTCGCTGCAGCGCGTCCTGCAGGGCCAAAGCCTCAAACGGGTCGTCCGTGTGACCCACGGGCAGCTGCGACGAGTTTGTGTAATACGGGTTGTCCGGCGTGCCCGCCTGCAGGATGGCCGGATAGCGCTTGCGGTCTTCGCGGGCGAAGCGGTAGGTGGTGCCCTCGGCCGGTGTCGCTTCCAGGTTGTACATATGGCCCGTCTCTTCCTGGAATGCCACCATGCGGGCGCGCACGTGGTCGAGCAGGCGGATCGCCAGCGCATGGCCTTCCGGCGCCGTGATGTCATAAGTGTCGCCGCTGAAATTGCGGATCATTTCATTGATGCCGTTCACCCCCAGGGTGGAAAAGTGATTGCGCAGGGTGCCCAGGTAGCGCTTCGTGTAGGGGAACAAGCCTTGTTGCATCAGTTGCTCGATGGTGCGGCGCTTGATTTCCAGGCTGATTTTGCCCAGTTCCAGCAGGCGGTCCAGGTCGGCCAGCAGCGCTGTCTCGTCGCCGCGCCACAGGTGGCCCAGGCGCGCGCAGTTGATGGTCACCACGCCCAGGGAACCCGTCTGCTCGGCGGAACCGAACAGGCCATTGCCCCGTTTCAGCAGTTCACGCAAGTCCAGTTGCAATCGGCAGCACATGGAGCGGATCATGTTCGGCTTGAGTTCCGAATTGATGAAATTCTGGAAGTAGGGCAGGCCGTAGCGGGCTGTCATCTCGAACAGGCATTCGGCATTTTCGCTATGCCAGTCGAAATCTTCGGTGATGTTATAGGTGGGGATGGGGAAGGTGAAGACGCGGCCCTTGGCGTCGCCCGCCATCATGATCTCGATGTAGGCGCGGTTGATCATATCCATCTCCGCCTGCAGCTCGCCATAGCTGAAGTCCATCTCCTGGCCGGCGATGACGGGGATCTGCTCGCGCAGGTCGTCCGGGCAGACCCAGTCGAAGGTGAGGTTGGTAAACGGCGTCTGCGTGCCCCAGCGCGATGGCACGTTGAGGTTGAAAATCAGCTCCTGCATGGTCTGGCGCACGTCTTCGTAGCGCAGGCTGTCCTTGCGGATGTAGGGTGCCATGTAGGTGTCGAAGGAGCTGAACGCCTGCGCGCCGGCCCACTCGTTTTGCAGGGTGCCGAGGAAATTGACGATCTGGCCGATGGCGCTCGACATGTGTTTCGGCGGGCCCGATTCGATCTTGCCCGGCACACCATTCAAGCCTTCATGCAGCAGGGTGCGCAGCGACCAGCCGGCGCAATAGCCTGCCAGCATGTCGAGGTCGTGGATGTGCAGCGCCGCTTCGCGGTGCGCCGCGCCCACTTCCGGCGGATACACCTGGTCCAGCCAGTAATTGGCGATGACCTTGCCCGAGACATTGAGGATCAGGCCACCCAGGGAATACCCCTGGTTGGCGTTGGCGTTCACGCGCCAGTCGCGCCGTTCCAGGTATTCATTGATGGACGCGGCGACATCGACCTGGCCGCGTGTGGGGGAAACTGCATTCGTCGTCATGAAACCTCCAATAAACACAACATGCGGTGTTTTTATGAAGGTTATCTACTAAATGTAGTGTAGTCAAAGGCGGCGTGCCAGCGATTCGCGTATCCTTGATCCAGGTGAAAAAACCACCTCAGCCGGTTTTGTTCCAGCGCGTTTCGCGCAGGATCAGCCAGCTCGCGCAAAAGAATGCGGCGCCACAGGCGGCGATGCTGGCGACGGAGGCGGGCAGCACGTGGGCCCAGATTTCCAGCGGCGTATAGGTGCTCCAGCTGGCCACGCGCGCATCGAAGGTGGCGTAGTTCGCCAGCAGCCAGTAGATGGCCAGCAGGCCCGTGCAGATGGCGGCCTGACGCAGCAGCGGCATTTGACGGCGCGCGAACACGGCCAGCAGGAACAGCAGTAGCACGCCCGGATAGGCGCCCAGTACTTCCGGCGACAGCACGGAGAGGGTCCCTGCATCATAGCCATCGGTCGGGCCGGCCCACTGCACTTGCAGCGCGGTGAGGAACAGGGTCAACAGGAAAATCAGCAGCGGTTTGCGGGTCATGGCGGGCACTGAAACAGGAGGAAAGATGGGCATTTTACAGCCAGGTCAAGCAAGTTGAAGGTGCGCCAGCCATGCATGCATTCCTTCACCTGCGTCAACGACTGGGCCGTATCGGCGGGGCTATAGTTTGCACCTTGAGCCGATACAGGACTGTGAACATCATGATGCTTGAATCAACTACCGCCACCCGCGTGGCCGGACCGCTGGAACTGGTCTGCCCCGCCGGCAGCCTGCCTGCCTTGAAAGCGGCCGTCGACAATGGTGCCGATACCGTTTACCTGGGCTTTCGCGACGCCACCAATGCGCGCAATTTCGCCGGCCTCAATTTTGACGAGAAGGCCATCGCCGAGGGCGTGCGCTATGCCCACCAGTACGGACGCAAGGTGCTGCTGGCGCTGAATACTTATCCGCAGCCGCACAACTGGGCCGTGTGGCGCAGCGCCATCGACCGCGCCGCCGCCGCGGGCATCGATGCCATGATCGTCGCCGATCCGGGCCTGATGGCTTACGCGGCCCAGCACCAGCCGCAGCTGCGCCTACATTTGTCTGTGCAGGGCTCGGCCACGAATTATGAAGCCATTAACTTCTATCACGAGCACTTCGGCATCGCCCGCGCCGTGCTGCCGCGCGTGCTGTCGATGGCGCAGGTGGAGCAATTGATCAGCAAGACGGAGGTGGAGATCGAAGTGTTCGGCTTTGGCAGCCTGTGCGTGATGGTCGAAGGGCGCTGCGCGCTGTCGTCGTATGCGACGGGCGAGGCACCGAATACGCACGGCGTGTGCTCACCGGCGAAATCCGTGCGCTGGCTGGAAACGCCGAATGGTCTGGAATCGCGCCTGAACGGCGTGCTGATCGACCGCTATGCGCCCGGTGAGAATGCCAGCTATCCCACCCTGTGCAAGGGGCGTTTCGAAGTCAATGACGAAGAGTATTACGCGATCGAGGAGCCGGCCAGCCTGAACACCCTGGCGCTGCTGCCGCAACTGATCGCCATGGGCGTGCGTGCCGTGAAAATCGAAGGACGCCAGCGCAGTCCCGCCTACGTGGCCCAAGTCACGCGCGTGTGGCGCGAAGCGATCGACGCCTGCCGCGAAGGCAATCCGCGCTACGCCGTCAAGCCGGGCTGGATGGCGGCCATGGACAAGCTGGCCGAGGGCCAGCAGCACACTTTAGGTGCCTACCACCGCTCCTGGAAATAGCAAAACCTACTGCGCGGCCCGGGGCGCGGCCTGCGATGCTCGCTGTGCTCCAGCACAGCTGCGCTTCTCGGCCTCGCCGCAAGCCGCTCGCTACGGTTTTGTCACTTAAAAATACTGGAAAAGGTATGCTAAAACTTTCTTTGGGTCCTTTGCTGTACTACTGGCCGCGCGCCACGGTCTTCGAGTTTTACCAGCAGATCGCCGGCAGCGCCGTCGAGATCGTGTATCTGGGCGAAACCGTCTGCTCGCGCCGGCATGAGCTGCGCCTGGCCGACTGGCTCGATATCGCCGACATGCTGGCCGCTGCCGGCAAGGAAGTGGTGCTGTCGACGCAGGCGCTGATCGAGGCGGGGGCCGAACTGGCGACCCTGCGCCGCATCACCGGCAATGGCCGCTACGGCGTCGAGGCCAACGACATGGGCGCCGTGCACTGCATGGAAAAGGGCGCGTCCTTTGTCGCCGGCCCCCACCTGAACCTGTTCAATGGCCCCAGCCTGCAATTGCTGGCACGCCTCGGCGCGCGGCGCTGGGTGATGCCGCTGGAAATGGGGCAGGCGGCGCTGGCCGAAATGCAGTGCCAGAAACCGGCAGGGCTGGAGACGGAAGTGTTCGCCTATGGCCGCATGCCGCTGGCGTTTTCCGCGCGCTGTTTCACGGCGCGTAACCGTAACCTGCCGAAGGACGATTGCGGCTATAGCTGCCTGGAAGAGCCGGACGGCCTGCTGCTGCGCACGCGTGACGAAGTGTCGTTCCTCGTTCTGAATGGCACGCAGACGCAGTCGGCGCTGGTCTACAACCTGGTGCGCGAACTCGACGCCATGCGCGACATGGGCGTGACGGTGGCGCGCATCAGCCCGCAGGCCATGCATACGGATCAAGTCATCGCCATCTTCGACCGCGCCCGCCGCGGCCAGGTCAGCGGCGTGGGCGCTCAGGCCCAGCTGGCGGCCTGCCAGCCGGCCGGCGCCTGCGACGGCTACTGGCACGGCCAGCCCGGCATGGAACAGCACGCCGCTCATTGAACGCATCGAAAGGAAGCACCATGCAAGATCAACTGGAAAGATTGCCCATCCCGGCCAAGCCCGCGATGAGCAAGCCCGCCATGTCGTACCGGCTGCCCGAGCCGCTGGCCGAATTGCTGTCCAAGCTGCCGCCGTATCCCGCCTCCTGGCTATTCGTGCAAGGCCTGAACCGCCTGCTGGCGCCGCAATTGCCCGACGATGTGCGGCGCAGCCTGGAAGGGCGTAGCCTGCGCCTGCGCTTGCTCGATGCGGGCATCGCCTTCGATTTCGAGTGGCAGGGCACGGTGTTCGTGGCCGAGCGTTATGTGGACGTGCCGGACCTGTGCATCGCCGCCAGCGTGCATGACCTGATGCTGCTGGCGCGGCGCCAGGAAGATCCTGACACCCTGTTCTTCAGCCGCCGCCTGAGCCTGGAAGGCGATACGGAGCTGGGCCTGCTGTTCAAGAATACGCTCGACGCCATCGAGCTGCCGCCGTTCGATTTACAGGCGCTTGGACCGCGCCGCGTGCTGGCGCATCTGCGCGACCGGTGCGCGCGGGAAGGCTGAGCGGAGCAGGCGTTCAGTAGCGGCAGTGGCCGCAGGCGCCGCTGCAGGACGGCAGTTGTTCCTCATCGGAGGACTCGCCCATGAAGCCGGCGTCGTTGACGGCCGCCAGCAGGCGCTCCTGCGTGGCCAGCCGTTCGTCAAATTGCACCGTGGCGCCGTGGCGCGCCAGCGAGACACACACGGTGGCCACGCCCGTGACGGCTTCGAGCGCGACCGTGAGCCTGTCGGCGCAGCCTTCGTGATCCATACCGATAATATTCAAGCGCGCTGTCTGCATGGGTTCCTCTTGTTTTTCAAATAAAAAAACAGCGTAGGCGAGGGGTGCGCATGCCGTCCAGAGCAGCACGCAAGATTTATTTTCTATTTGCGGTTTTATTGATCTGGATTAATTCACTCTCTCCGGGACAGTCTGAAATTTCTGTTGTTTTATACACAGTTTCCTTATTCCAGTCGACAAGCGTGGCGTGCCGCGAGATCCTGTTATTCTGATAAGAACGCTGGAAAGGAGGGGCCATGCGACGCCGTCCCCTGCTCATGCTTGCCGGCCAATCGCGACTTGCCCGAGGAGACGCCGCTGGCGCGCAAGGCACTCTGGTATCGTCCAAATCATCCCTGGTCACGCCCTTGCAGGCGTAGAGGATCCTGTTCTTTCTGTTCTTTCTGTTCTTCCCGATGAATGAAGAGCAAAAGTACAAGTAGTCGATGAAGCGCTGGCCGCGCAAATGCATGCGAGGAAACGGGCTGCAAGAAGGCGAAGCAGCAAGCCGGCAGCAGCTTGCTCTGAGTCAGACGCGCATTGTCTGTCGCAGCGTATCCCACATCGACCAGCTTCATTGCCTTGACGCCGCCCCACGCGTTGTAGCGTCCCAGTCACACCACATTGCCAGATTCATCCACCAGTTCCTGCGGCGTGTCTAGATGGTCGCTCTGGTAAAAACCGTGCTGCGCCGCGTAGTTGCCGGGCCTTCTATAAACCGGCCATCGGTTCCGGTTGCAAGGTGCGCGGCCGTCACCCAAGTTTCATCCAGTCGCGCCAGCGGCACGAATGTCCCCGATTCGCGCAGATAGAGATGTGCTGCCTGCAATTGATCTTCCAATGCATGCTGACGTTGTGCAACTGGCGTCGAATACTCGTCGTCCGGATTGTCCCGAACGACATTTACATGGCTGTAACTCCCTCACTGCAGATCCAGGAAATCATCGTATTGGGCATAATGGTTGAGGCATCTAATGATCTCTTCCTTTGACGCATTTGGCTTTTGTTTATATGCTAAATCGATAACATCTTGAAAATGTTCTCGCATGTAACCAAACTCAAGATTCTTTTTCGTGACCGAATCAGGGACCACCTCATTATCGTCCTCATCGAAATCGGGTACAGGACCTATGTACACCTCCATTCCGGGAATTAAATCCCTCACGTTTTTAGGAACATAAATCATATAGATGGCATCTCGTTCGTTCTTATCTTTTACAAGATCAATCAAGTCCTCGATCTTATAAAATTTGTTTATTAAGAAATTTCTCATCATGGGCATCCTGTAACAGGGTTTAATTTTCCTTCTCGACCAGGGCGACCACCTCCCCATTTTTCCCTACCACCACTACCATCCGGATGATAGATTCCATGGTTATCGGCATGATCGCTTCGATCGACCAAATTTAATCTACCAACATCGTCATTATGCCTCGGACTGCAGGATGGTCTTTATTTGGCCGACTTCATATGAATCGCGGAGATGTGAGGTACGCCCAACTTGTCCAGCTCGGAGATATTGCTTCCGGAATAAATCGCATCAAGGACATTCTGGTCAACATAATAAATGCCACCGTTTTCAGTGGCATAAGGCTTCGCATCCATTAGAACTCTTTCGGCGGCTGACCACAATCGCTGAACGTGCGCAATGAATAATGGTCTATTTTTGATCTTCAAATATGAATCTGGCGACTTCTCCTTGACGGCTTTCAGATAAGATAAAAGATACAACATGAAATCGGCGGTACCCTCTATATTTCCATCATAGCTGCGATACTTTCCTGATTGGATAGCTTCGCTATAAAAATAGGTATCGGCCAACGCCACCTCCAGTTGTGCACCGGTTAAGTATGCATTCAACTCATCGACGAGAATAGTTAAATCATTTCCCGGCGCGGGACGGGTGCGTTCAAAATAAGTGGCTCTGTCCCCGATAAGTAGGGGAATTCCGAGAATTTTCCTGGGGTCCTGCTGTCTGACGGTACATAGCAGACAAACGGGAGTCTTCCATGCAGCCAGCCCAGTGGAAAACCTTCATCGCCCAGTTCACCGCACTGAGCCAGCGTCAACGCCTGGCGAGCATC
>NZ_JBNYXS010000014.1:0-149678 GCF_051380775.1 Janthinobacterium pasteuri | reverse complement strand
ATGCCGGTGAGCATGGCTGCTGTTGCAGGCAGGACAGTGCAAGCGCTGCCGGGCCACGCTTTCGACGAGTGCCACGGCGGCGTCCTGCGGCGCTGCCCCGCGCAGCAGGGCGATGCTTGCCAGGCGTTGACGCTGGCTCAGTGCGGTGAACTGGGCGATGAAGGTTTTCCACTGGGCTGGCTGCATGGAAGACTCCCGTTTGTCTGCTATGTACCGTCAGACAGCAGGTCCCCAGGAAAATTCTCGGAATTCCCCTACTTATCGGGGACAGAGCCTTTTTTTATACGGCGGCGCCTTCTCCGAACCTGAAACTGGTCACCGCCAGCGCGCCAAAGAAATCCTCTTCGTGATACACCACGTGCGCCGCTTCCTGCTCGGCTGCACCGAGCGCCACCATCAGCGGCAGCAGATGGTCTTCCTGTGGATGGGCCTGGCGCGCACCGGGCGCCTGGTCCCAGGCCAGCAGCTTTTGCAGCCTCTGTTCCGGTGGCAGGGCCATCGCCTGGCGCAGCCACGCGTCGAACTGCTGCGAGGCGACGGCGCCTGCCTGGCCGAACTGGCGCAGGTTATGGTAGCTGAGGCCGCTGCCGAGTATCAGCACGCCTTGCCGGCGCAAGCTGGCCAGCGCGCGGCCCACTTCGACGTGCGTGAGCGGATCGTAGCCGTGTTTCAGCGACAATTGCACCAGCGGCATGTCCGCTTGCGGGTAGATGGGGAACAGGGCGCTGAAGGTGCCGTGGTCGAAACCCCGCTCGTGGTCGAGGCGCGCCGGATGGCCGGCTGCATCGAGCAACTGTTTTACCTGCGTCGCCAGTGCCGGCGCGCCGGGCGCCGGGTACTGGATCTGGTAGGTATGCGGCGGAAAGCCCGAATAATCGTAGATCATGCCCGGCTGCGGGCTGGCCGAGACGAGAAATTGCGGCCCTTCCCAGTGCGCCGTGACCACCAGCACGGCTTTCGGCCGCACACCGATCTGGCGCGGGATATCCTGCAAGGACGCTTCGAGCACGTCGTAGCGGTCGCCGAACTGGTCTTTCATGAACGGCCACGGGCCGCCGCCGTGCGACAGGAAATAGGTGGGGAAAGTGTGCTCTTGCATGGCGGCTCCGGAGTGGAATGACTGATGCTATCGATGATAGTCATGCGCGGTCAGTTGATCAAGATCGCAATTATTGATATATCATTTCCATTTTGTTGATGATGGGATGGTCATGGATACCTTGCGCAGCATGCGCGTGTTTCGCGCCGTGGTGGAACTGGACAGTTTCGTGCGCGCCAGCGAGCGCCTGGATCTGTCGCCGGCCATGGTCAGCAAGCATGTGATGCACCTGGAACGCCACCTGGGCGCGCGGCTGCTGAACCGCAGCAGCCGCCACCTGAGCCTGACGGAAATCGGCAAGGTGTATTTTGAACAATGTCGCGACATGCTCGACAATCTCGACGAGGTGGAAGCGACTGTGGGCCGCACGACGGTGGTGCCGCGCGGCATGCTGCGCCTGAGCGCCCCCGTCTGGTTCGCCAACGCCATCTTTACGCGCACCCTGGTGGCTTACCGCGAGCGTTTTCCGGAAGTCACGTTCGACATCGACTTGAGCGGGCGCGTGGTCAACCTGGTGGAAGAGGGATTCGATCTGGCCTTGCGCGTGAGCCAGGCGCCATCGCCGACCCTGATCGCGCGGCCCATCGGCAGCATCGCCTTTCACCTGGTGGCCGCGCCCGCCTACCTGGCGCGTGCGGGCCATCCGCATGTGCCGCAAGACCTGGCGCAGCACGCCATGATCAGCTATTCCTTGTTGTCAAACGGCAATGAACTACCGTTCGACGGGCCACAGGGACGCGAGACGGTGAAGTTTGCACCCGTGCTGCAATGTAATAACGAAAGTTTGCTGCACGCGGCAGCGCTTGACGGCATGGGCATCGCCCTGTTGCCGTCGTGGCAAACGGATGCGGACCTGGCGGCGGGGCGGCTGGTGCGCCTCTTCGACGGTTACCAGATGGCGGGCGGCAAGGTGTACGCCGTCTACACCAGCCGCCGCTATCTGTCGTCGAAAGTGCGCACCTTCATCGACTTCCTGGCCGATGAAGGGCGCCTGAGGACGTAATTACGCCAGCGAGCGCTTGACGTCGATCAGCGCGAACAGGCGCGCGCTGCGCATCCACGCCAGCACCAGCGCCGCCAGCTGCGTCGCCAGCAGGCCGGCCACGATGGCCAGCGGACCCGGGGCGGCCAGGTTCAGGCGCGCCACGCCCAGCAGCGCATACAGCGCCAGTCCCAGCAGCGTGATGACGAGGTAGATGGGCAGACAGGCCAGCGGACGCCGGCGCAGCATGCCCAGGCCCCGCCACCAGGCCTTGACGGCCGAGGTGCGACGACGGTCGACGGCCAGCGCTGCGCGGCCCGCGTCGAGCGTGGCGCAGGCCAGCAGGAAGAGCAGGCCCGTCGCCAGCAAGGCCAGGTGACGGACCATGTCGGCATCGGCTTCCAGGATGGCCTTCGCTGCGTGCTTGTCGGCCAGTTTTAGTGCGCCGGCGCCGATCGCCAGCGCCACGCCCAGCGGCACGATGCTCCACAGCAGCATGCGCAGCATGCGGCCGTATTCGCTGAAGGCGCCCGTCAACAGGGGGCCGAAGCCCAGCGGCGCACGGGCGCGCGCGGCCGTCACCACCAGGCCGCTCAGCAGTGGCGACAGCAGCAGGGTCAGGACGATGCCGGCGATGGCGGCCTGGCTGATGGCCGCGCCGTTGCGTCCCGTATTGGCCACCAGGTCGGCCAGGGTCATCATGTCGAGCTTGTGCGCCAGGGCCGCCGCATGCACGGCCTGATCGAGGCTGGCGCTCAAGGTGCGCCAGAGGGGAATGACGGCAATGATGGCAGGGATCAGCAGCAGGCCCGCCCACAGCAGCAGCAAGCGCCATTGCAGGGCGGCGCGGCTGGCGCGCGTGGTCAGGGCCAGGCCGCTGGCCCGTGTCGTGGTAGTGGCGCTCATACGATGGCAATCAGGGAAAGGAGGTATTGGAAGGCGGCGGCGAGGTCGAGGCTCCAGCGCCGTGCAGCGGACGTGTCGGCCTTCAGGGTGCGGCTGTCATCGAGCTTGTTGACGTCGAGGTAGTGCACACGGTCGGGATCGAGTTCTGCCGAGACGGCCTTCACGGGCTTGCTCCAGGTGTAGCGCTGCCACAGTTGGTCGTTATCCCACACCACGCGTTCGGACGTACCATCGGCAAATTTCACCAGCAGCACCTGCGGCACGGGCGCGCCGCGGCGGCGCACCACCACGCTGGTCAGATACGGATACGGTCCCGTGCCGGCCTTGGCGTCCGGGTGCGCCTTGTCCCACGCCTCGCGCACTTTTTTCTCTTCCTTTTCCAGCGTGTCGGCCGTGTGTTCCACGCGCTTGCCGTTTTCCAGCGCCATGCCGGCCAGCGGTGTCTGCTCTTCGCTGGTGAAGCTGCCGATGCGGTCGTCGATGTTCGCGCTGGCATAGACTTGCTGCGCGAAGACCTGTTCCACGATGCGCCGCTGGCCCGTCGCCTCGGCCAGCGCTTCGCGCAGGTCGGCTACGCTCGGGTGGCGGAATTTCCACTGTTCGTAATATGCCTTGAAGCCCCGTTCCATGGCCTCGCTGCCGATGCGCGCTTCCAGGTCGCGCATGGTGATGGCCGTGCGGCTGTAGACGGGGCCCACGCCCTGCAGGCGGTCCCACGCGTTCTGGCCCAGCGGGTCGGCCGCATCCTGGCGCGGTGCGCCCAGGCGCTCGCCCTCGAAGACCTTGAAGGCGGGAGCGAAGCCCAGGCGCTTGAGCAGCGGCGTGGTGGCGTGGATGTCCTGGCTGCGCGCGCGCAGCATGCGCTGGTCCCAGTACTCGTTCAAGCCTTCGTCGAGGATGGGTTCCTCGAACTCGTTCGAAGCCAGGATGCCGTAGAAATAGCCATGGCCGAATTCATGGATGGTGACGAAATCGAGGCCGAATTCGGCGATGGTCTTCGGCTGCAGGTTGGCGTAGCCCGAGGCGGTGATGAAGGTCGGGTATTCCATGCCGCCCGCTTCGGCCGCATTAAACGGCGGAATCACCACCGTCAGGGTCTTGTACGGATACGGGCCCAGGGTGCGCGAAAAATACGTGAGCGAATCTTTGGCCGCCTGCAGCGCGGGCCCCGCGCTGGACGCGTACTCGGGCGGGTACAGCACCTTGATGGCCACCGGCGGGCTGCCAGGACCGCTCCAGCTGCCCGTCAATGGCAGCGCGCTGCGCTTGTCGGCCGTCCAGGCGAAATCGTGCACGTCACCCTGCACATAGTGATGCGTGAGCATGCCGTCCTTTTCCTGCGGCGCGCCCTGCAGCTCGCCCGTGGCGCCCACCGTGTATTCCTTGGGCACGGTCAGCTTCACGTCGTAGTTGCCGAAATCGGCGTAGAACTCCGAGTTCAGGTGGAATTCATGCGCGTTCCAGCGCGGCGCGGTGGCGCCCCGTTCGCCGGGCAATTCCAGCACGGCGATCTTGGGGAACCACTGGCCCACCAGGTGGAAGCTGCCAAAATAGCCGGTGCGCGCGATGACGCGCGGCAGCTGGTCGAAGAAGCGGATGTCGAGCGTCGTCTCGGCGCCCGGCGCGACCGCCTGCGGCAAGTCGACGCGCACCACCGTGCGGTCGGTGGCCGGGCCGTTGTCAGGCTGGATGAAATGCCAGGGCGCCTTGGCGCCGTTCTGCGTCATGCCGCGCAGTTCGATGTAGCCCCACTCGCCGTCGCGCGTGTCGACGCCCGAGCGGAAGCCCGTATCGAGCTTGCGCTTCTCGGTGAAGAAGGTCGAATGTTCGCCTTCGAACGCATTCAGGTACAGGTGCAAATATACGCTGCTGACGGCTTGCGCGCTGCGGTTGCGCCAGCGCAGTTTCTGCTGGCCGGCGATGGTGTGCTTGATGGGATCGAGCGTCGCTTCGATCCGGTAGTCGACCACGCGGTCCGACAGGGTCGTATGTGCTGCCGTGCGCGCACCGCCCCAGGCGTTGCTGGCACTGGGCGTGGTGACGGCGGATGCGTGCGGCAAGGCCAGGGCGATGCCGTCGGCGGCCGGCGCCAGCGGCACGGCTGCGCTGGCCTGACTGCCCTGGCCCGGCTGGGCGAACAGGTCGGCCTGCAGGGCCAGGCCGGCCAGCAGCAAGGCGGTAATGGAGAGAGCTCTGAGCTTGCCCGAGATGGGGAAAAAACCAATGCTGCGGCGCGTGCCGCTGGGACTTGGCGGCCCCCGGCGCGGTGTGCTACGACTTTCCATGCGTGACTCCCACAGTGACTTGTTGATTTTCAAATGCAGTCGGCTGCGCCCGGGATCGCCGGGCGCAGCTTAATATACCTGTAAAAATTACAAATAAGCAATGAATTATGCAAGCAGCCCCGCTGTCTGTTGCGGCACCACGCGCCGTGCGTATAATGATTCGCTTTTGCCATCCCTTCCGCCCCACTCGCGTGCGTCCGCGCCGCGGTGACGCCTCAAGCCTGCCGCCATGATGCCTGTTCCTTTCGCCCTGTCCATTGCCACGCGCGCCTTGCTGCTGTGCGCCCTGGCCATGCCGGCGTGCGCGCAGGAAGGCGTGGATGGCGGCGCTGCCGGCGTCACGCATGGCGACTTGTCCACCGAACTGGGGCAGGGCGGCCAGCACAGCGTGCGCGGCGCCGTGTCGCGCGAGCAGGGCGGCATGACGCTCGATGTGGCCATGGACGGGCTACGCAATGGCAATTATCGCGATGGCAGCGTGTTTCACCAGCGCGGCTTCAATGGGGGCGCGGAATGGAAGGTGCGCCAGGGCCGCTTCGGTTTCAGCGCCGACCAGCTGAACCAGGACACCCGCTATCCCGCGCCCGAGTCGCCATTCCTGGCCTTGCTGGCGGTCCGCCCGGAAGACCTGTACCGCTATGAAGTGCGGCGCGCCAGCGCCTTCGTGCAGCGCTATGTGGACAATTTTGAGCTGGGCGTGGAATTGTCGCAGCGCGATAAACGCGCCACGGCGCACTATGCGGGCGAGGAGGGCAGCAGCGAATCGAGGTACAGCAGCCGCCGCCGGCAACTGGCGCCCCGCGTGCGCCATTACGGCAAGATGGGCGGCGTGGGCACGGATACGGAAGTGGGCCTGGACCTGATGCAGTGGCAGCGGCGCTCGGGCCGCGATGGCGATGGGCAGCGCCGGCAGTATTCGCGCGCGCTGCTGCTGCGCGAAGAGCTGGCTTTCGGCGGCGCGTACGCGCCGCGCCTGCTGCTGGGGCTGCGGCATGAACAGTTCCAGCTCGATCCGGCCGACATGCCCGTTGGCGGCAGCGACTGGGAAAACCAGAATGCCTGGGACGTGCAGGGCAGCTTGCAGTTGCGCCCGCAATTGAGCGTGTACGCCAAGGCCGCGCGCAGCTACCGCATCGATGACGATGGCTATAACCGCGCCGGCTACCGTCCCCTGGCGGGACAGCTGCGGCGCGAAACGGAAGTGGGTGCCACCTTCGGCGACGCGGCGCGCAGCGCTTCCGTGCGCATCTTCAGCGAGCGTCTGAGTAACCAGATCGTCTTCGACCAGAGCCTGGGCCAGCTGGGCTTTGCGGGCAACCTCGACCCTTCGCGCCGCGACGGCATCGCCATCGAGGCCAGCATGGCGCTGGCGCGCGACTGGCGCCTCGACGCTCAGCTGCGCCAGGTGCATGCGCGCTATGACGATTACGCCTACGACGGCCCGGATATCGCCCTCGTGCCCAAGACCCTGGCCAGCCTGCGCCTGTACTGGACGGGGCAAGCCGGCGCCAGTGGCGACGTGGGCGTGCAATGGCTGCGCGCCCTGCGCTATGGGCGGGATTTCGACAACAGCTGCCTGGCGCAAGTGCCGGCGTTTGCCACCCTGGACGCGCGCTATACGCGCAAACTGGGCGCGTGGGAGCTGGAGCTGGCCGGCAGCAACCTGGCCAACCGCCGCCATTACGGCGATGTGCCGGGCTGCCAGTCCAGCATTTACCTCAAGGACGCGCGCCAGCTGCGCGTGTCGGCGCGCTACCATTTTTAAGGCCCAGGCGCAGCGGGGCTTAAATGCGGCTTAAGCGGGCGCAAGGCGGGGCGATAAACGCGGCTTTTTTCTGCCGGGGCTTCATCGGCCGGCGCAAAAAGTGGTAATCTCGCCCCGTTCACGACCACTTTATGATGAAGGATTAATATGCGTTTTCTGCGTTTCTTGCGTCCCCTGCTTGCCGCCGTCACCCTGGTAGCGGCCACCGGCGGCGCCATGGCGGCCGATACCGGCTTTACCACGCTCCCCACGCCAGTGCGCACGGATACTGGGAAGAAGGTGGAAGTGGTGGAGTACTTCATGTATTCGTGCCCGCATTGCTATGCGCTCGATCCGCTGATGCACGACTGGGTCAAGAAGCAGGGCGACAAGATCGCCTTCCGCCGCATCCACCTGGCCTTCTCCGGCCCGAAAGATCCGCAGGCGCACGCTTATGCCACCCTGGAAGCGATGGGCCAGCTGGACCAGTTCCACGACAAGATCTTCCGCGCCATCCACGTCGAGCGCAACCGCCTGAACCGTGATGACGCCATCCTCGAGCTGCTGGTGAAGAACGGCATCGACAAGGCGAAATACCTGGATATGTTCAATTCCTTCGGCGTGCAGACCAAGCTGAAACGCAACGAGCAGCTGATCACTGCCAGCAAGATCGACAGTGCGCCGACCATCGTCATCGACGGCCGCTTCGTGACGTCGCCGGCGCAGCTGTCGCGTCCGGGCCAGTCCGAGCCGCAGACCCAGGCAGCGACCCTGCGCGTGATGGATGAATTGGTGACGCGCGTCCTGAAAGAGCGCGCTCCCGCGCCAGCGAAGAAGTAAGCGGAGAGCGTCATGAAACAGCTGCCCTGGACTCTGTGCGTACTGGCCCTTGCCTTCGTGGCGTGGCTGGCGCTGGCCATCGTCAACGTGGAAAACCAGCGCAATGCGCTGGCCAGCAAGGCTTGCGTGGACCCCGCGTTCAAGAACGAGGTCGACGCGAAATGCCTGGCGTCCGTGCAATCGCGCGAACACTGGTGGCAGCATCTGAGCTACGCCATGACGCACTTCCGGAATTGAATGTGTCTGCACCAAAAACCCGCCGCGCGCGGGTTTTTTTTCATCCGCGTATGATAAAGCCACAACCATCCGGGAGGGACGATGCAGGAAGTGATCTTGATTACCGGCAGCAGCCGCGGCATCGGCGCGGCGACGGCACTGCTGGCAGCGCGCCAGGGCTATGCCGTCTGCGTCAATTATGTGCGCGATGCGCAGGCGGCCGAAGAACTGTGCGCGCGCATCGTTGCTGGCGGCGGCGAAGCCATCGCCGTGCAGGCTGACGTGAGCGATGAAGCGGACGTGGCGCGCTTGTTTGACGAAGTCGATACGCGCCTGGGGACCTTGACGGCGCTGGTCAACAATGTGGGCGTGCTGGAGCAGAAATGCCGGCTGGCCGATATTTCCGTGCAGCGCCTGGAACGTGTGCTGCGCACCAACGTGGTCAGTTACTTTTTGTGCTGCCAGCAAGCCGTGCGGCGCATGTCGACGGCGAACGGCGGCCAGGGCGGGCGTATCGTGAATGTCTCGTCGGTGGCCGCGCGCATCGGCTCACCGGGCGAATACATCGATTACGCGGCCTCGAAAGGCGCCGTCGATACGCTCACCCTCGGGCTGGCAAAGGAAGTGGCGGCCGAAGGCATCCGCGTCAACGGCGTGCGGCCCGGCATCATCTACACGGACATCCACGCATCGGGTGGCGAGCCGGGGCGGGTGGCGCGTCTGGCGTCCGGCGTGCCCATGCAGCGGGGCGGCCAGCCGGAAGAAATCGCCGATGCCATCCTGTATCTGCTGGGGCCAGGCGCCAGCTATGTGACGGGCAGCATCCTCGACGTGGCGGGCGGGCGCTAAAGTTTACGCTTTGGCTGGCGCGGCCTTGGCCGGCGCCGAATGGGGCGTGATCACCACGGTGCAGGTGGTGCCGGCCACCAGGACCTGCTTCTTGTCTTGCTCGTCGATGTGGATACGCACGGGCACGCGCTGCGCCAGGCGCACCCAGTTGAAGGTGGGATTGACGTCGGCCAGCAATTCGCGGCCCGTGGCGGCGTCGCGGTCGGTGATGCCGCGCGCGATGCTCTCGATGTGGCCATGCAGGGTGCCGCCGCTCATCAGATTCATTTCCGCCTTGTCGTCCTGCGCCAGCATGCCCAGCTTGGTCTCTTCGAAGTAGCCGACGACATAATACGAGGCGCTGTCGATGACGGCCAGCTTGGCCGCGCCGACAGCGGCGAAATCGCCCTTGTGCACGTTCAGGTTGGTCACGTAGCCGCTGACGGGCGCGCGCACGGTGGTGCGTTCCAGGTTCAATTGGGCCAGCGCGCGGGCGGCCAGCGCGGCCTGTACTTGCGATGAGGCCGAACTGGCGGCAAAGGCGGCGCTTTCGCGGCTTTCCGTGGAGATGATGCTGGCGTCGAGATTGGCGCGGCGCTGCGCCTCCTTGCCGCGGCGGCCCTGCTCCGTCCTTTGCGTGGCCAGCACGGCGTCGGCCTGCGCCAGCGCGCTCGCATAGCGCTCCTTGTCGACGACGAAGAGGATGTCGCCTTTTTGCACCACCTGGTTGTCGCGCACCAGCACGTCCGTGACGGTGCCGGCCACGTCGGCGCTGATGTTGACGATATCGGCCTTGATGCGCCCGTCGCGCGTCCATGGCGATTCCATGTAGCGGTTCCAGACGGTCTTGCCTATCCAGAGGGCCGCAGCCAGGAGCAGCACGGTGATGGCATAGCGGGTCAGTTTGGCTACCATGTCGGCATCCTTTCCTTGATCAGATTGAACATTTTTTTATTTGAACGTTATTTGTACAGCGATAAAGCCAGCGCGCCGAAGATGGCGATGAAGATGCACAGCCGCGCCAGCGAGGGGTGCCACACCATGCGGTACACGCCCAGCCAGCCCAGCACGCGGTCGAGCAGGGTTTGCAGGCCGATGCTGAGGATGAACAGGGGCAGCAGGGTGGGAATCAGAATTCCGAACAGGGCGAATTCACGCGGCATGATGGTCTCCGGCGCGAGGCGCCATGTTGTCGAGTAATGAGGTGTAGATCGAATGCAGGTCGACCAGCGCCGTCTGCAGGCGCGCGCTGCGTTCGGCCGTCGCCCCGGCTTCGGCCTGCGCCGAGCGCACCACGGCGCCCGCCTGCAGCGTGGCCGCCAGCGCCGCCTGCAGTGCCGTGTCGCTGCGCGAGCGCAGCCAGCTGGCGATGTGGTCCACGCACT
This sequence comes from Janthinobacterium pasteuri, assembly GCF_051380775.1. Classification (NCBI taxonomy): domain Bacteria; kingdom Pseudomonadati; phylum Pseudomonadota; class Betaproteobacteria; order Burkholderiales; family Oxalobacteraceae; genus Janthinobacterium; species Janthinobacterium pasteuri. The sequence goes on along the minus strand of NZ_JBNYXS010000014.1, from coordinate 139,393 downwards.
GCTGCAGCGCGTGGCGTGTGGCGTCTGGCCGGGCGGTCGCAATCAGTTCGCGCAGATCGATCACCGAGTGGCCGATTTCCAGCAAGGTCAGGGCCTGGCGCACGACGGCGCGCGTGGCGACACCCGGCGCCGGGCCGGCCGCCGCGTTGAGCTGGCTGAGCAGGTCGCGCACGCGGTTGTCGAAACGGTGTTTCACGCGCTGCGCGGGCGCCGTGCACGCATGCAGCGCTTCGCGCCACAGGGCCGGGCCGATATGGTCTTTGTGGCCCATGGTGTGTTCGGGCAGCAGCACGGCAAACACGAGGGCAGCCAGCATCAGGCCGACGATCAGCGCCATGCCCGTGTTCAAAAAGGCCGCGCCATCGACATGCATCACGTTCGTCGGCGCCATCTGTGTGATAAAGGTCGATACGCCCAGGCCCACGCCCAGCTTGGCGGGATTCGTCATCAAATACAGGCCCACTGCCAGGAAGGGCGCAAAACTGAGCACCAGCATGGGGAAGCCGTCCCCGTGCACCAGCACGAAGTACACGCATACGAGCGACAGCGGCATGGCGATCAGAAAGCCCGCCAGCACTTGCCGGATCATCATGATGGGGCGCGGCGAGGACGAGGCCAGCGCGCAGAACACGGCCGCCATCAACATCGCCGTGCTGGCATAGGGCCAGGCCAGGAAGTAGGCGCCCAGGGCCAGCAGGGCCAGGCTGATGGCCGCACGCGCACCGCTGGCGATCACCAGCGCGGGCGGCGTCTTTGGCGCATACGCCTGCGGCGTGCCGATGGCCAGAGGCGTGTCATGCGCCAGGCTGAAATAGACTTCGTGAAAGCGGCTCATGTCGCGCGCGAAGCGTTCCAGCAGCTCGCACATGGTGTCGAAATCGATGCGCTGCGCATGCACGATGGTCGCGCTGTCGATGTCTGCGCGCGCCTGCGCCAGGGCCGTCTGCAGGTGCAGCTGCATGGTGTCGAGCGAGTCTTGCGAAGGCGTCGCCTGCAGCGCTTCGGCGACGATGGCGTACAGGGGCGCGCAGGCTTGCATGACCTGAGTTTCGCCATCGCGCTGCAGACGGTCGAACAGGCGGTGGAAGGTATAGAAGGTGGTCAGCGCCGTCATGAAGGTGGCGTTGAAGGCGTGCAGCTTGCGGTTTTGCGCGCGCACGTGGCTCACTTTGCTGGTGACTTCGAACAGGGCGGCAGAGCGGCCCAGTTCCAGCGCCGCCACGTCGGCGGCAAATTGCAGGTGCGTCAGTTCCACTTGCGCCGGCGTGATTTTTTGCTGCAGCACGTCCTGGCAGAAGGTGAGGAATTTGCCGTAGCGCGCCTGCACCGTGCGCATCACTTGCGTGCCCTGGTGGCGCGGCAGCAGCACGCTGGACACCGCTGCCGAGCAGATGATGCCCAGGCCGACTTCGGCCACGCGCGTGACGGCCAGCGCGAACGCCTGCTTCGGCTGCTCGATGGCGGGCAAGACGATCATGCAAGCCGTGTAGCCGGCCAGCACATACACATACGACTGGGCGTTGCGGTGCAGGGCTGAGCCGCTCGTGCACAGGCCTACCCACAGGGCCAGGCCGGCGAACAGCAGCACCGGCTGCTGCGGGAACAGGCCGATCAGGGTCAGCGCTGCCGTGCATCCCAGCAGGGTGCCGCACAGGCGGTAAAAGCTTTTTTCCAGCACCATGCCGCTGCTGGGCAGGGCCAGGATGATGGTGGTGGTCATCGCCGTGCTGGGCGAATCGAGTCCCAGGCGGTAGGCTAGCCACAGGGCGCAGAACGCGGCGATCAGGGTCTTGCCGACGTAGATCCAGCGTTCGCCTTCCGTCGTGCGCCAGTCTTGCAGCGCCAGCGCCAGCCAGTGGGCCGCCCGGGACAGGGGGCCTTGCGTGAATGTTGTTGCTATGGCTGGCGTCATCGATAGGCGATCAGTTCTGGTTGTGGAGATTGTTCAGGTTGCGCAACTGGCGCATGTACAGCTTGTCGAGCACTTGCAGCTCTTCTTCCGTGAACCCTTCGTACAGGGCCGAGGTTTCCTGGTACACGTCGGGCAGCGCCGTTTCGATCAGCGCGCGGCCCTTGTCGGTCAGCGAAATCATCACCGAGCGGCGGTCGCCGGGGCGCGTGCCGCGGTGGATCAGGCCGCGCGTTTCCAGGTCGTTGCACACGCGCGTCAGGTTGGCCGGCTTTTCATGGCAGGCCATGCCCAGGGTGCAGGCGTTCGAGGTTTCGTCGTCCGTGCCGTACAGCACGGCCAGCACCATGTAGCTGGCATCGACCAGGTCGTGCTTTTTCAGCGCCGCATTGGTCAAGTCCTTCATGCCTTTTTGAATGTGGTACGTCATGCGCAACAGGCGCATCAGTTCCATGGGGAAGCCTGGCATGCGCGTGCGGATGTTTTGCAGCCGCTTGGAGGTGGCGTCAAAAGCGGTCATGTCAACTCCTTCATGTGTGAATAAAGTTCCGATTGTATCTTGTTGAGCTAGGGCAATGCCAGGATTGCAAGCTTAGATTCCGCCTCCCAGTGCATTCATCAAGGAAACGTACAGATCGAGCTCGCGTGCGCCATTTTGCGCCTGCTGCTGTTCTTCCGCCAGCAGCGCCACTTGCGTGTTGAGCATGTTGATGGCGTCGCTCATGCCCGCCTTGTACGCCTTTTCCGCCAGGTCGCGTGCACGCTGTGCCGTGGCCAGCGCCTGCACGGTGAGCTGGTGCTGCTTTGCCAGCGACTGGGCGCGGGTGACGGCGTTGGCCACGTCCGACATGGCGTTGATGACGGTGGCGTTGTACTGCTCCACGGCGCCGTCGTACACGGCCGTCTGGTTGCCCAGCTGGGCGCGCAGGCGGGGGCCGGCAAAGATGGGCAGGCTCAGCGCGGGCGAGGCGCCGCGAATGTCCGAGTTGGCGTCAAGAAAGTGGCTGAAGCCGAAGGCCTGGAAGCCGGCAAAGGCCACCAGGTTGACGTTCGGGTAAAACTCGGCCTTGGCCACCTCGATGCGCTGCGCCGCCGCTTCCACACGCCAGCGCTGGGCGGCGATGTCGGGGCGGCGGCCGATCAGGTCGGCCGGCAGGGCGGCGGGGATGGCCAGCGGCTGGTCCAGGCGCAGCACGGGGCGCGTGAGCGCCGCACCGGCTGCCGGACCCTTGCCCGCCAGGGCCGCCAGCTGGTTGCGCAGCAGGGCCAGCGACTCGGCCGACTGTTCCAGCTGGCGGCGTCCTGCGGGCAGGGTAGTTTCGATTTGCGCCACGTCAATATCGGTGCCGATGCCGGCCGCCTTGCGCTGGCGCGTGATGTCGAGGATGCGGGCGCGTTGCGCCAGGCTGCGTTCGATCACGTCCTGCAGCTGGAATTCATACGCTAGCTGGATGTAGGTGCGCGCCAGCGCCGTTTCCAGCGCCAGGCGGGCCATCTGCGATTCGGCCGACGCCATCTGCACGTCGCCCAGGGCGGCGGACAGGGCGGCGCGGTTGCGTCCCCACAAGTCCAGGTCGTACGAAGCCGTGACGGTGGCCTGGTTGCGCCAGGCGTAATTGCCGGCCAGGGGCGCTGGCGTGCTGCCGTGCTGCGAATACAGTTCGCGGTTGATGGAGACATTCGCGTCCGCCTGCGGGCGGGTCTTGTCTTCAAATGCACCGGCCAGCGCCTCGGCCTGGCGCACGCGCGCCTGGGCGCCGCGCAGGGTTGGGCTGTCGGCCAGCGCCTGGTCCATCAAACGGTTTAATTGGGGGTCGTGCAAGTCTTGCCACCATTGCGTGCGCGGCCACTGTATGGCGGCGCTGGCGGCGGCATCCATGGCCTTGCTGGCCGCTAGCTTGTTGGCGTCGAGCATGACCGACTGCGGCGCGATATGGCCCATGTCGGCGCAAGCGCTCAAGGCAAGGATCAGGCTGGCGGCAAGCAAACGGCGGTGCAGGGACATGCAGTGACTCCGGGAGGCGATAGTGTTGAGGGTGCTGCTGACAGCTCGCCGCGGTGAGCGTCGGGAGTGGCCCGAGTGCTGCGCCGCAACTGAGTTGTTACTGACTGAAACCGGCTGACTGGTTTCTTATTGCACGATGTGCTTGGTGGTTTGCGCGACATCAAAGTCCGCTTCCGTTTGCGGGATCAGGCCAGCCTTGCGGGCGGCGTAGAACTCGGCCATGACTTGTTCGCGTGTCACCTTGCTGGCGGCGGTGGCCGGCGTTTTCGGGTAGTCGACCTCGCTGGTGGCGATGTCGCCGGCGTTGCGGGCACGGACGTATTCGGCCGTGACTTGCTCGCGGGTCAGCTGCTGGCTGGTGGCTGGCGCCGTGCTTTGTGCGAAAGCCGAGGTAGCGGTGGTGATGGCAAACAATGCTGCGATAAGTGATTTGGCTTGCATGATAAAACTCCAATATGTGCATGATGGCTGGGTGGATGGGCCGGCTCGCCACGTACCGGTCGGTTCGGCGGCAAGGCGCTGGTGGGCGCCGTGCCGCCGATGTAGCAGTTTCTGGATGAGAAGGTGCTTACTTGAATTAACTATAGCAATGAATAGTACATTTGTGAAGTAATTTGTGAAAAAATTTGTGCGCCGCCGCATTTCCCCCGTGGAAAATGCCGTGCAGGCGTGCGCCGCTGGCTGGGCGAGGGGAGTAAGCTGATTTTTTATTAATGGGAGTCAGCCATGAGCAACAGTTCACTCGATCCGGATAATTTTCCCGTCACGCCCCACCGCGTACTCGGTAGTGGCCATGGCAAGGGCGCGCTGGGGCCCAGCGACAGTACTGACAGCGGCAGCGACATGCAGGGCGTGCCTGGCCAGGATGCGGAAGAGCTCGAAAACGACAGCGATGCGGCCGGCACGGGCGATCGGGCCGGCGTGGAGCCCCACAACGGGGCGCCCGATGGCGGCGACATCGACGTCGATCATGTGGAGCGCATGGTGCCCGTGCCACCGGCAGAGGAAGAGGAGGGCACGCCGCGCACGCCGCAGGTGCGGGCGCCGCGTCCCTGATCCGGGCGGCCGACTGAGAATTGCCGCCACGAATTACTGTCTCTGCTGCGCCATCAGCGTAAAATGCGGCCAAGGCGACGTGCGCGCCGCCATGGCCAGCCGGCCGGCACAGGATAGGATGTCAGAGGATGCAAACGCAGATGTCGGAAGAGAAAGAAAAAGACTTGATGTTGATGTACCGCGAGACGCGGCCGCGCGAGTTTTTTGGCGAAAAAAGTAACACCAATCACCTGGCCTGGAGTTTGCTGGTGGTGTTGCTGGCGCTGGTGTTCTGGCTGGTCGTGGCCCTGGCAGCGGCGGAAAACCAGCGCTATGCCCTGGCAACGAAGGCTTGCCAGGATCGCGTGTTTCCCACGGAAATCGACACGTCTTGCCTGAAGCAGGTGAAGTCGCGCGATCACTGGTGGCAGCACCTGGGTCACGCGCTCGTGCATTTGGGTAGCTGAGGCCGGTGTAGCGCGCTGCGCGCCCTTGGGCGGCCATGACGGCCGTGCCCGGGGCGCGGCGGTATCGCTGGCCGAGCCGGGCGGCAAGGCGGGGTTGCCCGCGGTGTGCCCATGCGGGCCGATGCGATGTTGCGGGAGGCGCCATGCCACGCGATAGTTCGCGCGAACAGCCGCAATGGCGGTTCACGCGCCACAGTGCCTTGACGGCGCGCCAGTTGCTGCGCGCCTACGCCTTGTTGTGCCTGTTTTCTATCGCCATCGCCGCCGGCTTCGCGCTGCGCGGCTTCTGGTATATCCCCATCTTTTCATTTGCCGAACTGAGCCTGGTGGCCTTGGCCCTGTTGTATTACATGCGCCACGCGCGTGATTACGAGCAGATTGCCCTGCGAGACGGTATGTTGATCGTCGAGCAAGTCAGCGCCGGCCAGTGCCGGCGCAGCAGCTTTGCGCTGTGGTGCACGCGCATCATGGTGCCGCAAGGGCCGCGCCAGCTGATCCGCATCGGCGACGGCGCCGCCCAGGTCGAGGTGGGCGCCCTGGCTACGCTGGAGCGGCGCCGGCAAGTCGCGCACGAGCTATGCGCGCTGTTGCCGCGTCAGGCATCCTGATGGGAACGGTCCATGCGCCACGCACGCGACAGGATGCGCGATGGCTTTCTCCGTGGCTTTCGCGATGGCTTTATTTCGGGCCATAAAACTGGAAGGTCTGGACTACCAGCAATTGGGCAGGGAAGCCGGTGGTGGTCTTGAATTCCTTGACGCCGGTAATTTTGTAGGCGCCCGCCTGGAACTCCTCGCCTTCCTCCCAGCTGAGATCCTTCATGGCAAACTGCAGCAGGCGCTTGTCGTTATAGCGGTAGCTGAAGATGGTGTAGGCACCGACGCGGCTGGTGACGATGAAGCGCTCGTCGCGCGCGTCGGCGATGAGCAGGATTCCCGGATAGCGTTCGATGCCCGCCTCCTGGTTCTGGATTCTGAGGATCACATCGGTAAAGCTGCATTCGGCGTCGCGGACCTTGTCGCGCCTTGTGGCGATCTTCATGACCTCGTCGTAGCTCTTGTTATGCACAATCGACCATCGCGGCGAGTCGCAATAATTGTTCGCGTGGGCGTCGGCTGTGCAGAGCAGCAGGCATAGGGGGAGGGCGGAGAAAGCTTTCATGGGGCCTTGTGGCAAGTTGCTGTCTTGTGGAGCCGGCAGTCTAGCGTCTGGCTGCCGCCGCCACAAGCGCAGGGCGAGTGATTGCTCAGGTTGCCCGCGACGGGCCTTCCCACAAATTGATATGACCTTCACGCGCCTGCACGTCGATGGCCGCCAGTTCCTCGGCCGTAAACGTCAGTTGCTGCAGCGCGGCCACGTTTTCGCGGATTTGTGCGCTGCTGCTGGCGCCGATCAGGGTCGAGGTGACGCGCGCATCGCGCAGCACCCAGGCCAGCGCCATCTGCGCCAGGGTCTGCCCCCGCTGTGCGGCGATCTGGTTCAGCGCACGCACGCGGGCCAGGTTTTCCGCGCTCAGGTGTTTTTGCAGCAGCGAGCCGCCGCCGGGGCGGTTGACGCGCGCATCTTGCGGCACGCCATCGAGGTACTTGTCGCTGAGCAAGCCCTGCGCCAGCGCCGTGAACGTGATGCAGCCCATGCCTTGCGCTTGCAGAGTATCGAGCAAGCCGTCTTCCTCGATCCAGCGGTTGAGCATGTTGTAGGCCGGCTGGTGGATCAGGCACGGCACTTTCCACTCTTTCAGCAGGGCGGCCGCCTCGGCCGTCTTTTGCGGAGAATACGACGACAGGCCCACGTACAGCGCCTTGCCCTGCTGCACGGCGGTGGCCAGCGCGCCCATGGTTTCTTCCAGCGGCGTGTCGGCGTCGTAGCGGTGCGAGTAAAAGATGTCGACGTAGTCCAGGCCCAGGCGCTGCAAGCTCTGGTCCAGGCTGGCCAGCACGTATTTGCGCGAACCGCCGCCCTGGCCGTACGGGCCGGGCCACATGTCCCAGCCCGCCTTGGTGGAAATGATCAGTTCATCGCGGTAGGGCAGGAAATCGTCGCGCAGCAGCTTGCCGAAATTGCTTTCCGCGCTGCCATACGGAGGGCCGTAGTTGTTGGCCAGGTCGAAATGCGTGATGCCCAGGTCGAAGGCCGTGCGCAGCATGTCGCGCTGCGAGGCCAGATGGTTGCTGTCGCCAAAGTTATGCCACAGTCCCAGGGACAGCAGCGGCAATTTCAGCCCGCTGCGCCCGCAGGTGCGGTATGGCATGCTGTCGTAGCGGTTCTCGGCGGCGTGGTAAGTCATGGCATCTCCCGGTTGAATGAAGCGCTTATTTTCGCGCAAAATCAAGGTGGGCGTGCGTGCTCCTTGCGCGCGACCGGACGCGCCTTACAATAGGCGTTGAGGAATCTCGCAAGGAGCGGTCATGGAAATCGAATTGAAATTGTTGCTGGCGCCGCAAGACGCGCCGCGGCTGCGCGCACACCCCCTGCTGGCGCAGACTGCGCAAGGTGCGCCGCAAGTGCTGCAGATGCACGATATCTATGTCGACACGCCCGATTTGCAGCTATGCCGTCACCAGGCGGGCTTGCGCGTGCGCCAGGTGGACGGGCGCTGGATGCAAACCCTGAAGGCGGGCGGCAGCGTCAGCGGCGGCTTGCACAGTCGCCACGAATGGGAAGGCGACGTTCCCGGGCCGCAGCCCGACCTCGCCGCGCTCGACTCCGTCATCGGCCGCAAGCAGCCCATCCGAGCGTTGCTGCGCGAGGATGCCATCCGCGACGCCTTGCAGCCTGTGTTTACCACGCGCATCGAGCGCACCGTATGGCAGTTGCGCACGCCGCAGGGCGACCAGATCGAATGCGTGCTGGACCAGGGTGTGATTGAAAGCGGAGCGGATGGAGTCGCGCGCAGCGTGCCCGTCAGCGAGATCGAACTGGAATTGAAGCAGGGGCAAGCCGCCAGCCTGTTTGACGTGGCGCTGGCCTTGCTGCACGACGTGCCGCTGCAACTGGGCCACATGAGCAAGGCGGAGCGCGGCTACCGCCTCGCAGCGCCGCAGCCTTTGCGCGCCGTCAAGGCGCAGCCCCTGGCGCTGGACGCGGCCATGTCGGTGGAGCAGGTGTTCCTGGTTATCGCCGGCAATTGCCTGGAACAGGTGAGCGGCAACCAGGATGGCGTGGCGGCGGGCGAAGATGTGGAAAGCGTGCACCAGATGCGCGTGGGACTACGCCGTTTGCGCTCGGCGCTGGGCATGTTCGAGTCCCTGCTGGCGCTGCCGGACGCCTTGAAGAGCGAACTCGGTTGGCTGGGCGGCGCGCTGGGCGAGGCGCGCGACTGGGATGTGCTCGCTGGCAATACCCTGGCGCAACTCGATGGCGAGGCGCAGGCCGATGCGGCGGCACTGGCGGCGGCGGCGCACGCGCAGGCGCGGCTCAAGCATGTGCAAGCGGCCGAGGCCATCACCTCGGCGCGCTACACGGCCTGCATGCTGGGCTTGCAGCGCTGGCTGCAGGCGCGCGCATGGCGCGACAGCTGCTCGACGCGCCAATTGCGGCGCCTGGACGTGCCTATCTGCCCGTTTGCGCGCGCTACCCTGCGCAAGGATCGGCGCCGCTTGTTAAAGCGGGGAAAAGACTTGCCGCTGCTGGCGCCGCCGGCGCGCCACCGGGTGCGCATCGCGGCCAAGAAAGCCCGCTATGCCGTTGAATTTTTTGCCTCCTTGTATGACGCCGGGCAAGTCAGGCGCTACGTGAAGCGACTGTCCGCCTTGCAGGACGAGCTGGGCTGGCGCAACGATATCGAGGTGGCGGACGGCTTGTTGCGCGCGCTGGCTGAAATGCAGCCTGATCTGTTGCAGCAGGCTGCCTATGCGCGCGGCTTCCTGGCGGCGCAATTGCAGGGCGGTGCAGGCAAGGCGCTGGCGCGGCCATGGCGGCGCTATGCGGCCGCCCCTTTGCCGTCGCATGGCAGCGTCGGGCAAGCCTGACAAGCTTGCCATGCCCCCCATAGTTGAAACCATCTCCCGCTGGCACTGCTCAAGAGCGCAGACGGCATCGATCGTCGTCGCATGGCGCAGCATGCGAGCGGCGCTGCACAAATTTTTCCAGGTCCGTGAGCGCCAAAGGGCGGCTGAAGAAGTATCCCTGATAGGCGCGACAACCGTAGCGCGCCAGGAAATCTCGCTGTGCCAGCGTCTCGACGCCCTCCGCGATGACTGCGATGTTCAGGCTGCGAGCCAGGGCGATGATGGTTTTGGCGATCGATGCGTCGCTAGGATCATGCGTCACGTCGCGGACAAACGACTTGTCTATCTTTAACTGGTCCAGCGGCAGGCGCTTGAGATAGGCCAGGGAAGAATAGCCCGTGCCAAAATCGTCGAGCGAAAAACCGACGCCGTGCGCTTTTATTGCGGACATCTTGGCGATCACGCCGCCCACGTCGGACACCAGCAGGCTCTCGGTCAGCTCAAGCTTGAGAAGATGTGGGTCGGCGCCGCTGCAAGCCAGGGCGAACAGCACCTGCTCGACAAAATCGTCCTGGTTGAACTGGCGCACGCTGACATTGACCGCGATGCTCAGATGGCGCATGTCGGGGTGTCCGGCCCAGGTGACCAATTGTGCGCAGGCCGTTTCAAGCACCCATTGTCCCAGCGGCAGGATTACGCCAATTTCCTCGGCCAGTGCAATGAAGTCGCCTGGCGGCACCAGTCCGCGTAGCGGGTGTTGCCAGCGTACCAGCGCTTCGACGCCGGTAACGCCCCCCTGGTGGTCGATTTGGGGCTGGTAATGGAGTATCAACTGCTGGCATGGAATGGCGTCGCGCAAGTCCGTTTCCAGCGCGGCCCGTTCCAGCATGGCCACTTCCATGGCGGGATCGAAGAAGCGCAAGGCATTGCGTCCCACCGCCTTGGATTTGTACATGGCCAGGTCCGCCTGCTTGAGCAGATCGTCGATGCTGGTCAGATTGCCCATGAAGAGCGTCGCGCCGATACTCGAGGTGCTGCGGTGGGTGACCTGGTTGAGCCAGTAGGTCTGGCTCAGTTCCTGCAGTATCTTGTTGCCGACGATCTCGACCTGGGCCGCTGCCTGTTCCGCATTCACATGCAGGTCCGTCAGCATGACGACGAACTCATCGCCGCCCAGGCGGGCCACGGTGTCGCCAGCGCGCACGCAGCCGACCAGGCGCCGCGCGACTTGATTGAGCAACAGGTCGCCCATGTCGTGCCCAAGCGTGTCGTTGAGTGTCTTGAAATTGTCCAGATCGATGAACAGGACGGCGCCATGGTTGCCGCTGCGCAGGCTGGTCTTCTTCGCCTGCTTCAGGCGGTCGAGCAGCAAGATGCGGTTGGGCAGCTTGGTGAGTTGATCGAAGAAGGCCAGTTGCTGTATTTGCTTTTCTGTTTTCTTGCGCTCGGCGCGCCGCAAGCGGTGCCGTTTTTGTATGATCAGCAGTCCCAGCGTGCTGAAGATAGCGACCAAACCGAACAGCACGCTTTGCGCATACAAGCTGTGGCGCCACGGCGCGAACAACACCTCGGTGTCGCGGCTCACGGCGATGCGCAGCGTCGTGCCGAAGAGGGCCGCGCTCGATGGCACATGGCGCTCGGCGACCATGCGCTGCTCGTCGGCGCCGCGTGGCAGCCCGGGCATCCGGGCGTCGTTCCGGCGTGTAGAAGCGAGGTACAACTGGCCGTCTTCGCGTGAGATCGAGCTATGGACATCGCGCGCATAACGAATCGAATCGAGCAGGTCGGAGAAGTAAGCGGGCGCCAGGCTGACCATGACGATGCCGCCAAAGCCGCCCTGAAACCCGCTGATGCGGCGGCACAGGCTGATCGCGCCGGGAGCGGCGGTGTTGCCCTGCGGCGCGCTCACGTGCAGCAATTGCGGATCGGCGAGTCGCATGGCTTTCTGGAAGCAATCGTTTTGCCGGAAGTTTTCGTCCGCTAAGCCGGCGTCGCTGCCCGCCACCACCAGTCCGTCAGGGCCGATGACCAGGATGGGGCGGATGCCGATCAGCGCATCGTTGATCACTTTGAGCGAGTGATTCGCCCGCCGCAGGTGATCGCCTTGCGCCTGCCAGGCCGGCAGTTCGTCGATGATGCTGTCGATCACGCGCTTGCTCAACTTCAATTGCGGCGTCAAATTCTTTTCCACGATTTCCGCCTGCATCGCCAGTCGCTCGTGTTCCTGAGTATCAATCCGGTGATATTCCTCGTACTGGGTGAATCCAATGAAGCCGGCCAGTGCCGACAACACCATGGCGTGGATCAGCCATTGCTGGAAAAAGTGTTCATTTTTAATGTGCTGCGGTGCGGACATGGAAGGTAGGGGGAGGTTCTGGCGCGGCAGCCCGTTGCCACTGGCTTGCTTCGGCCAGGATGGCCACATGCTTGTGTTGCAAATGAGAAAGTGTAGCGGGGCATGCATAAGCAAAATGTAAATTGCTTGGTCGGGCACGTAAATGTTTCGTAAATTCCGGACCTGTCATCCCGCAACCATTTGCATGCGCAGTGCCAGAAGGGAGGATTGATCTGCTGGCTGGGTGCGCCGTGCCGGCCGGGTCGAACCTGGCCCGCCTTACGCGCTGATGTGAAGCATGCGTTCACATGTAAAAAAGGAAGTTATTACCTTTCGGTAAAAACTTCCTTTAGGAAAACATGACAATTTTCATGTCATATTTTTATGTCAGAATCTCGCTGACGTTGACAAGAGAAACGCGCTTACGCGAAGTTCTTGGCAACGAATTCCCAGTTGACCAGGCCCCAGAACGTTTCCACGTACTTGGCGCGCAGGTTGCGGTAGTCGATGTAGTAGGCGTGTTCCCAGACGTCGCAGGTCAGCAGCGGCTTGTCGCCGGTGGTCAAAGGGCAGCCGGCGTTCGAGGTGTTGACGATGTCGACGGAGCCGTCGGCTTTTTGTACCAGCCAGGTCCAGCCCGAACCGAAATTGCCCACGCACGACTTGGTGAATTCTTCCTTGAACTTGTCGAACGACGACCATTTGGCGTTGATCGCGTCAGCCACGGCACCGGTAGGAGCGCCACCGCCGGCCGGCTTCATGCCGTTCCAGTAGAAGGTGTGGTTCCATACTTGCGCTGCATTGTTGAAGATACCGCCCGACGATTTCTTGATGATCTCTTCCAGCGACAGATTCTCGAACTCGGTGCCCTTGATCAGGTTGTTCAAGTTCGTCACATATGCCTGGTGATGCTTGGCATAGTGGTATTCCAGGGTTTCTTTCGAAATATGCGGCGCCAGAGCGTCCATTTCATACGGCAGTGGTGGCAGAGTATGTTCCATGTGATGTCCCTTTGTGGTGAGTGTTCGGAGTCTTCCGGCCCGGGCCGGAGGGTTGAGCCTTGCGTGCTTGAACCAAGCATTCTTGCTGAACGAGCCACTATTGTAAAGCGGATGCGCCATTGCTGCAGATTCCCGCATGCGTCGCGGATGCTGGTTGCGTAGTGATTCTCGTTTAGCTTGAATCGGGCGGAAAATGCCCCACCGCAAGCCGCAGCGGACGCTGGCGGACGTATAGCCCGTGTCTTTCAGGCATTCTTCGACGCCACGCAGGCTTGCGTCGAAGAAGGGGCTGGGAATATCCTGCACCACGAATCGTGCACCACGGTGTCGATGCTCATCGAGCGGCCATTTTTACGCTAGCGTTGCTTGCACGCTGGCGATGCCGATCTGCGCGCTGCCTTCGGCCAGGCGCACGTTGACGTTCTGGCGCGCCTGCAGCTGCGCCGGCGAGCGCACGATGGCGCCTTTTTCGTCGCGCACGATGGCGTAGCCGCGCTCCAGGGTGCGCTGCGGGTTGAGCAGTTCCAGCTGCGCCGCCAGGCCGTCGAGGCGGTGGCGCCGCTGTGTCACCAGCTGCGCCATGGCTGCGCCACTGCGGCGCTGCGCTTCCAGCAGGCGCGCGCGCGGCGCCGTGACGTCGGGCCGCAAGGCGGTCCAGCGCGAGCGCAGGCGCTCGAGCGCGTACTGCGACTGGCTCACGGGCGCGCGCGCCGCATGCGTCATGGCCGTCGACAGGGCCAGTAGCTGCAGGCGCTGTTGCTGCAACTGCGCCTTGGGGTTGAGCAGGCGGCGGCTGTGGCGGTCCAGGGTCTGTGCGGCATCGTCCAGGCTGCGGCGCATGGCGCGGCGCAAGTCGGCCGCATCGGCGCGCAGGGAGCCCATCCAGTCGGCGCGCGGCGTGGCAGCCAGTTCGGCCGCCGCCGTCGGCGTGGCGGCGCGCAGGTCGGCCGCGAAGTCGGCGATGGTGAAATCGGTCTCGTGGCCCACGCCGCTGATCACGGGCATCGAGCAATCGGCGATCGCGTATGCCACGGCTTCATCGTTGAATGACCATAAATCCTCGATGCTGCCGCCACCACGGCATACCAGCAGCACGTCGCACTCGGCCCTTGTTGATGCCGTGCGGATGGCGTGCGCGATTTTTTCCGCTGCCTGCTGGCCCTGCACGGGCGTGGGGTAAAGAATGATGTTGACGTGCGGTGCACGGCGCTTGAGCGCGATCAAGACATCGCGCAGGGCAGCCGCCTGCGGGCTGGTGACGATGCCGATGCTGCGCGCGAACATGGGAATGGCGCGCTTGCGCTCCTGGTCGAACAGGCCCTGCGCGGCCAGCTTTTCCTTCAGGCGCTGGAACGCTTCATACAGGGCGCCCACGCCGGCGCGGCGGATGGCTTCCACGTTGATCTGGTAATCGCCGCGCGCGCCATACAGGGTGACGAGGGCGCGCACTTCCACCTTGTCGCCTTCGCGCGGCGTGAATCCCGCGTATTGGGCGCGACCGCGAAACATCACGGCGCGCACCTGGGCGCCATCGTCTTTCAAGGTGAAGTACCAGTGGCCCGAGGCGGCGCGCGTGAAGTTGGAAATCTCGCCAGAGATCCAGGTCAGTGGGAAGCTGCGTTCCAGCAGGCGCGCGACGGCCTGGTTCAGGGCGCTGACGGTCAGCACGGGTGGGGCGGCAAAGCCGCTGTCAGTGGGGGTGTCGGTCATCATGAAGCGGGAGAGGGAAGGGAGCTGTCCACATATTATCGGCGAGGTCATGCTTATGTCATATATCGCGCAAAACAACAAGTTCTATTTCTAAGTAATTGATTTCATGCAGAATTCCTGCATGCCTGATTTGCGTGCACAGGGAAAAAAACCTTTAATATCAAGCACATCAGTGTACCCCCTGCCACTTACGCACAAAGTTATCCACAGAAAGTGTGCGGAACTTTTTGCCTTGGACAAATGTTGCAGTATAGGCCCCTCATTTGCCGGTGAGATGCCTTGCCACATTTTTGCGCACGGCAATAAAGTGCATAGGAATCAAGCGCTTAGTATGCCATGCCTGGCCTTGCGCACAATCTTATCCACAAAAAATGTGCAGAACTCGGCGCCGGCGCGTGAATTATCCACTGAAGCGGCCATGGCATGGCTTGCCTGAATTTTGCGCAGAATGAAAATAGTCATATGAATCAATGGGATAGTATTTTGATTAGAGCCTTGCTCACAATCTTATCCACAGAACGTGTGCAAAACTGCATAAATTATTTCGCCTTGTATCCGGTTTTTCCACCGCGCGGCCAGCCCTTCGTGCTGCCTAATTTTTATGCATCAAGAAAAATGCCTTTAAAATCAATGCTCTTGTATGGAGTTAATCCGCTTGCTCACAATCTTATCCACACTTTATGTGCGGAACTGCGCTGGTGGTGGAAAAGTGCCGTTCGACGACGCTTTTTTGCATGAAAAACCCTGCTTTTTACAGCTTGCTACATTTTTATGCAGGGCAATAAAAACGATATAAATCAATGTACTTGGCGTCTATTCTTGCGCTTGCGCACAATCTTGTCCACAGATTGTGTGCAGAACTTTGACGGTGTAGTTGGTGCGTGTGGCGAGCTGACTGCCACTTTTTTGCGCATTGATTTAATTTCCTTTAAAATCAACGGCTTAATTCAATTCCTTGGCGTTGCGCACAATCTTGTCCACAGTAAATGTGCAGAACTATTCAAGTGTTAATTTATTGACATTGACTACTGTCGATAAACTGCTATGCCTGTATTTTGCGCAGTACAATAATCCATATTAAAATCAATGACTTGCATGCTGGACTTCATGCTTGCTCACAATCTTATCCACATAAAGTGTGCAAAACTGTGCGCTGGCATCGCCCGCCCGCCGCACCGTGTGGACAAGTGCGCATGCAGTCGCCACTTGCCGCCGGCGCGGCAACGCGCTACATTGCGCCATTCCTGCGCCGACGTGCCATCGTTCTTTGGCGCTCGGTACAATACAGGCTGTCCGGGCGGTCCATCGCCTTCCCTTTACCAGGAGTTTCTTTTGCTCGCTATATTTCAAGCCGCTGGCTGGCCCATCTGGCTGTTGTTGATCGCTTCCATCGTCGCCCTGGCCCTGATCATCGAGCGCGTGTTGTACTTACGCCGTGGCAAGATCCTGCCCCGCAAGCTGTTCGATGAAGTGGTGCAGGTGTATCGCAGTGGCAAGATCACGCCGGACACGGTGGCCAAGCTGGAAGCCAATTCGCCGCTGGGCGTGGTGCTGGCCGCCGCCCTGCGCAACGTCGACGCGCCACGCGAGGTGATGAAGGAATCGATCGAAGAGGCGGGCAGCGGCGTGGCCCACACGCTGGAACGTTTCCTGACGACCCTGGGCACCATTGCCACCCTGGCACCGCTGATGGGCCTGTTTGGCACAGTGGTGGGCATGATCGAAATCTTCGGTTCGCAAAACGCCAGCGGTTCGAATCCCGCACAATTGGCCCACGGCATCTCGGTGGCCTTGTATAACACAGGCTTCGGATTGGCCATCGCCATGCCCGCCCTGATTTTCTACCGCCACTTCCGCGCCCTCGTCGACAGCTTCGTCATTGACATGGAGCAGCAAGCGGTCAAGTTCGTCGACATCGTCCACAGTGGCCGCCAATGAACTTTCGCAAAGGCAAGGGGCGTGAAGACCCCGAAATCAACCTGATCCCGTTCATCGACGTGCTGCTGGTGATCCTGATCTTCCTCATGGTCAGCACCACCTACAGCAAGTTTACGGAATTGCAGATCACCTTGCCGACGGCCGATGCCGAGCAAGCCAAGGACAAGCCGCAGCAGATCGATGTCACCATCGATGCCAAGGGCAACTACACGGTCAACCGCGAACCGGTCTCGTTCCGCGACGTGGCCGGACTGGCCGACGCCCTGCAAAATGCGGCCAAGGCGGCCAATGGCGGCAAGGCGCCCGCGCAGACGCCCGTGGTGGTGGTCAACGCCGACCAGTTCGCCATGCACCAGATGGTCATCCACGTGATGGAAGCGGCGCGCCTGGCCGGCTATGAAAAGCTGACGTTTGCGGCGCAGGCGGGCGGCAAGTAAGCTATTATTCAACCCCAATTGAAGAGCTGGGGTCAGACCCGTCGGGTCTGACCCCGGATTTTGTACCTGGGGTTATTTTTTTACGTCTGCCCCCATGCCCACACCTTCCCCCGCCAAGCTTGAAACCACTCTCACCCGCGCCTGGCTGACGCGCGGCCCGCTGGCGTGCGCGCTGTGGCCCGTGTCCCTGCTGTTTGGCGCCCTGAGCGCCGTGCGGCGCGGTCTGTACCGGGCAAACATCCTGAAATCCGCGCGCCTGCCCGTGCCCGTCGTCGTCGTCGGCAATATCTTTATTGGCGGCACGGGCAAGACGCCGCTGACGATCTGGCTGGTGCAAGCATTGCGCGAAGCGGGCATGCGCCCGGGCGTCATTTCGCGCGGCCATGGCAGCGCCGACCGTTCGCCGCGCGCCGTCACCGCCACCTCCACGCCGCAGCAGGTGGGCGACGAGCCGCTGCTGATCTTCCAGCGTGGCGGCTGCCCCGTGATGGTGGGGCGCGACCGCGCGCAGGCGGGCAGGGCGCTGCTGGCCGCGCACCCGGACGTCGACGTGCTGGTGACGGACGACGGCTTGCAGCATTACGCCTTGCAGCGCGACGTGGAAATCGTGCTGTTCGACGGCCGCGGCGCGGGTAACGGCTGGCTGCTGCCGGCGGGGCCTCTGCGCGAATCGCCGCGCCGCCGGCGCGACGTGACGGTGATCAATGCGCCCGAGCTGGCGCCGGCACTGGTGGCCAGGATCGCGCCACAGGGCGGGCTGGTGGTGCAGATGCTGCTGGCCGGTGGCGTGGCCGAACGCATGCTGAACCGCGGCGAAAGTATGCCGCTTGAAACCCTGGCAGCCAGCGGCCAGCGCATCGTGGCGGCGGCCGGTATCGGCAATCCCCGGCGTTTCTTTGCCATGCTGCGCGGGGCCGGACTGGACTTCATGGAACTGCCCTTGCCCGACCATCACGACTTCCTCGACCAGCCATTTGCGGCCCTCGACACGGATGTGATCTTGATCACCGAGAAGGATGCAGTAAAATGTGCGCAAATTGAATATCTCAAAGATGACCCGAGACTATGGGTCGTCCCCGTCAGTGCGCGCATCGATAGCGCGCTGGCCCAACAAATTGTGGAGAAATGTCGTGGACGCTCGACTGCTTGATATCCTGGTCTGCCCTGTTTGCAAGGGTCCGCTTGAACTCGACAAGAAGGCGCAGGAACTGATTTGCCGCGCCGACCGCCTCGCCTATCCGATCCGCGATGGCATCCCCATCATGTGGGCGGACGAAGCGCGCACCCTGCAAGACGCAGTGGAATAACGATGGCGTTCATCGTCATCATCCCGGCGCGCCTGGCCTCGACGCGCCTGCCGGGCAAGCCGCTGGCAGACCTGGGCGGCAAGCCGATGGTGGTGCGCGTGGCCGAGCAGGCAGCCCTGTCGGGCGCCGCGCGCGTCATCGTCGCCACCGACCATGACAGCATCCGCGCCGCCTGCGCCGCGCATGGCGTGGAAGTGTGCATGACGCGCAGCGATCATCCGTCGGGCACCGACCGCATCGCCGAAGTGGCGCGCACGCTCGATTTGCCGCCGGACGCCGTCGTCGTCAACCTGCAGGGCGACGAACCCCTGATCGATCCGTCCCTGCTGGCCGCCTGTGCGGCGCAGATCAGCAGTGCCGTTCCCATGGCCACCTGCGCCCATCCGCTGCACGACATCGCCGACGCCTTCAACCCGAACGTCGTCAAAGTGGTGCTGGACAAGAACGGCCGTGCCTTGTATTTCTCGCGCGCCACTATCCCGTGGCACCGCGATGGCTTCGCGCAGTCGAAAGACAGCTTGCCGGCAGGCTATGTGCCGCTGCGTCATATCGGCCTGTATGCGTACAGCAATGCGTTCTTGCAGGAATATCCGCAATTGTCCGCTTCGCCGCTGGAAGCCATCGAGGCGCTGGAACAGTTGCGCGTGCTGTGGCACGGTGTTGCCATCGCCGTGCATGTCACGGACTCGGCCCCTGCTGCCGGCGTCGACACGCCGGAAGATCTGGAACGCGTGCAGGCGCACTATCGCGCCCTGTAAGCGCTACCCGCAAAACGGCAGGCGTGCAAATAAAGTTTTGTGCGCCTGCAGTAAAAACCACATATTGAAACGTCCGCCTCGCTAATTGCTGGCTTTGATCAATCAGGGCATAGCAATTCGATAGCAAACTGGCGCTCCGGGGATTTTTTGTGGTAAGTTTCGTAGGGAAAGATAGCCATAGCAACATCATCTAAAAATAATTACACATACCACCATCCAAAATCTGTTTTTTAGGAACTTTTCAATGCGTCTGATACTTTTAGGAGCACCCGGTGCCGGCAAGGGCACCCAAGCTAATTTCATCAAAGAAAAATACAACATTCCACAAATCTCCACGGGCGACATGCTGCGCGCGGCGATCAAGGAAGGCACGGAACTGGGCCTGGCAGCGAAAAAAGTCATGGATGCGGGCGGCCTCGTGTCGGACGACATCATGATCGGCCTGGTCAAGAACCGCTTGCAGGAATCCGATTGCGCCAATGGCTATCTGTTCGACGGCTTCCCGCGCACCATCGCGCAAGCGGACGCCATGAAAGATGCCGGCATCAATGTCGACTACGTGCTGGAAATCGACGTGCCTGATGCATCGATCATCGAGCGCATGGATGGCCGTCGCAGCCACCCCGGTTCGGGCCGCGTCTACCACGTCAAATTCAATCCGCCCAAGGTCGACGGCGTCGACGACATCACGGGCGAACCGCTGATCCAGCGCGACGACGACAAGGCGGAAACGGTCAAGAAGCGCCTGGACGTGTACCACAACCAGACCAAGGTCTTGCTCGGCTACTACAATGACTGGGCCAAGTCCGGTCTGCCAGGCGCGCCGAAATACCGCCGCATCGCCGGCGTCGGTCCGGTCGAGCAAATCCGCGACAGCGCATTTGCTGCCCTGGCGGAATAAGCAGTTTTTTAAAAGCGGACCTGAGTGTCCGCTTTTTTTGTGCCCGCTTTTCGCCAGCGGTGCCGTGTCGTTTTCGTAGTTCAGGTTTTTTGCAGGTCGTGTTTTCCTGGCTGCGCGTGCCTATCCGGTGCGGTCTGCAGCTGTTGGCAATGACGTCGGATAAAAACAGAAGGGGACGATATGGCAGCCAGTTTGTGGTTTGCAGTAGCCTGCGGCGTGGTCGCAGTCATTTACGGTTTGGTGTCGCGCAGCTGGATCCTGAGGCAGGATCCCGGCAACGCGCGCATGCAGGAAATCGCCCTGGCTATCCAGCAGGGCGCGGCTGCTTACCTGGCGCGCCAGTACCGCACCATCGCCATCGTCGGCGCGGTGCTCCTGATCGCCATCTATGCGCTGCTTGGCCTGCATACGGCGCTGGGCTTTTTGATCGGTGCCGTGCTGTCGGGCGCCTGCGGCTTCATCGGCATGAATGTCTCGGTGCGGGCCAATGTGCGCACGGCGCAGGCGGCCACGCTGGGCATCAACCAGGCGCTGAACGTGGCGTTCAAGGGCGGCGCGATCACGGGCATGCTGGTGGTGGGACTGGGCTTGCTGGGCGTGACCCTGTTTTACTGGCTGCTGGTGACGACGGGCGCGCCCGGCCTCACGCAGCATGACTTGATCAAGCCATTGATTGGCCTGGCCTTCGGCGCCTCGCTCATTTCCATCTTCGCGCGGCTCGGTGGCGGCATCTTCACCAAGGGTGCCGACGTGGGCGCGGACCTGGTGGGCAAGGTCGAGGCGGGCATCCCCGAGGACGATCCGCGCAATCCTGCCGTCATCGCCGACAACGTGGGCGACAACGTGGGCGATTGCGCGGGCATGGCGGCCGACCTGTTCGAAACCTATGTCGTGACCCTGATCGCCACCATGCTGCTGGGCGCATTGCTGATGGCAGAGGCCAGCAGCACGGCCATCATTTACCCGCTGTTATTGGGCGCGGTCTCCATCCTTGGGTCCATCGTCGGCTGCTCGATGGTCAAGACGGCCCCCGGCAAGAAGATCATGTCGGCCCTGTACACCGGCCTGTGGTGGGCGGCTGGCCTCTCCCTGGTGGGCTTTGCCGTGGTGACGTGGCTGCTGTGGCCCGACGACGCCATGCGCTACAAGATGATGGGCGCCACCGTCGTCGGCATCGTGCTCACGGGCCTGATGGTCTACATCACCGAGTACTACACGGGCACGGATTTCAAGCCCGTGCGCCACATCGCCGAAGCGTCGACGACGGGCCACGGCACGAATATCATCGCCGGCCTGGGCGTGTCGATGAAGTCCACCGCCTATCCGGTGCTGGCCGTCTGCGTCGCCATCCTCGTCTCGTACCAGCTGGCTGGCCTGTACGGCATCGCCATCGCCGCCACTTCCATGCTGTCGATGGCGGGCATCATCGTCGCGCTCGACGCGTATGGCCCCATCACCGATAACGCGGGCGGCATCGCGGAAATGTCGGGCTTGCCCGACTCCGTGCGCGCCATCACCGATCCGCTCGACGCCGTGGGCAACACCACCAAGGCCGTCACCAAGGGCTATGCCATCGGCTCGGCCGGGCTGGCCGCGCTGGTGCTGTTTGCCGACTACACGCATGCGCTCGAATCGGTGGGGCAGCACATTACGTTTGATTTGTCGAACCCCATGGTCATCGTCGGCCTGTTCATCGGCGGCCTGATTCCCTACCTGTTCGGTGCCATGGCGATGGAAGCCGTGGGCCGCGCGGCGGGCGCCGTGGTGGTCGAGGTGCGGCGCCAGTTCCGCGACATCAAGGGCATCATGGAAGGCACGGCCAAGCCGGAATACGACAAGGCCGTCGACATGCTGACGGCGTCGGCCATCCGCGAAATGATCGTGCCGTCCCTGCTGCCGGTGGTGGTGCCCATCGTCGTGGGCATGCTGCTGGGGCCAGCGGCGCTCGGTGGCCTCTTGATGGGCACCATCGTCACTGGCCTGTTCGTGGCCATTTCCATGACCACGGGCGGCGGCGCCTGGGACAATGCGAAGAAATACATCGAGGATGGCCATTTCGGCGGCAAGGGTTCGGACGCGCACAAGGCGGCCGTCACGGGCGATACGGTGGGCGACCCGTACAAGGATACGGCCGGTCCTGCCGTGAACCCCTTGATCAAGATCATCAATATCGTGGCCCTGCTGCTGGTGCCGCTGTTGCCAGCCACGGGCTGGCTGGCCGTCAAGGCCCCGGCGCCTATCCACGCGCCCGTGCCGCCCATTCTGGCGCCGGCCACACCCGTGCAAGTGTTGCCGGCCCAGTAAGGCCAGGCACTCCCTGCAGCCCCGCAGCACATGCTGCGGGGCTTTGCCGCGTCAGAAGCGCGACGTCAGGCCGACAAACATACGCCGTCCCGGCACGTAATAGTCGACCAGGCCATCGGCCATCGGGCCCTTCTTGAACAGGTTTTGCACGCCGCCGCGCACGGTCCACTGGGGCGTGACCTTGTACGACACGACGGTGTCGACGATGGTGTAGGCCTTGTCGGCCAGCTTGCCCGCATCGAGTTCCTTGCCCGTGTACTGGGCCGACACTTCACCGAACAGCTGGTCATTGACTTGCCAGCCCAGCGCCGAGTACCACGACAGCTTCGGTGTGGACAGCAGGTTGGCGCCCGTGGTCAGGTTTTTCGCTTCCGCCATGTAGGTGACGTTGTTACGCCAGTTCAGGTTTTTCGTCAGAGGGATGGTGGCCGTCGCTTCCAGGCCGCTGGTGCGCGCCTTCTGGATATTCGTCATCTTGGTCCACCAGCGCTGCTGGTAAAAGCCCAGCGGCGCATAGTCGATCTTGTTCTTGAAATCCGTGTGGAAGTAGGTCAGGCCCACATCCCAGCCATTCTGTTCCCACGCCACGCCGATCTCGCCGGCCGTGCTCGTTTCCGGCTTCAAGTCCGCATTGCCAGCCATGTAGCAGGAGCCTTTGATGTAGCCCAGCGGTTTCAGGCTACCGCAACCGCGTCCGCCCGAGTTGGTCGCTGCCGCCGGCGAGTTTTCCTTCAGGCTCGGGGCGCGGAAGCCTTGCGAGATGCCGCCCTTGATGGTCCAGGCGGGGGCAGGGTGGTACACCAGGTACAGGCGCGGGCTGTAGTGGTTGCCGAACTTGCTGTGGTGGTCGAGGCGCAGGCCAGCCGTGGCCGTCAAGTCTTCGCGCAGGAACAGCTGATCTTCCGCAAACAGCGCCGAGGTGGTGCCCGACAGGGTCGCGCCGCTCACAGCGTTGCCCAGGTAATCGGTGGGCACGGTGCCGATGGTGTCCGTGTTCGTCAGTTCCTGGTGCTTCCATTGGCCGCCCATCACCAGCATTTGCTCGATGCCGCCCCAGCCGAGCCGTTTTTCCAGGCTGGCATCGAGCGTGCTGTCCCTGGATTTTGCTACCGAGCCGACGACTTCGTTATCGAAGTCGTTGTGATACAAGTTGACCGTGGTCTTGCCGAAGTCCCAGCGGCCTTCATAGCCGAGGCTGACGCTCTTGCGTATCAGTTTGTTGGCACCCCAGCTGTAGACCAGCGGCTCGCCATCCGCATCATGCGCGCTCGAATCGCGGGCTTCCTGCCTGCCATAGCTGGCGTCCAGCGACAGGTTCTGTTTCTTGTCCA
Source organism: Janthinobacterium pasteuri (assembly GCF_051380775.1). NCBI lineage: Bacteria > Pseudomonadati > Pseudomonadota > Betaproteobacteria > Burkholderiales > Oxalobacteraceae > Janthinobacterium > Janthinobacterium pasteuri. Next base: position 116,005 of record NZ_JBNYXS010000014.1, on the reverse strand, counting down.
GCGCCCAGGTCAGCTGGCCCGAGACAGTCTGGTTGCGTTCGCCGCCCATGCTGCCCGCTTTGTCGAAGAATTTTTCATCGGGATTCTGACGCGACTGGCTCACGCCCAGGCGCATGCCGACCGTGTCCGACAGGGGGCCGGCCAGGTTCACGCCCAGCTGGTGCGCCGTGCCGCGGTCGCTGTCCTGCGGTTGCGTGTAGTTGGCCGTGGCCGAACCGTTCCACTTGCCCGGCACCTTGCGCGTGATGATGTTGATCACGCCGCCCATGGCGTCCGATCCGTACAGCGAGGACATGGGGCCCCGCACCACTTCGATGCGCTCGATCATGTCGGGCGAGATCCAGTTCAAGTCCTGGCGGCCCAGGTCGGGGCGGTAAGCCGTGTCGGCCGAGCTGCCCACGCGCTTGCCATCAACCAGGATCAGCGTGTATTTGTCGGGCAAGCCGCGCAGCTTGATCTTCGACGCCTCGCCTTCGGGGCTGGTACCGCCCGTGACGCCGGGGATGCGGCGCAGCAAGGTGTTGAGGTCATACACGGGCTGGCGCTCGATTTCCTCGCGTGTGATGACGCTGATACTGGCCGGCGCATCCTTGATGTCGATGGCCGTGCCAGACGCGGTGACGACCACCGTGTTCATGGTCGGATCGGCGATCACATTGCCTTCGGCCCAGGCGTTGCTGACGGCCAGCGACAGCAGGCAGGGCAGGAGCAGGGCGGCGGAATTGATAGCACGGGCGGGAGTGGCGACGGGGGCTGCGATGGCGGGACTACGCTTGGTCATGGTGAACTTTCCGGAGGTTGTTATTTCCTGGCTGCCTTCCGGGTGGCTCGGGTATAAATGAATGAAAAGAGAATAAACTGCGCTCGAATTCCGCTAATGAGAATAAGAATCGTTCTTATTGTAATGCCATGCTGGCAAGAAGGAAAGCGCTGAAAGGAAATAAAACACCGTTGCAAAGTGCGCTGGCGTCTGGCGCAGCGTGTGCCAATAATGAAAGCGGTATGATCGATGCTTGGGGAGGTGGCATGAAGACGATGATAAGAACCATACCGGCGCTGGCCTGCGCCATGCTGCTCGCTGGCGGCCATGCCTGGTCGCAGGAGCAGGCGGCGCCCGCCGAGTCCTTGACTGAGCCTTTGCCAGTCTGCCGGCTCGACCCGCGCGATAGCGGCAAGCTGGCAGTGGTACCCTGCCGCCCGGCGCCGCCCGTGCAGCCGCGCCGTTCCGTGGCGCAGGTGATCGGCCGCATGCCCGTACAGCGCACGGCGCCACCTGCCGTGTCCATGCCTTCCCTGCCGCCCAGCCCGGCCGTGCCCATGCCTGGCGCGCCGCAGCCCATCGGTGCCTGCGACACAGGCGGTTGCCGCGATGCGGCCGGCGCGCGCTACAACGGCGCGGGCAATGCCACGCTCGATGCCAACGGCCGCATCTGCCATCGCAACGGCGCTTTCATGCAGTGTTTTTAGGCCTGCCATTCGCCAGCGCTGCAAGTTTTCGCTCGGTGAGCGCAAAAATGGCTACAATTGTCGCTGACATTACGTTTACGTAAACGTAATAGCGCGTAATGATGGCATCGTGCATCAACCATCAGGCGCCGGGAACACGGCCCCTATTACTCAGGATACTCAGGAGATTTCATGCAGATTCAGGACAATGTATTCATCATCACGGGCGGCGCATCGGGTTTGGGCGCAGCCACGGCGCGCATGCTGACGGCCGCCGGCGGCAAGGTCGTGCTGGCCGACGTGCAGACGGAGGCGGGCCAGGCTTTGGCCGCTGAATTGAACGGCGTGTTCGTGCAGTGCGATGTGACGTCGGAAGAAGATGGCATGGCCGTGGTGGCGGCGGCATGCAAGCTCGGCACCCTGCGCGGCCTGGTCAACTGCGCCGGCGTGGCGCCTGCCGTGAAAACCGTGGGCAAGGATGGCCCGCATCCGCTGGCCCTGTTTCAGAAAGTCGTCAACATCAACCTGGTGGGCACCTTCAATATGTGCCGACTGGCGGCCGATGCCATGGCCAAACAGGATGCGACCGCTGAAGGCGAGCGCGGCATCATTATCAACACGGCTTCCGTGGCGGCCTACGATGGCCAGATCGGCCAGGCGGCATATGCGTCGTCGAAGGCAGCCGTGGTGGGACTGACCCTGCCGATGGCGCGCGACCTGTCGCGCAACGGCATCCGCGTGATGACGGTAGCGCCCGGCATCTTCGAGACGCCGATGCTGCTGGGCATGCCGGCCGAAGTGCAGGACGCGCTGGGCAAGATGGTGCCGTTCCCATCGCGCCTGGGCAAGCCCGGCGAATACGCGCAACTGGTGAAAGCCATCGTGGAAAACGTCATGCTCAATGGCGAAACTATTCGCCTGGACGGCGCCATCCGCATGCAGCCAAAGTAAGCGCACCTGGGCAATGCCCAGGGCGTTGTTGCATGGCCCGGGCTTGTCATACTTTGTACTATTCGTACTATCTTCGGCCACGCGCCTAGCCCTGAACATCGCCAGGCACTCTTGCGAAGGCAGTGCCTTGACGGGCATTTGATGTAGGATACCCCCGTATGGGGCGTACAGCCTTGCTCGGCTGTGCGCCCTTTTTTTATCGGAGAATCCATGATCACATTAAAGCCGCTGGCGCTGAGCCTGACCTTGCTGGGAGCCCTGGCTGCCAGTCCCGTATTTGCCGAAGTGCCGCAAAAGGCGCCGGAAATTGCTACCGCGTATGCGGAAAAATCGGGCTGGGCGGCGCAGAAATTCATGGTCGCCGCTGCCAATCCGCTGGCCGCCGATGCCGGCTACCAGATGCTGAAAAAAGGCGGCAGCGCCATCGACGCGGCCATCGCCACGCAACTGGTGCTGACCCTGGTCGAACCGCAATCGTCGGGTATCGGCGGCGGCGCCTTTTTGCTGTACTCCTCGGCCAAGGGCGTGCAGGCGTTCGACGGACGCGAAACGGCGCCCGCCGCCGCCGACGAACACCTGTTCCAGAATGCCGATGGCAGCCCCGTCTCGCGCGCCACGGGCGTGGTGGGCGGGCGTTCCGTGGGCGCGCCGGGTGTGCTGCGCATGCTGGAACTGGCGCACAAGGAGCATGGCAAGCTGCCGTGGGCGACCCTGTTCGGCCCCGCCATCCGCCTGGCGCACGGCGGCTTTCCCGTCAGCCAGCGCCTCAACGGCCTGTTAAGCTGGGACCAGGCCCTGAAGCGCGACCCTGTCGCCGCCGCGTATTTCTATGACCAGGACGGCAAGCCCTGGGCCGTCGGCCACCTGCTGAAAAACCCGCAGCTGGCGCGCACCCTGCGCGAGATCGCTCGCGGCGGCGCCGACGCCTTTTACCAGGGCCGCATCGCGCGCGACATCGCCGCCAAGGTGGCGTCGCATCCCACTAATCCGGGCAAGCTGACGGCGGTCGATATCGCCGGCTACCAGGCCAAGGTGCGCGAGCCTGTCTGCAGCGACTACAAGGCCTGGACCGTGTGCGGCATGCCGCCGCCATCGTCGGGCGGCATCGCCATCGCGCAGATGCTGGGCATGCTGGAAGTGAAAGATATCCGCCCGTATGCGCCCGTCGACGGCGTGCTCGATGCGCAGGCGATCCATTTGTTCTCGGAAGCGGGGCGCCTGGCTTACGCGGACCGCAACCGCTACGTGGCCGACACGGACTTCGTGCCGCTGCCGGGCAAGGGCATCGCCTCCATGCTCGATAAAACCTATCTGGAGCAGCGCGCCTCCTTGATCGGCGAGAAATCCATGGGCCGCGCCTCGCCCGGCACGCCGCCCGGCATGCAGGTGGCGTGGGGCATGGACAATGCGCTGCAGCGCCCGTCGACGTCGCACCTGGTGGCGGTGGACGCCTTCGGCGGTGGCCTGTCGATGACCACCAGCGTGGAAGACGCCTTCGGTTCGCGCCAGATGGTCGACGGCTTCTTGCTGAATAACCAGCTGACGGATTTCTCGTTCGATTCGCGCGATGCGGATGGCCCCATCGCCAACCGCGTACAGGCTGGCAAGCGTCCGCGCAGCGCCATGTCGCCCACGCTGGTGTTTGAAAAGAGTACGCACAAGCTGGTGCTGGCGACGGGATCGCCGGGTGGCTCGTCCATCATCAATTATGTCGCCAAGGTGCTGGTCGGCACCATGGACTGGGGCCTGAACGTGCAGCAGGCGATCAGCCTGCCGAACTTCGGCAGCCGCAATGGCCCGACGGAGCTGGAAAAGGGCCGCGCGCCGGCCGCCCAGGTCGAGGCGCTGCAAGCCATGGGCCACGAGGTACGCGTCATCGAACAGAATTCCGGCCTGCAGGGCATCATGCGCCTGAATGCGCACGGCAAGGATTTCTGGTTTGGCGGGGCCGATCCACGGCGCGAAGGCATGGTACGAGGAGACTAATCTTTTCCACAAAGCATCAAGACCCTGCTAATCTGCCGGCATGGGAATGCAAAATAAAACAGGCTTGATACTCACGGGAGGGGGCGCCCGTGCCGCCTACCAGGTGGGCGTGCTGCAGGCGATTTCGGCGATACTGTGGGAAGCGGGCTGGGCGCCTGCGCGCAACCCGTTCGACATCATTTGCGGCACCTCGGCCGGCGCCATCAACGCCACGGCGCTGGCCTGCCGGGCCGACAACTTCGGCGAAGGGGTGCAAAAGCTGCTCGACGTGTGGCAGCACATCCAGGTCGAGCAAGTCTACCGCGCCGATTCGCTGGGCGTGATCCGTTCGGGCGCGCGCTGGCTGTCGCTGCTGTCGTTCGGCTGGCTGCTGCGCCAGTGGCATGCCTCGCCGCCCAATTCCCTGCTCGACAATACTCCGCTGGTCAGCCTGCTGCACCGCATGCTCGACCTGCCGCGCCTGGACGCGGCGCTGGCCGATGGCTTGCTGCATGCGCTGGCCGTGACGGCGTCGTCATATTCGGGCAGCCGCCACATGACGTTTTACCAGACGGGGGCCGAGATCGCGCCATGGGTGCGCACGCAGCGCCTGGCCTTGCAAGACCAGATCGGCGTGGAACACTTGCTCGCCTCGGCCGCTATCCCTTTTATTTTTCCCGCCGTGCCCCTGTATGTGGGCGGCCAGCGCGAGTACTGCGGCGACGGATCGATGCGCCAGCTGGCGCCGATTTCGCCGGCCATTCACCTGGGTGCGAATAAGGTGCTGGTGGTGGGCGCGGGGCGCATGACGGAACCGGCGCCCGGTGCGGGCGACGCGGCGCGCTACCCCAGCCTGGCGCAGATCGCCGGTCATGCGCTGTCGTCGATCTTCCTCGATGGCCTGGCCGTCGACATCGAGCGTCTGAACCGCATCAACCTCACCTTGTCGATGCTGCCGCCTGAATTGCTGGGCAAGACGGCATTGAAACCGGTGGAGTTGCTGGTCATCGCGCCGTCCGAACGGCTCGATGCCATCGCCAGCCGGCATATCGGCAGTTTGCCCCGTCCCATCCGCACCATGTTGTCGGGCATCGGCGCGGCCGAAGCGCGCGGCGCGGCATTGGCATCGTATTTATTGTTCGAATCGACGTATACTAACGAGTTGATCCGTCTTGGACAGCGCGATACGCAAGCCCGCAAGGATGATGTCCTGGCGTTCTTTGGTTCTTGAGACGGCCCTTGGAGCGGCGTGCGGGTTTTTTGCGTTTTTTTTGACAGGACGATTGTGCTGGTATTTCGACGTGCTTGCGAAGTGGTATTGCTGTTGTCTTTGCTGCTGCCGGGCGGCCCGACCGTGGCGGCGCCTGCGCCCACCCTGCGTTTCGACCAGCTCAGCGTCGACCAGGGCCTGGCGCAGGAATCGGTGCTGGCCATCGCCCAGGACCGGCAGGGCTATATGTGGTTCGGCAGCCAGTCTGGCCTGAGCCGTTACGATGGCTACCGCATGGTCGTCTACAAGAATATCGAAGGCGACAAGACCAGCCTGGCCGACAACTGGGTTGGCGAACTGCATGTCGATAGCCAGGGTCAGCTGTGGGTGGGCACCGATAACGGCCTGGACCGCTTCGATGCCGCCAGCCAGACTTTCATTCACTACGTCCCGGCCGAAAGAAGCAAGCGCGGCAACGGTAACCGGCATATCCACGCCATTCTTGACGATGGCGCGCGCGGCTTCTGGATCGCCACCTCGGACGGCTTGCAGCATTTCGACCCCGCCACGGGCACCTTCCGCACGTGGCACCATGAAGAAGGCAATCCGCACAGCCTGGGCGACAATGAAATCAAGGCGCTGGTGCTGGACGCGCAACAGCGCCTGTGGATAGGCACCGTCACGGGCCTGGACATGCTGGCGCCGGGCAGTGACCGCTTCGAGCATTTCGCTGTCGACACGGAGTCCGGTTCGAAGTACAACGTGATCCAGTCGCTGCTGGTCGACCGCCAGCAGAATCTGTGGATAGGCACCATGGCCGGCGCCGAGCGCTGGCGCCTGGGCGGCGCCGGGCAGGCACCGCAGTCGCGCCTGCGCCTGAATGAAAAACAGGGCTTTTCCGCCATCCGCGTCGCCAGCCTGTACCAGGATGTCGATGCCACCGTCTGGCTGGGCAGCAATGCCGATGGCCTGTTCCGCTGGCTGCCCGAGAGCGACACTTTCCTGCAGTACCGGCACCAGACGGGCGACAAATTCAGCGTCGCCGATAATCAGTTGTCGTCGCTGTACCGCGACCGGGCCGGCACCTTCTGGGTCGGTTCCTGGTACAACGGCGTGAGCCGGGTGGACCTGGGCAGCGGCGGCTTTTCGCGCATGGCGCGTGCGCCCGGCGATGTGGGCGCGCTGGCGGACAAGAAAGTGCGCGCCGTGGCCGATGCGGGCAATGGCAAGCTGTGGCTGGCCACCAAGGGCGGCCTGAAACTGTACGATACGCGCGACGGCAGCTCGCGGCTGTTTGACCTGCGCAGTTCGCCCGGCATGTCGCGCGACGAGCAGGTTACCACCCTGTACAAGGCGCCGGACGGCACCCTGTGGGTGGGCGGCTCGACGGGCTTGCACCGCTTCGATCCCGCACTCGGGCGCTTTTTTACCATGCGCTTTGCCGCCGGTGATCCGAACAGCGACACCATCCGCAATGTCGTGAGTGACCGCAGCGGCATGCTGTGGGTCTCGACGCGGGGCGGTGTGCACCGTTTCGACCCCGCTAGCCGGGCCTTCACTACCTACCGCCACGATCCGGCCAACCCGAACAGCCTGTCCGACAACATGGTGCGGCCCGTGCTGGAAGACGGCAAGGGGCGGCTGTGGATAGGCTCTTTCCATGGCCTTGATTTGCTCGACCGCGCCAGCGGCCAGTTCCGGCATTTCCGCCATGATCCGCAAAACCCGCATAGTCTCAGCCACGACGAGGTGCATTTCCTGCACGAGGACAAGCGCGGCGTGCTGTGGGTGGGCACGGCCAATGGCCTGAACCGCATGGACGTCGATGCGAAGGGCGAGATCCGCTTCCGGCGCTTCGTGCGCAAGGATGGCATGGCCGACGATGCCGTCGCCAGCATCCTGGGCGACGATAACGAGCAGTTGTGGCTGAGCACGAATAGCGGCATCACGCGGCTCGACATGCGCAGTGGCCTGTTCCGCAACTACGACAGCGCCGATGGCACGGTGGAAGGCTCGTACTTCGATGGCGCGGCCCTGCGCGCGTCGGACGGGACCATGTATTTCGGCGGTTTTAACGGCATGACGGCGTTCGTGCCGCAGGATATCCACGACAACCGCGTGCCGCCGCTGGTGGCGATCACGGAGCTGCAGATTTTTAACAAGCCGGTGGCCATCGGCCGCGGCGAGTTCGCGCACGTGCTCAGGACGGCGATCGACCATACGCGCCAACTGGTGCTGACCAGCCGCGAAAGCGTCTTTTCGCTGGAATTTGCGGCCCTGCATTTCGCGGCACCCCAGCGCAATATGTTCGCCTACCGGCTCGAAGGCTTCGACCAGGACTGGGTCATGACGGATGCGGGGCGGCGCTTTGCCACCTACACCAACCTCGATGCGGGCAACTACGTGTTTCGCGTCAAGGCGGCGAACAAGGACGGCGTGTGGAACGAGAGCGGCGCCACGCTGGCCATCACGATCCTGCCGCCGTTCTGGAAAACCTGGTGGTTCCGCACCTTGATGGCGGCGCTGCTGCTGGGCGCCGTGTATGGCGCTTACCGCCAGCGCGTGCGCGCGCTGCGGCGCCAGCAGAACGAGCTGGAAAAGCAGGTCAGCGAACGCACGGCCGAGTTGCAGAGCAAGGAAATCGAAGTGCTGGCCCAGTCGGAAAAGCTGGCGCAAGTCAACAGCAGCCTGACGAAAAACGAGGAAAGCCTGCGCCAGGCCAAGCGCAAGGCCGAGGACGCGACGCGCCAGAAGTCGGAATTTTTGGCCAACATGAGCCACGAGATGCGCACGCCGCTGGCCGGCGTGATCGGCATGCTGGGCTTTGCCCTGCGCGACGAGCAGCTGCACGACGCCACGCGCGAGCAGATTTTGCGGGGCCAGGCCAATGCCCAGTCGCTGCTGGTGATCATCAATGACTTGCTCGACTTTTCCAAGATCGAGGCGGGCAAGCTGAGTATAGAAAATATCGATTTCGCGCTCGGCGCGGCGATCGAAACGGTCGTCAGCCTGTTCGAGGAGCAGGCGGCCGCGCGCAGCATCGGTTTTGCCATCGATTTCGCGCCCGACCTGCCGCCCTTCGTGGTGGGCGACCCGACCCGTTTGCGCCAGGTGCTGGTCAATCTGGTCGGCAATGCCTTCAAGTTCACCCAGCGCGGCGGCGTCAGCGTGTGCGTCGAGCGGGCCGGCGTGACCAGCGGCAGCGGCGGGCGTCGTATCAACCTGATCCGCTTTACCGTCAGCGACAGCGGCATCGGCATCGATGCCGACGCGATGGCGCGCTTGTTCCAGAAGTTCGAGCAGGCCGACGCCAGCACCACGCGGCGCTACGGCGGCACGGGGCTGGGCCTGGCGATCTGCCGCCAGCTGGTCGAACTGATGGAGGGCGAGATCGAGGTGGCCAGTACGCCGGGGCAGGGCAGCACCTTTGCCTTCACCTTGCCGCTGGCCGATGGCGTGGCGCCGCCGCAGGTGCCACAGGTGGCGCTGGCGCCGCACAGTCACCAGTTGCGCGTGCTGTGCGCCGAAGACTTCCCCACCAACCAGATCATCATCCGCGTCATGCTCGAAGAATTGGGGCACCGCGTCGACGTGGTGGCCAACGGCGCGCTGGCGGTGGCGGCGTGCGTGCATACGCGCTATGACCTGATCCTGATGGACGGGCGCATGCCGGAGATGGATGGCGCCACGGCGACGCGATTGATCCGCGTGGGCGGCTGGCCGGACCAGCCCGTGCGCGACCAGGAACTGATGATCGTGGCCCTGACGGCAAACGCCAGCGAAGAAGACCGCAGTCGCTATCTTGGCGTCGGCATGGATGATTTCCTCAGTAAACCGGTGGACGAGGCGGCGCTGCATGGCTTGCTGGCGCGCGCCATCGAGCGCCAGCTGCAGCGCGGTTTCATGTTGCCGCGCATGCCGTCGAACGTGCAGCGCGGCGTCTTGCGGGGGCAGGCCGAACTCGATGCCTTGTTCGGCATCGCACCGACAGCCCCCGTCGCGGCGCCGTCTCCATCCGGCCGCAGCGGCGAACTGCAACGGCGCATCCGTGTCGCCTTCGTCGCCGACCTGGAGGGGCGCCTGCGTGAACTCGACGCCGCACTGGCGGCGCAGGACAAGGATAACGCCGGGCGCCTGCTGCACGGCTTGAAGGGCAGTGCCGCCTATCTCGATGAAACGCAGCTGCACATGCTGTGTACGGAACTGGAAGAGGCGGCGGACGGCGGACGCTGGATGCAGGTGGCCTTGCATTTGCCGCAATTGCGCGCACTGTTGGCGCAAATAGCCGTTTCGGGCAAGGAAATGTAAAATAGGCAATTGCAGCCGTGTAGCGCGCGGCGAAACTGGTTAGTATATGGCCAGGCACTCTGACGCTGCCGGCAATGGAGAAAGCAATGAAAGTACTGGTGGTTGACGATGATGTCGTGTCGCGCATGGTATTGATGCATCTGATCGACAGCTGCGGCGTGCACGATATCGTGGAAGCCGAGGATGGCGCGGCGGCATGGGCGCAGCTCGAAGGTGGCTTGCGCCCGTCGCTGTGCTTTTGCGATTTGCGCATGCCGCGCCTGTCCGGCATGGAGTTGCTGCAGAAAATCCGCGCCGACAGCGCGCTCGATGCCATGCCGCTGGTGCTGGTGTCGTCGGCCAATGACCAGGACACGGTGCGTGACGCCGTGCAGGCCGGTGCTGCGGGCTATATCGTCAAACCCTTCCAGCCGGAGCAGGTGCGCCAGCATATCGACGCCTGCTTCGACGTCTCCGGGTTGCCGGCCGAGGCGCCGCGCGACACACTGCAGCGGCTCGGCATCGACAGTGAACGCTTGCTGGCCTATCTGACGGGTTTCCAGGGGCAGGTCGGCGCCGCCAGCGAACAGGTCGACGCCTTGCTGACGCGCGGCGAACCGGCCCAGGCGCGCCAGCAGCTCGAACGGCTGCACCTCGGTTGCCGTACCCTGGGTTTGCATGGCGCGGAGGCTGGCATGAGCGCACTACTGCAGTCGGCGGTGCTCGATGGCGGCCAGATACAGGCGGCGCTGGCCGCGCTGGCGCGTAGCGTGTCGCAGCAGGCGCGCCTGCTGCGACAGCAGGGCGGGATCGACTGAATTTGCTGTTTTCCGCTTGCCGGGAAAATACTTTAGGTTTAAAGTATCTGCTTCCGGGCCCTGTGCACGCGCCCGCTACCAGCCAGGATGAGCATGAGCAGCGACCCTTCGCCTAGCACCGCATCTCCCCAGGACGACTTTGCGCGCGCGCACCTGCCGCCGCGCGCTCTCTGGCCGCAGTTGTGCCTGGACTTGCCCGAGCTGCAGTATCCGGCGCGCCTGAACTGCGTTGCCGCGCTGCTCGATGCCGCCGTGGCCAACGGCGGCGGCGCGCGCACCGCCATCCTTGCCGACGGCCAGCGCTGGACTTACGCACAGCTGGCGCGCCAGGTTGACCGCATTGCTCACGTGCTGCGGACGGACCTGCGCCTGATCCCCGGCAACCGCGTTCTGCTGCGCGGCGCGAATACCCCCATGATGGCTGCCTGCCTGCTGGCCGTGCTGAAGGCCGGGTGCATCGCCGTGCCCACCATGCCGCTGCTGCGCGCGCGCGAACTGTCCACCATCCTCGCCAAGGCGCAAGTGAACGCCGTGCTGTGCGCGCAGGGCTTGCGCGCGGAACTCGATGCCGTGCCTGGCCTGCCGCCCATGCTGTGCTTTGGTGCCGATGGCGCCGACCTGGAGCAGCGCATGTCTGCCCACGTCGAGCCATTTTCCGCATGCGACACGGCGGCCGACGACGTCTGCCTGATCAGCTTTACCTCGGGCACGACAGGCGTCCCCAAAGGCACCATGCACATGCACCGCGACCTGCTGGCCATTTGCGACTGCTTTCCCCGCTCCATGCTGCAGGTGCGCGCCGACGATATTTTCATCGGCACGCCGCCGCTGGCGTTCACCTTCGGCCTGGGCGGCTTGCTGCTGTTTCCCCTGCGCTTTGGCGCTTGCGCCGTGCTGCTGGAAAAACTCACGCCCGAGGCCCTGCTGCGCGCCATCGGTGCATACCAGGCCACGATCTGCTTCACGGCGCCCACCTTTTACCGCCAGATGGCGCCCCTGGCCGCGCAGCACGACCTGCGCAGCCTGCGCCTGTCCGTCTCGGCCGGCGAGGCGCTGCCGCTGGCCACGCGCGACGCCTGGCAGGCGGCGACGGGTCTTGCCATGACGGACGGCATCGGCGCCACCGAGATGCTGCACATCTTCATCTGCGCCACGGGCGAGGGCATACGCCGCGGCGCCATCGGCAAGGCCATTCCCGGCTACCAGGCGTGCATCGTCGACGATGCGGGCGTGCCGCAGCCGCCCGGCGTGACGGGCCGCCTGGCCGTGAAAGGCCCCACCGGTTGCCGCTACCTGTCCGACCCGCGCCAGCGCGAGTATGTGCAGAACGGCTGGAACCTGACGGGCGACACCTTCGAAATGGATGGCGACGGCTATTTCTATTATCGCTCGCGCAGCGACGACATGATCGTCTCGGCCGGCTACAACATCGCCGGCCCGGAAGTGGAAGAGGCGCTGCTGCGCCACCCGGCCGTGGCCGAATGCGGCGTGGTCGGGCGCGCCGATGCCGAGCGTGGTCAGATCGTCGAGGCGCACGTGGTACTGAAAGATGGCTACCAGGCCAGCGACGCGCTGGCAGCCGAACTGCAGGACTTCGTGCGCCAGCAGATCGCCCCGTATAAATATCCGCGCGCCATCCGTTTCCTGCCTTCCCTGCCGCGCACGGAAACGGGCAAGCTGCAGCGCTTCAAACTTCGCACGGACATCCCATGAATATTGTCTGCATCGGCGGCGGCCCCGCCGGCCTGTATTTCAGCCTGCTCATGAAAAAGCAGAACCCGGAGCACCGCATCACGGTCATCGAGCGCAACCGTCCGTATGACACGTTTGGCTGGGGCGTGGTGTTTTCCGACCAGACCCTGGGCAACCTGGCCAATGCCGACGAGCCGACGGCACGCGCCATCCTGCAGGCGTTCAACCACTGGGACGATATCGAGATCCACTTCAAGGGTGAGACCGTGCGTTCCGGTGGCCATGGCTTTTGCGGCATCGGCCGCAAGCGGCTGCTCAATATCCTGCAGGCACGCTGCGAGGAACTCGGCGTGCAGCTGCTGTTCGAGACGGAAGTGCAGGACGACCAGGCCATCGCGCGCCAGTACGGTGCCGACCTGGTGATCGCCAGCGATGGCTTGAACAGCCGCATCCGCACGCGTTATGCGGCCAGCTACCAGCCCGAGATCGACCAGCGTCATTGCCGCTTCGTCTGGCTGGGCACGCGCAAGAAATTCGAGGCCTTCACATTTGCCTTTCGCCAGACGCCATACGGCTGGTTCCAGGCGCATATCTATCAATATGACGGCGATACCTCGACCTTCATCGTCGAAACGCCGGAACACGTGTGGCGCGCGGCGGGGTTGGATGCCATGACTCAGGAAGAGGGCATCGCCTTTTGCGAAGCGCTGTTCGCCGAGGAACTCGATGGCCAAGGTTTACTGAGCAATTCGCCGCACTTGCGCGGCTCGGCCCAGTGGATCACCTTCCCGCGCATCGTCTGCCGGCAATGGGTGCATCACCAGGACGGCGTGCCCGTCGTGCTGATGGGCGACGCGGCCCACACGGCGCATTACTCGATTGGCTCCGGCACCAAGCTGGCGCTGGAAGACGCCATCGAGCTGGCGCGCTGCTTTGGCCAGCATGCCGATACCGATGCCGCGCTGGCCGCCTACCAGCAGCTGCGCGCCATCGAGGTGCTGAAAATCCAGAGCGCGGCGCGCAATTCCATGGAATGGTTTGAAAACGTCGAGCGCTACAGCGCCATGGAAGCGCCGCAGTTTGCCTATTCCATGCTCACGCGCAGCCAGCGCATCTCGCATGAAAACCTGCGCCTGCGCGATCCCGCGTACGTGGCCGATTACGAACGGTGGCTGGCGCGGCGCGCGGGCGAGCAGGCCGGCGTGGAGATGCGGGATGAGGCTTTGCCGCCCATGCTCACGCCGTTCAGGCTGCGCGGCGTGCTGCTGAAAAACCGCATCGCCGTCTCGCCGATGGCGCAGTACAGCGCCGTCGATGGCGTGGCGGGCGACTATCATCTGATGCACCTGGGCGCGCGCGCCATGGGCGGCGCGGGACTGGTTTTTGCCGAAATGACCTGCGTGTCGGCCGACGCGCGCATCACGCCCGCCTGCCCCGGCATGTACAGCGAAGCGCACACGCAGGCCTGGCGGCGCATCGTCGATTTCGTGCATGCCAGCAGCGATGCGAAGATCGCCCTGCAGCTGGGCCACGCGGGGCCGAAAGGCTCGACGCGCCCCATGTGGGATGGTATCGACCTGCCTTTGAAAGAGGACAACTGGCCGCTGCTGGCCGCCTCGGAACAGCAGTACCTGGCCGGCGTGTCGCAGGTGGCCCGCGCTGCCACGGAAAGCGACCTGGCGTGCATCGAACAGGACTTCGTGCGCGCCACGCTGGCTGCGGCCGTCGCCGGTTTCGACTGGCTGGAATTGCATTGCGCGCATGGTTATCTGCTGTCGAGTTTTATCTCGCCGCTGACCAACCGCCGCACGGACGAATATGGCGGCAGCCTGGAAAACCGCTGCCGTTATCCCTTGCGCGTGTTTCGCGCGATGCGTGCCGCCTGGCCGCAGGACAAGCCGATGAGTGTGCGCATCTCGGCCCACGACTGGGTCGAAGGCGGCATCACGCCCGACGATGCGGTCGACATCGCGCGCCTGTTCAAACAGGCCGGCGCCGACCTGATCGACTGTTCCTCGGGTCAGGTCAGCAAGCGGGAACAGCCGGTATATGGGCGCATGTTCCAGGCGCCGTTCGCCGACCGCGTGCGCAACGAGGCGGGCATCGCCAGCATGGCCGTTGGCTCCATCTTCGAAGCCGATCATGCCAACAGCATCATCGCCGCCGGGCGCGCCGACCTGTGCGCCGTGGGCCGGCCGCACCTGGCCAACCCGGCCTGGACCCTGACGGAGACGGCGCGCATCGGCTACAGCGGCGCCGGGGAAGGCGCAACCTGGCCGAAACAGTACCGGCCGGGCCAGCAGCAGCTGGAACGCAATCTGCAGCGCGAGCGCCAACTGGCCGCCGCCAATACGGGCCTCACCCCGCAACAGGTGGCCGCGCGGCTGCTGGAAGGATGACATGAGCAAGCAAACATTGATAGGCGCGTTATCAGGAAAACATGCGCTGGTGACGGGCGCCGGCAGCGGCATCGGCCTGGCGTGCGCGGGCGCCTTGCTGGATGCGGGCGCCCGGGTCACCCTGGCCGGGCGCGGCGGCGCGCGGCTGGCGCGCGCACGCATGCAGCTGGAAGAGGGCGGTCACGCAGGCAGGGTGGCCATCTGCGTGCTCGACGTGAGCGTGGAAGCATCCGTGCAAGCGGGCTTCGCGCAGGCCGCCGCGCATTTCGGCTGCATCGATATATTGATCAATAACGCGGGGCAGGCGCATGCGGCGCCGTTCGGCAAGACGGACGCCGCCATCTGGCAGCAGATGCTGGCCGTGAACCTGACGGGCGTTTTCCACTGCTGCCAGGCGGCCATGCCGGCCATGCTGGAGGCGGGCTGGGGGCGCATCGTTAACGTGGCGTCGACGGCGGGCCTGAAAGGCTATCGCTATGTCAGCGCCTACGTCGCCGCCAAGCATGGCGTGATCGGCCTGACGCGCGCGCTGGCGCTGGAAGCGGCGCCGCGTGGCGTCACCGTCAACGCCGTCTGCCCTGGTTACACGGAAACGGAGATGGTGGCGCAGGCCGTGCAGAATATCGTGCGCAAGACGGGGCGCGGCGAAGACGCGGCGCGCGCGGAACTGGCAGTGGCCAATCCGCAGCAGCGTCTGGTGCAGCCACAGGAAGTGGCCGATGCGGTGGCCTGGCTATGCCTGCCCGCGTCGGCTGCCATGAATGGACAATCGATCGCCGTCGCCGGCGGTGAAGTCATGTAGACAATGGATAAAATGGACAATGAACGCGACCTCCCGCAGGCCGAACCGGTGCTGGACCTGGCCAGCCGCCTGACGCAAGATCACCACCAGTCGCTCAAGCTGTGGCTGCGCATGCTCTCGTGCACGGTGAAAATCGAAAACGAGGTGCGCACGCGCTTGCGCGCCAGCTTCGGCATTACCTTGCCCCGCTTTGATTTGATGGCGCAGCTCGAGCGCTTTCCCGATGGCTTGCGCATGGGTGAACTGTCCAAGCGCATGATGGTCACAGGTGGCAATATCACGGGCATCACCGACCAGCTGGAGCAGGAAAAACTGGTGGTGCGCGTGGTCGATCCGAAAGATCGCCGCTCGTACAGCGTCAAGCTGACGCCAGCGGGCCGGCGCGCCTTTGACGAAATGGCGCGCGTGCACGAAGGCTGGATCGCCGAACTGCTGCAGGGCGTGACGCCGGACGATAAAACCCAATTAATCGAACTGCTGTCGCAGATGAAACAGCAGCTCAATGACATTTCCATAAAGGACTGACCATGCGCCATCTACCCGGCCAGCCGCAAGACCTGCCAGGCAACCGCGCCAGCCTGGCCAACTACGTCGCGCGGCATTTTCTGTTTGCCGTCGACGCCGGCGTCGCCACCTTGACCTTGCACCGGCCCGAGCGCAAGAATCCGCTCACCTTCGATTCGTATGCGGAATTGCGCGAGCTGTTTCGCGCGCTGGCGCATGCGGACGACGTCAAGGCCGTGGTGATCACTGGCAGCGGCGGCAATTTCTGCTCGGGCGGCGACGTGCACGACATCATCGGCCCGCTGACGCAGCTCGACATGCCCGGCCTGCTGGCGTTTACGCGCATGACGGGCGACGTGGTGAAAGCCATGCGCGCCTGCCCGCAGCCCATCATCGCCGCCATCGACGGCATTTGCGCGGGCGCCGGCGCCATGCTGGCGCTGGCCTCCGATATCCGCATCGGCACGACGCGCAGCAAGACGGCCTTCTTATTTACCCGCGTGGGCCTGGCCGGTTGCGACATGGGCGCCTGCGCCTTGCTGCCGCGCGTGATCGGCCAGGGCCGCGCCGCCGAACTGCTGTACACGGGCCGCTCCTTGCCGGGGGCGGAAGCCGAGCGCTGGGGCTGGCTCAACCGCCTGGTCGAGCCGGAGGAATTGGGCGAAGCGGCGCAGCTGTTCGCTGCCGGTCTGGCCAGCGGCCCCACCTTCGCGCACGGCATGACAAAGAAAATGCTGCAGCAGGAGTGGAACATGGGTGTCGACGAAGCCATCGAGGCGGAAGCGCAGGCACAGGCCATTTGCATGGCCACCAACGATTTCCACCGCGCCTATCACGCCTTCGTGGCAAAGGAAAAACCGCAATTCGAGGGCGATTAAGACGATGAAAAATACGCGCGACACGACTTACCTGGACTGGCCGTTTTTCGAGGCGCGCCATGCCGAACTTGAACGCGATCTCGATGCCTGGGCAGCGCAGCACCTCAGCGATGCCCATGGCGCCGACGTCGATGCGGCTTGCCGCGCGCTGGTGGCCCAATTGGGGCAGGGCGGCTGGCTCGCGCATGCCACGGGCAGCGACGGCAAGATCGACACGCGCGCCATTTGCCTGATGCGCGAAACCCTGGCGCGCCACAATGGCCTGGCCGATTTCGCCTTCGCCATGCAGGGCCTGGGGGCGGGCGCCATCGGCCTGTTCGGCAGCGAGCAGAACAAGGCGCGCTATCTGCCGGACGTGGCCAGCGGCAAGCGTATCGCCGCCTTTGCCCTGTCCGAGCCGCAGGCCGGATCGGATGTGGCGGCCATGGCGTGCGCGGCGCGCCGCGACGGCGACGCGTATGTGCTCGACGGCGAAAAGACGTGGATTTCGAACGGCGGTATCGCCGACTTTTACGTGGTGTTCGCCCGCACGGGCGAAGCGCCTGGCGCGCGCGGCATCAGTGCCTTCATCGTCGATGCCGACAATCCCGGGCTGGAGATCGCCGAGCGCATTGCGGTGATCGCTCCCCATCCGCTGGCGCGCCTGCGCTTTGCCAATTGCCGCGTGCCTGTGTCGCAGCGCCTGGGCGAGGCGGGGCAGGGCTTCAAGGTGGCGATGGCGACACTGGACGTGTTCCGCACGTCGGTGGCCGCCGCCGCCCTGGGCTTTGCGCGGCGCGCCTTCGATGAAGCGCTGCGCCACGCGACAAAGCGCCAGATGTTCGGCCAGACCCTGGCGGACTTCCAGCTGACGCAGGCCAAGCTGGCGCAGATGGCCACCGGCATCGACGCCGCCGCGCTGCTCACCTACCGCGCCGCCTGGCAGCGCGACCAGGGCCGCAAGGTGACGAAGGAAGCGGCCATGGCCAAGCTGACGGCCACGGAAACGGCGCAGCAGGTGATCGACGCGGCCGTGCAGATGTTCGGCGGCATGGGTGTGGTCAGTGGGCACCCGGTCGAGTGCCTGTACCGGGAAATTCGCGCCTTGCGCATCTACGAGGGGGCCAGCGAGGTACAGCAATTGATCATCGCGCGCGAATTGCTGCGCGAGGCGGCCAACGCATGAACGGCATGAACGGCATGAACCGCATGAACAACGAGGAGAACAAGATGCAAGTGCTGCAACCACCGGGATGGGCCAGGCCGCGCGGCTATGCGAATGGTGTGGCCGCCAGCGGACGCACGGTGTACGTCAGCGGCATGATAGGCTGGGATGCACAGGGCCAGTTTCACACGGACGATTTCGCGGGGCAGGTGCGTCAGGCGCTGCAAAATATCGTCGCCGTGCTGGCCGAGGCGGGCGCCTTGCCTGAGCACATCGTGCGCATGAACTGGTATGTGCTCGACAAGAAGGAATATGTGGCGGCGTACCCGCAAATCGGCGTGGCCTATCGGGAAATTATCGGCAAGCACTACCCGTCCATGACGGCGGTGCAGGTCGCCGGCCTGATCGAGGATCGCGCACGCGTGGAAATCGAGGTGACGGCGGTGCTGCCTGTTTAAATTTCTGCTAAGAAATATTGTGTTTTGATATCTCAATTATAAATATAAAAATACCATCTATCGTGTTATATTGGTAATCTTAAGTGGTGCGTCGTTTTACAATATTGACAGTTGAGGTGCAAGATGCAAAACAATTTCAGAGCAGCAAGAAGTATGGCGCTGGCCGTGAGCTGTGTGTGTATGTGCCTGGATGCCCAGGCCGATTCCGGTACGTCATTACTTTCCCCCGGCTATCAGACGCAACTGGAGAACTGGCTCGGTGAAGGCCAGTTGTCCTTGACGAATATTTATACCAAGACGGCCGGTGATACTTCGCTGGATTTTCACAAGGCGTCCGATGCAAAGGGGCGCACTTTTTCTGTCATGGAGGCAACTAACAGCTCTGGGCAGACCTGGCTCGTCGGTGGTTATAATCCGCAAAGCTGGAGTTCCACCGATGGCATGCATGTGACGATGGACGATAGTTCCCGCACCGCCTTCCTGTTCAACTTGACGAGCGGTGTCATGCTTCCGCAATTGAAGCAGTATTTCAATGGCGATGGGATCGGCAAAGATCAAACGTACAACAATGCCGATTACGGCCCCACCTTCGGCTACGGACATGATTTGTATGTTCCGCGGGATCTGACGAACGGCGGCAGCTCTTTGCTTTACACCTACAATTATCTGGGGCAGCCATCGACTGGCGTCAGTCTGCTCGACGGCTCCATCTGGAAGGGCTACGATGTGACATTTGGTGCCATCCAGATATTTTCCATCAGTGCCGTGCCCGAACCAGCGATGTTGCAGCTGTTGCTGGCAGGCTTGTTGCTTGTCGGCGCAGGCGCCGTGCGGCACAGGAAATTGAGCGTGCAGCCGCTTGCGGCGACGCCTGTCAAGTAAGACAGGACGCTGTTGCGGCATCCGCAGTGTGGCGGAAAATGGTGCGCAGGAATGGTTAACGGCGACGGTGCGCATGGTCGCGGTCGTGCTGCGCATGTTGCAGGTCGTGCGGGCAAGAGCCCGTCTCGTCATGATGATAAAAATAATAGTAAACAAATATCGCCATGAAAAGCATAAACTTGCCATTGCTGATCGCTAAAGCGTTACGTACAAGCAACTTTATGGAATCGCACTGTGCTATTTAATTCATTTCCGTTCTTTCTGGTGTTCTTGCCTTTGGCGCTGCTGGGATACTTTCTCCTGTCAAAATATTCACTGCGCTTATCCATTATTTTCCTGTTGCTGGCCTCGCTTGCATTCTATAGTTACTGGGATGTCGCCTACCTGCCGCTGTTGCTGCTGTCAATCTGCTGCAACTTCACCATTGGCCGAGTCGTCTCGAAACGTCAGGAGACGGGCCGCAAGCGCGAGGCAAAGCGCTGGCTGTGGGCCGGACTCGCCTTCAATTTGTTGTTACTGGTGTTTTTCAAGTATTTTGATTTTGTGATCAGTATTGTTGCCACCTTGACGGGGGCGCCATTCCAGCCCTTGGGAATTACCTTGCCCATTGGTATCTCGTTTTTCACCTTCACTCAAATCGCCTACCTGGTCGATTGCCACGCCGGCAAAGTCAAGGACTATCAGCCGGAAAGCTATGGTTTGTTCGTCACTTACTTTCCTCACCTGATCGCCGGCCCCATCCTGCATCACAAAGAGATGATGCCGCAGTTCGTACAGGCAGAATCGCATGTTTTCAGCCGCGGGCGCCTGATCGTCGGCCTGTCATTCTTCACGATAGGCTTGTTCAAGAAAGTCATTCTGGCCGATGGCATCGCGCGCTATGTCGCTCCCGTCTTCGACCTCCATCACGCCCATTTGAGCATGCTGGAGGCCTGGGCCGGTGCACTGGCATATACCTTCCAGCTGTATTTTGACTTTTCGGCGTATTGCGACATGGCCTATGGCCTGTCGTATATGTTCGGCATTATCTTGCCCATTAACTTTTTCTCGCCATACAAGGCGACCTCGATTATCGATTTCTGGCGCAGATGGCACATCACGCTGTCCAATTTCCTGCGCGATTATCTGTATATCCCCCTGGGCGGCAACCGCAAGGGCGGGTTCTTGCGTTACCGCAACCTCCTGATCACGATGCTGCTGGGCGGACTGTGGCACGGCGCCAACTGGACCTTCGTGGTATGGGGTGGCTTGCATGGCTTGTATCTCATCGTCAACCATGCGCTGCGTCATCTGTTGGGCGAGCGCAGCAACCTGGCGCTACGCGCCGGCGGCGCATTGGCGACGTTTTTTGCTGTGGTGCTGGCCTGGGTGTTTTTTCGCGCGAGTTCCGTCGACGTGGCGCTGGACGTGCTCCAGGCCATGGGCGGCGGCACGCTGACGCCCGCCATGCAGGAAAGCATGCTGGGTGTGAACCGCATCATGCAACTGAGTTCCTGCCTGTGGTGGCTTGGCGTGTGTGCCGCCATCGTTTTCTGCATGCCGAATGTGTATGAGCTGCTGGGGCGAGGCTTGCGCCTGTCGGCGGAGCAGCGACTGGAAAGTGGCCGGGGCAACATCTTGCTCGGGGGCATGTTGATGCTGTGCCTGCTCTTGCTGGCCATTAGCGAGACGCGTGGCGTTTCTGAATTCTTGTATTTTAATTTCTGATAAATAATATGCGCTCCATATTTGCGATAGGCCTGGGTGTGCTGGTTACGGCACTGGCGTTGGAAGCGTTCCTGCAATGCATGCCGGTGGTGTCCGGCTTGCGCATTGAGCAGAGCAGTGAACAGCGTCCGTATGCCCGTTATCTGCCGCAGCAGGAATACGTGTATTCGCACGGCTGGGCCCTGGCGAATGCCCGGCATGGCAAGACGAATCGGCAAGGCTTTACCAATTCCCCTGATTTCAAGGATGATGCTGCCGTTCTTGTCATCGGCGACAGCTTTATTGAAAGCTTGATGCTGGATTATCCGGAAACCCTGCAAGGCCAGTTGAGTCAGGCCCTGGGCGGCGGCGTGTATGCAGCTTCCGCCTCGGGCAACGGGTTTGCCGATGCGCTGGAAGTGTTGCGTTATACGCGTGCGCAGTTGCATCCGCGCACGGTAGTCATGTTTGTCGAGCCGATGGACATGCTGGAGATCCTGGCGCCAGCGCTGCGGGGCCATAGCATGTTTGTCAGCGAGGGGAGCAATATCAAGCTGGTGCATGTTCCCTATGTCGAGTCCAAGGCCAAGCAGCTGGTTGCCTATTCGGCCCTGGCCCGCTACATCTATTACAACTTGAAATTTCCTGACTGGCTGATGAACCAGTTGCACCGCAGCCCCCCTGCCGCGGCGCAGGACTCGGCCGCCGCCGCGCCTGATGCGCGCCGTGCTGCCGCGCTCGAGTACTACATGACACAATTGCGCGTGCTGGGCGGCGCTGGCGATACCCGCTTTATCTTCGTGGTCGATGCTGACCGGAACATGCTGTACGCGCCGCGGAAGGCGGTGCCTAACTGGAAAGCGGGCGATCGCGCATTTTTTATCCAGAGTGCATTGCGACACGGCTATCAGGTGGTGGACATGCAGCCTGTATTCGCGCGCCATTGGCAGCAGCAGCGCGAGCGCATGGATTTCCTGCCGGCGGATGGCCACTGGAACCCGGTGGCGCACAAGCTGGCGGCGCAGCAAATCCTGCCCTTGCTGCCTTCGGCATCGCCCGGTTTGCCAGCACCATTGCGCCAGGTGGCAGGGCACTGATGCGCTGGCCCCACGCACGCGCCCGCTTGCCGGACTGTTAATGGCCGGCACTAGCCTGTATAATGCCGCTGCGCGTGTCGCCATCGTACAATGGATAGTACAAGGTCCTCCTAAGACTTAAATGCAGGTTCGATTCCTGCTGGCGACACCACATTCCACGCAGCGCGCGTCGGCGGCCCGAGTCCATGCGGGTAGCAATTTACTGATCGATGGCGATTGAAGTCCGAGTTATCGGTACAATGCGTGCTTCATTCATCTAATCGGCGGCTGTTTTGCACACCACGCGGTGTGCAGGGAACGGCGCCCGAGCACTCTTACTCATTATGGCTGTCATTTCTCTTTCATCGGCGCAACTTGCGTTCGGTCACGTCGCGCTGCTCGATCACGCGGAATTTTCACTGGAAACCACGGAGCGGGTCGGCTTGATCGGCCGCAACGGCACGGGTAAATCGTCGCTGTTGAAGGTTATTTCGGGCAAGTTCAAGCTCGATGACGGCTTGTTGGTGATGCAGCAAGGCATCAACATCGCCTATGTGGAGCAGGAGCCGCAATTCGACCCGGACATGTCCGTGTTCGACGCCGTCGCTTCCGGCATGGGCGAATCGCAGGCATGGCTCAAGGAATACGATGCGTTGACGGGCCAGTTTGGCCAGGGCAATGACGACGAATTGATGGAGCGCATGCACGACATCCAGGTGAAACTCGATGCGGCCGATGCATGGAGCTTGCCCAACAAGGTGGAAACCGTGCTCGACCGTTTGAACCTGACGGGCGACATGCTGATGAAAACCCTGTCGGGCGGGATGCAAAAGCGTGTGGCGCTGGCGCGCGCGCTGGTGTCGGCGCCCGATGTGCTGCTGCTCGATGAGCCGACCAACCATCTGGACTTCAGCTCCATCCTGTGGCTGGAAGGCTTGCTGCGCGACTTCAAGGGCAGCGTGCTGTTCATTACCCATGACCGCTCCTTCCTCGACAACGTTGCCACGCGCATCATCGAGCTCGACCGTGGCCGCTTGCTGTCGTATCCGGGCAACTTCACGGCTTACCAGACGCGCAAGGCGGAGCAGCTGGAAATCGAAGAAGTGGAAAACTCCAAGTTCGACAAGTTCCTGGCGCAGGAAGAAGTGTGGATACGCAAGGGCGTCAAGGCGCGCCGCGTGCGTGACGAAGGCCGCGTGCGCCGCCTGGAAGCGCTGCGTCTGACGCGCAATGCACGCCGCGACCAGCAGGGACAAGTCAAGCTGGACGTCTCGGCCGGCGAACGTTCGGGCAAGATCGTGGCGGACCTGGAAAACGTCTCGAAGATCTATGGCGACAAGGTCATCGTCAAGGATTTCAGCGCCACCATCTTGCGCGGCGACAAGGTCGGCCTGATCGGCGCCAACGGCGCCGGCAAGACCACCTTGCTGAAGATGATCCTGGGCCAGGAAGAGTCGGACACGGGCACCATCCGCCTGGGTACCAAGCTGCAAGTGGCGTATTTCGACCAGATGCGTACGCAGCTGAACGAAGAAGCGAACCTGATGGAAACCATCGCGCCGGGCAGCGACTGGGTCGAGATCAATGGCCAGCGCCGCCACGTGATGACCTATCTGAACGACTTCCTGTTTGCGCCGGAACGCGCGCGTTCGCCCGTCAAGTCGCTGTCCGGTGGCGAGCGCAACCGTTTGCTGCTGGCGCGCCTGTTCGCCAAGCCGGCCAACGTGCTGGTGCTCGATGAGCCGACCAATGACTTGGATATCGATACCCTGGAATTGCTGGAAGAGTTGCTGGAAGAATACACGGGCACCGTTTTCCTGGTCAGCCATGACCGCACCTTCCTCGACAACGTGGTCACGCAGGTGATCGTCGCCGAAGGCGAGGGCAAGTGGCGTGAATTCGTCGGCGGCTACACGGACTGGGAGCGCGTGCGCACCTTGCCGATCGCCACGGCGCCAGCCAGCAAGCCTGTCGTGAAGGTCGAGGCTGCCGCACCGGCCGCCAAGCAGAAAAAGCTCAGCTACAAGGAACAGCGCGAACTGGAAGAGTTGCCGAAGCTGATCGCCAAGCTGGAAGACGAGCAATCGGTGCTGGCCGCCGAGCTGTCGCACCCGGACTTCTACAAGAAGACGCCGGCCGAAGGCAAGCGCCTGAATGCACGCGTGGCCGAAATCGAAGGCGAACTGCTGGAAGCGCTGGAAAAGTGGGAGCAGATCGAGGCACGCGCCAACGGCTAATGCTTTTTTGCATACCCTGTTGTAATTAAGTCAGGATTATTTGCCACGGCAACAGTCCCGCTTGATATAATTATACAATTATATTTATTACATCGGGGGATGCATGTTTGTCATGAAAAACACGCGCTCCGGACCACCGCGTCCGGCGCGTGGTTCCTCCTCTAATGTGCGGCAATATGTTTGACCGCGCCGCCTTGCCCCGGGTAGCACCCTTCCTGGCCTATCTCTCCTTCATTTTCATTGCCGACATGCTCGGTCGCCTGGGCGTTGCCGCGCAGGAGTTGCGCTGGCTGTATGCCGTCAAGATCGGCGTCGTGCTGGGCATGTTGTTGTACTGGCGCCGCAGTTACACGGAATTGATGTGGACGCCGTTGGGCGCGCGTGCCATTCTCGGGGCGCTGGTAACGGGGTTTGTTGTTTTTCTGTTGTGGATCAATCTCGACGCCCACTGGATGCGCATTGGCAACCCAGATGGATTCGATCCCCGCAACGATGGCCGTATCGAGTGGAGCCTGGTGCTGCTGCGTATCGCCGGCGCCGCGCTGGTGGTGCCCGTGATGGAGGAGCTGTTCTGGCGCTCCTTCCTGATGCGCTGGATCGACAAGCCGGATTTTTTGCGGGCTGATCCCCGCCTTGTCAGCGCCAGGGCTTTCGTCATCAGCGTGCTGCTGTTTGGTTTTGAACACAATTTATGGCTGGCCGGTATCGTGGCCGGTGCTGCATATAGTTTGTTGTACATGCGTAGCCAGTCCCTGTGGTCGCCTATCCTCGCGCATGGCGTGACGAACGGCGTGCTGGGGTTCTGGATTGTTTCTGGTGGGCACTGGATTTACTGGTAGTATTGCCTATCAACTGTGTGATCTTTCGAAGATAAAATCCATGTTGAATTCCTTGCGTAAAAAAGCCATTGCCGTTGCCGTCTCGGCAAGCCCATGCCTGCACGGCGCACTCTTTCTCGCCAGCACCTTTGCCAGTGGCGCCGCACTGGCCGATATCAGCGACACGATCAAGCCTTTCGTTGCCACGACGTACTCGTACGATGACAACCTGATGCGCTTGCCGGACGATGTACCGGGTTTTTCCGGTCCCCGCTCGGACACGTCGAGGATGCTGCAGGCGGGCTTCCTGTTCAACCGTCCCATCGGCCGCCAGATACTCACGGGCCAGGCCAAGTGGTCGAAGGTGAGCTTCAACCGCTTCAGCCAGTTCGACTACGATGGCAAGGATTACCTGGCCGACCTGGAGTGGCACATCGCCAACCACCTCGAAGGCCATGTGGGCGCCAGTTATTCGCAGAGCCTGACACCGTTCAGCGATTTTCAGACCAACTTGCGCAATTTGCGCACGGAGCGCCAAGAGTACCTGAATGGCGCCTGGCGCTTTCACCCCAGCTGGCGCGTGCGCGGCGGCCTGACGCGCAATCGTTATTCGTACGACTTGCCATCGCAGGCTTTTTCCAACTGGACGGAAGACGCGACGGAATTTGGCGTCGACTACCTGGCGCCCAGCAATAGCCGCATCGGCCTGCAGCTGCGTCACTTGAACGGCAACTATCCGAACCGCAATGCATTCGATGCCAGCATTTACGGCAATGGCTATACCCAGGACGAGATCAAGGCAAACGTGTATTGGGAGCTCAGCGGCATTACGCAGGTGGAGTTTCTGGGTGGCTGGGTGCGCCACCGCAACAGCTTGCTGTCCGGGCACGATGCCAGCGGCACGAATGGCCGGCTGAGCGTGTACTGGAAGCCTTTGGGCAAGGTCAATTTCACGGGCGTTGTCTGGCGCGAATTCGGTTCGGTCGACAATTCGCTGGTGACGAGCAGCCTGAACACTGGCGCCAGCCTGGGCGCCACGTGGGCGGCCACGTCGAAGGTGAGCGTCGATGCGCAGCTGCGCCAGGAACGGCGCGATTTCTCTGCCGTCAGCGGCCTGGTGCTGCCTGGGGACGGCCGCGACACCACCCGTACCGCCTCGCTTGGCGCCACGTATGCGCCACATCCGAAAGTCCAGCTTGGCGTGCGCCTGTTTCACGAGCGGCGCGATGGCGTCGCCATCGTCGATAGCGGCGGCTATCGGGCCAAGGGCATTTCCTTCAATGGCAGCGTACAGTTTTAAAGATCAACATGACTGTCAATGATATACCTCTGATTTCGTTTTTTCAGCGCGTCCTCGATCCGATGATCATCATGGGCTTGCTGTACGTGATGACGGTCCTGTCAGGTTCGCCATTTACCGGCTATACGCTGGTGTTGATGATACTTGCCGTTTTCATTGCGTCGACGGTATTCCATCACGTCGATCCTTACCGTACCTGGCGCAGCGGGCGCATGTTGGCGTATGCGCGCGATATTCTGGTGGCCTGGACGATCACCGCGCTCATTCTGACCTTCCTCGGCTCGGCCACGGGCCTCACTTATCACTTTGATACGCAGGTGGTGCTGGCCTGGTTCATCCTCACGCCCTTCGTGCTGCTGGCCGGGCACCTGGCCGGGCGCAAATTCAGCCTGCGTCCGGACGGCGACAGCGAAGTGCGCTCGGTGGTCATCATCGGTGCCAATGACGCCAGCCTGAAGTTTGCCACCATCATCGAGCGCAATCCGAATCTCTTCATGAGCGTGCGCGGCTTTTTCGACGATCGCACAGATGACCGCTGGCCGGAGAAGATGCGCGAGCCCATGCTGGGTAAAATGAGCGATATTGCCGCCTATGTGCGCGAACACAATATCAAGATGATATTCATCAGCCAGCCGATTTCGGCCCAGCCGCGCATCCGCAAGATGCTCGATGAGCTCGAAGATACGACGGCTTCCGTGTACTTTTTGCCCGATATTTATATTTTCGACCTGATGCAGGCGCGTTTCGACAACGTGGGCGGCATGCCGGTGATCGCCATCCGCGAGTCACCGTTCACGGGCTTTAACAGCATGGTCAAGCGCAGTAGCGATATCGTGCTGGGTTTATTGATCCAGATTATGTTGCTGCCGGTGATGCTGGTCATCGCCATCGCCGTCAAGTTGACGTCGAAGGGGCCCGTGATTTTTCGCCAGCGCCGCTATGGCCTGTATGGCGAGGAGATTATTGTCTATAAATTTCGTTCAATGACGGTGAGCGAAGATGGCGACAAGGTGGTGCAAGCCACCAGGAATGACCAGCGCCTGACCTCTATTGGCGCTTTTCTGCGCAAGAGTTCGCTTGACGAATTACCGCAGTTTATCAACGTGTTGCAAGGGCGTATGAGTATCGTCGGGCCGCGTCCGCATGCGGTAGCGCACAACGAACAGTACCGCAAGTTGATCAAAGGCTACATGCTGCGCCACAAAGTCAAACCTGGCATCACGGGATGGGCGCAAGTCAATGGCTTGCGCGGCGAGACGGAGACCTTGGACAAGATGGAGGCACGCATTCATTTTGACCTCGATTACTTGCGTAGCTGGTCATTATGGCTCGATTTGTGGATCATCATGCGGACCGTGAAGGTGGTGCTGAAACGCGATAATGCACATTGACAGGACGGGGGAGGGGGAAGGATTTGTTTTGCGCTCAGTCAATACGCGATAAAATATGCGCAGACAGGTCATCCTCGGGATTACCTGCAGCCCCCGCCTCTGACGAGTGCTTATGCTTGCTATGCATTCGCAACTTGTACCGACTCTTCCTTGCCTGCATCCACTGCAGGCGACCTGCGGATCAGCTGCATCTGAGCAAGACATGCTGCGTACACTGAAGGCTATTGCTTAAAAAATATTGCACTGTAGGAAGTGGTCCATTCGGGGGGGGCTTTTTCGATAACTCGACACTAGAAACAGTTGTATTAAAACCTTCTTCGTAGATTTTTAAGCAAATAATTTCCCATTTCCTTGTATTTTGTGTATGATATTTTATTATATTGATAATTGTTTGCATCAGGTCACTAATTTCTGAAGATGCGTGTTATTTTAGGCAACCTCCCGATGTCGGAAGGAGATTGCGTAGTGGTAATTAGTTGCGTTTTTGGACGCTAAATCGAAGGAGTAATCTTGAATCATTTTCACAACTCTGGTTTGACACTCCGCAGATCAGTCGCCAATACGCGCTTGTCGGGCGTTGCATTGGTCCTCATGGTCGCCGTCGGACTGGCGGCCTGTGGCGGCAAGGAAAAAAGGGTCGGCCAGGCATTGGCGAGCGTCAATGGTGAGGAAATCACGGTATTGCAACTGAATGACGAGTTGCAGCATGCCAATGTACCCGCAGTTCAGCAGGAAGCGGCCAGCAAGCAATTGCTGGAGTCGTTGATCGACCGTCAGTTATTACAAAATGAGGCCGTTAAAGACAAAATCGACCGTGACCCCAAAGTGGTGCAAGCTATTGAGCGTGCCAAGGCCTTGATCGTTGCCCAGGCCTATATGCAAAAACGCATCGGTGTGATTGCCAAGCCAACAGCGGCTGAGGTGGAGGAGTACTTTAACAAGAATCCGCAGTACTTTAGCCAGCGCAAACAGTTTGACATGCGTGAATTGGTTATCGCCTCGGCGGACATGAATGATGCGTTGAAGAAGGCGATGGATCGTGCGAAGTCGCTGGAAGAAGTGGCGGCATGGTTGGACGCCAATCATGTCAAGTATGGCCGTATGCAACTGTCGCGTACCAGTGCCGATCTCGCGCCTGAATTGAGCACCAAGCTGGCGGCGATGCCGGCAGGTCAGCTGTTCATCGTCCGCGAAGGTGAACGCACCTTATTGATTTCTCTGGCCGATATCAAGGATAGCCCGGTGGTTCTGGCGCAAGCGACGCCGCAGATCGAACAATTCCTCTTCAATAAGAAGAACAAGGATGCCGCGCAAGCCGAGCTGAAACGCTTGCGCGCCAGCGCCAAGATCGAATACCTGAACAAGACCGAGAAGTCATCATCCGCATCCGCATCCGCATCCGCATCCGCGGCAGCTGTTTCAGTGCCGGCGGCGGCACCGCCCGTCGCTGCACCACCGGCGCCGGCGGCTGACAATGGCGAGGTGAATGCGCGCGCCGGACTTGGTTTGAAGTAAGTGCAGGCAGGTATTTTGGGGTACAACAGAGTTTTTAAAAGGATAGAGCAAATCATGAAACGACTTGCAATGTGGATGGCAGCTGCACTGATGGCATGCAGCGTTGGTATGGCAGGTGCCGCCGAGGTATTGCTCGGTGCTGGTGATGTGCTGAAGATTTCCGTGTATGGCAGTCCTGATCTTGGCCTGGAAACACGTGTCAGCGAGGCGGGCAACATTACCTTTCCTTTGGTAGGGGCAGTTGCTGTGGGAGGCTTGTCTGTTGCTGCGGCAGAGAAAAAGCTTGGCCAGGCGCTCGAAAGTGGCGGTTTTTTACGCAAGGCTCAAGTCAATATCATTGTGACTGCATTGCAGAGCCAGCAAGTGTCTGTGCTGGGTCAGGTAAATCGCCCTGGTCGCTATCCGATTGAGGGCAAGCGTAGTCTGCTCGATATTCTGGCCATGGCTGGAGGCCAAAGTCCTGACGCCGGAGATGTGGTCAGCCTGATTCGCAAGCGCGCTGATACCACCACCAAAGAGACTGTTGACATCGTCGACATGATGCGTAGTGCAGATCTGGCGCGCGACTTTGACTTGGCTGGCAACGATATCCTGTATGTGGAGCGGGCGCCGCGTTTTTATATTTATGGCGAAGTGCAGCGTCCGGGAGCATTCCGCCTGGAGCGCGCAATGACGGTGTTGCAAGCCCTGTCCGTTGGCGGAGGTTTGACGCAGCGCGGTACGGAGCGTGGCGTGCGCATCAAGCGCCGCGATGCTGCAGGCGTCATGCAAGTGCTCGATGCCAAGCATGACGACATCATTCAAGTTGATGATGTCGTGTATGTCAAAGAAAGTTTGTTTTAAGCTGAATAGTTCCGGCGCGCCGGCCTGACTGGCTTTGTTTTACTGATATGAGAGTTAACCATGAATTTCCACCAGTTTTTGCTCGTCTTGTTTGTCCGCAAACGAATCTTGCTATTCACTTTGCTCATCACGGTCGGGGCGACGGTGGTGGTCAGCCTTATGCTGCCGAAGACCTATAAGGGTACGGCGTCCGTGTTGATTAGCTACAAGGGCGTCGATCCAGTGACCGGACTGGCATTGCCTATGCAGTTGTTGCCGGGCTTTATGTCGACGCAAATCGACATTATCAGCAGCAAGAACGTGGCGCTGAAGGTCGTCGATCAGCTGCGGCTGGCGGAAAGTCCCGCCGTCATTGCCCAGTTCAATGAGGTCACCGAAGGCCAGGGCACCGTACGCGACTGGTTGGCGGATCTGTTGCTGTCCAAGCTGGAAATCGTGCCGTCGCGCGAAAGCAGTGTGGTTGATATCAGCTTCAAGGGCAACGACCCGCAGTTCGTCGCGGCCATCGCCAATGCTTTTGCCGATGAGTACCAAAAAACCAGTATTCAGCTGAAAGTCGATCCGCTGAAAAAGGTGGCCTTGTATTTCAATGAGCAAACGAAATTGTTGCGCGACAGCCTGGAAGCGGCGCAAAGCCGCTTGTCGAAGTACCAGCAAGAGCACGGTATTGTCAGCGTGGATAACCGCCTCGATGTGGAATCGAACCGCTTGAACGATCTATCGGCTCAATTGGTGGCCGTGCAAGGCCTGGCGATGGAGGCGTCGTCGCGCCAGCGCATGGCCGAAGGCAATGCGGGCTCTGAGTCGCCCGATGTGGCGTCGAACCCGCTGGTCCAGAACTTGAAACTGAGCCTGGCAACGGCTGAATCGAGGCTGGCCGAGATGGGACAGCGACTGGGGCGCAATCATCCTCAATACGAAAGCCTGCGCGCCGAGGTCGAACGCATGCGCAGCGAACTGGCTGACAGCACGCGCGTGACGTCAAATTCGGTCAGCAAGAACGCCGGTATCATGCAGCAGCGCGAAGGCTCGGTGCGCGCCGCATTGACGGCACAAAAGAACAAGGTGCTTGAGTTGAACCGTACGCGTGACGAAATGGGCGTCATGCAAAAAGATGTGGAAAGCGCCCAACGTGCCTTCGATATCGCTTCGCAGCGCTTCTCGCAGACCAGTATCGAGGGCAAGTCTGAACAATCCGATATATTTTTGCTCAACCCTGCCGTTGCACCGATCAAGCCTGCTGGCCCAAAAGTCATGTTGAATACGCTGCTGGCCCTGTTCCTGGGCGGCTTGCTCGGTGTGGGCTTTTCCTTGCTGGCGGAAATGCTTGACCGCCGCGTGCGTTCGGAGGCTGACCTCAGCGAATTGTTGCAATTGCCTGTGCTCGGTTCGATCGACTGGAGTGCGCCGACACGTCCGCGCCTGAGCCGATTTAAATTGTTGTTGCCGCGTAGTTTGCGTTTTAATTAAGTAATTAAGTATTGGGGATAATATGAATCCAGCATTGCAACCGCTAGTATCTGCGACGCCGCGGACTGCCGACTCAAGCATCGGTGCACTTTTGCTTTCGTTGGGCAAGATCACGCCTGAAAGTGCCGAACGTGTCCTGCGCATGCAAAAAGAGTTGGGCATACGCTTTGGCGAGGCCGCCCAGCGTCTGGGGCTGGTGACTGAGGCGGATATCCAGCAAGTCCTGGCGCGCCAGTTTGACTATCCCTATCTGCAGCAGGGCGAGGGCAAGTATTCCGACAAGCTGATCGCTGCCTACCAGCCTTTCAGCCCGCAGGTGGAAACCTTGCGTGCCATCCGCAGCCAGCTGATGTTGCGCTGGATGGCGATGGGTCGAAAATCCCTGGTGTTGGTCGGTGTCAATGATGGTGACGGAACCAGCTTGTTTGCTGCCAACCTGGCCGTGGTATTTTCCCAGTTGGGCGAACAGACTTTGCTGGTCGATGCAAATTTGCGTAATCCCAGCCAGCATGAGATTTTCGGCATGGAAGGACGCCAGGGCTTGTCGGACATCCTGGCCGGTCGAGCCGAACGCGATGTGATCACGCGCATCGAATCGTTTGTCGACTTGTCCGTGCTGGGCGCGGGCACCTTGCCGCCGAATCCGCAGGAACTGTTGAGCCGCCCGGCATTTTCCACCTTGCGCACCGAGCTCGAAGCGACGTATGACGTCGTGCTGTATGACTCGGCGGCATTCTCGCTCGGTTCCGATGCGCTGGCCCTGGCCGCACGCACCGGTGGCGTACTGCTGGTGGCACGCAAGAATCACACCCCTGTCGCCGACATCAATGCCATGACTGAAAAGATGTTGCACAGCGGCGCGCAAGTAATCGGCTCGGTGTTGGTGGACTTCTGATGAGTACGAGCGCTCGACCTGACCTTGGGAGTAGCCTGCAAGGCCGCGATTTGCTGCTGGAATGGCTGCCTGTAGTGGTTGGGTTCGCAGTGCTGTATGTGCCATCGTTTTATACTTTGTTTACCGGCATCTGGATGACCGAGGAACAGGCGCACGGTCCCATTATTCTGCTGCTCGCGTTCTGGCTCATCTGGCGCCAGCGCGAACGGATATTGGCCGTTGCGCAATTTAACCGTGCGCCATTGTTTGGCTGGCTGCTTTTCATCGCCGGGCTCCTGATTTATATTGTCGGCCGTTCCCAGCAGATTCTTGCCTTCGAGATTGGCTCATTTGTCATGCTCACGGCTGCCATCCTGGTGCTCAAGCTGGGCGTAGAGGCGCTGCGCGTGGCCTGGTTTCCGTTCTTCTTCATGTTGTTCATGATTCCGCTGCCAAGCTCGGTCGTCAGTGCGCTGACCTTGCCGATGAAGATGGCTGTCTCGTATGTGTGTGAGCATATCCTGTTCTGGTTCGGCTATCCGATCGCACGCACTGGCGTAATTCTGCAGATCGGCCAATACCAGCTTCTGGTCGCTGACGCTTGCGCCGGCCTGCAAACGCTGCTGACGCTGGAAGCGCTTGGCCTGTTTTATCTGAATCTGGTACGTCATACCTCGGCCATCCGCAACATAGGCCTGGCGATCCTGATTATCCCCATTTCCTTTACCGCAAACGTGACGCGCGTGCTCACATTGACGTTGGTCACTTATTATTTCGGCGACGCCGCAGGACAAGGTTTCCTGCATGGTTTTGCGGGGATGGTACTGTTCATTAGCGCGCTGGTGCTGATATTGAGCCTGGACTCCCTGCTGCAATGGCTGGCGCGGTTGTGGCACGCCCGAAAGGTGGCTGCATGAAAAAAAGTACGATGATCAGTTGGTCCATGGCGGCCATGATGCTGGTCGGCGCCTTGTGTACCAAGGCGGTCACTCCCACGATGCGCCTGGCCGATACGCGTCCGCGAGTCATCCTCAGTACGGCGATTCCGGCCAAGTTCGGCGATTGGCAGGAAGATACGACCCAGGTCGCTGCCGTGATCAACCCCACCACGCTCGCAGAACTCAATAAAATTTATGCCGAAACGTTGTCGCGCACTTATGTGAACCAGCAGGGCGAGCGCATCATGCTGTCGATCGCCTATGGTACCAATCAGCGCGACGATCTGTCCGTGCATTTCCCGGAGGGTTGCTATGGCGGACAGGGTTTTGCGGTAGGCGAGACTACCCAGATAGCGTTGCCGACCAAGGCAGGTGCGATTTCCGCGTCCCGCATGGTCGCCACACTCAATAGCCGTATTGAGCCGATCACGTATTGGGTCGTCGTTGGCGACAAGGCCGTACCCACTTTGTGGGCAGTCAAGAAGGCCAAGCTGGCGTATGCCGTGCGGGGCCTGATTCCCGACGCGACGCTGATGCGGGTATCGAGTATCGGCGGCGATACAGAAGAGGGTTATCGTTTGCAGCAGGCGTTTGTTGATCAGTTACTGCAGGCCATGCCGGCGAACTTGCGCCAGCACTTTGCTGGCACCTCGCTGTAACCGGTGCTCTGACAGCGTTTCACCTTATTGAGCCCGGCGTCCACGCCGTGCATGGAATATATATGAGTTTTTTTTCCCAGAAACTGCGTTTGAACACCGCCCCTGTGCAAGCCGTACGCGCCAGGCCAGGCAAGGCCAAACAGGGCATGCCTGGCCTGAGCGCTTTCCTGCTGATTCTTGGAGGATTGGCGACGGCGCTCGTGCTTGGCATGGTCATCGCTCTTGGGGAGATACAGCTGACCGTTGTACTGACCGGAGCGCTGATCTTCATACCGATCCTGCTGCTGGTGAGCACGAAGAAATTGATGCCCATCCTTTTCTTCGCCGTGTTTTTCATCGCAGGCGCTGTGCAGTTTTTTTTCGAGATGCGTTTGGCAACATGGATGGCCAGCGGGCTGAGCGCCCTGTTTTTTGCCCGGGCCGTTCTCGAGGTGAGCTTGTCGAACCGCTTGGGGAACGATCATCTGGGCGCCCACTCCCAGGGCGCGACGCGCGTCATTGTCGCTGTGTGGATATATTTGGCATTTTATGCCTTTAGTATTTTTCTCGGTCACGCCACCACTGGGCAGTTGATTTCCACCCTGCGTTTCTGCTTGCCAATGTTTGGCGTGCTGTTTGCCATGTACTGGTTCGAATGGTCCGACAAACGCTTGTTGCTCTTGTGGTCGATGGTGATTGTCATTACTTTCATGCAACTTCCGCTGGTCGTATATCAGCACTTCTTCATGGTAGCCAAACTGGACTGGGATAGCGTCGTCGGTTCTTTTGGTGCGAATATGAGTCCGGTACTGGTTCTATTTACCGTCGCCGCCATGCTGTATATGCTGGCGCGCTGGGTACGCGGTATCAGCCCCTTGTGGCAGGTGGTGTTCGTATTTGTGATTGGCCTGGCGATCATTCTGCTGGGAGAGGTCAAGGCGGTTTTCCTGTGGCTGCCTTTGGGTGTCTTCTGGATATTGCGTCGCAGGGTCATGAAAAATGTCATGGCGTTCATTGTTTTTGTAGCCCTGATGTCGGTGATCAGTTCGGGCATCTTCATGACCTATCACGCCCTGTATTGGGGCGAGGGCACCAAGACTGAAACCACCGAAGACAAGGTGAATACCTTGGGCGCCTATGCGGTCGATCCCAATAACATTAATTACGTCACCGGTGAAGTCAGCCGTGCTGCAACACTGGCGTTTTGGTACAACGATCCCGCACTCACCATTCAGGAGCGCCTGATTGGCTCCGGACCTGGCGCCAGCGCGGTCAGCCCGACTGTTGGACGCGGTGTAGTCGCGGCCCGTTACCGCACCCTGCAGATTGGCTCCACCGGTATGGCGACTCTGCTGTGGGACGTCGGGATACTTGGAACTTTGGTGTATTTATCCATTTTTGTGCTCGGCATTCGCCTGGGCATTCGTTATGTGGCGCGTAACGCCGAGAGCGCTGAGCGCTTGGCAATGGCGGACACGAGTACCATCATGCTGATGCTATTCGTGAGTACGCTGGTGTATAACCGCACCCTGATAGACGAACCTGCAATGCAATTAGTGTGCTATTTCTGCCTGGGCTGCATCGTGCAGTTTGTCCGCTTTGGCCAGCCGGCGAACCCCTTGGACAAGGTCGCTGAAATCCTGCCTGAAAAGGGCAAGAATTTACGCGAAGTCATTGCCTGAATGAGTACCGCAAACAAGGCATTTGGCAACCTGGTCAAAAATAGCTCGATGATGTTTTTGCTGAATGTGGTGGGCGCAGGGGTGAGTGTGCTTACCATACCGGTGATGCTGGCTATTGCGGGCGTGGAGACGTATGGCCATCTGGTGCTGGTGCAGTCGATTGCCCTGACGGTCTTTACCATCTGTGGCTTCCAGTACTGGCAAGGCATGTTGGTAGCGTTGCCAGGCCACAACATCGAGGCCGCAATATTGCGCGGCGCTGTCATCAAAAGCGTGCGCTATGAACTGCTGGCGATAGTGGCTGTGGTGGTGGTAGCCTGCGGCTTGGCCATTTCAGCATTGCCTCAAGTTGCGGATTTTTCCGTGGTCAATTTGCTATTGTTATCCTTGGCAGCAGTCTTTCCCGTGATCGGCACGCACAATGCTTATTTCAGGCTGGTCAATCAATACAATGTGCTGATGTATGCCGGTTTTCTGACCAATCTGTTCAAGCTGATTGTGCTGTTTGCCGTGTCGCGCTATCACCCCACCTTATCGAGCATGATACTGGCGTATACGGTGCCGGAAGTGCTTCGTTGCCTGGTCCTGTTCTTCCTGATCTTCCGCAGCAGATGTGGGGTCGAAGGCGCATTGCCTGTGACTGATCTGCATCAGGGGCGCCTGATGGAAGCGGGCAAGTGGAGTACCTTGCAGGCAATCAGCGACTTGCCCGTGGCGCAACTGGATCGTGTCATTATTGGTTTCGCTTTACCCGGCGCCAGCCTCGGTGTTTTCAGTATATTAAAGCGCATCTATTCCCTCGTGAATCTGGCCACGGCACCATTTTATACTACTTCGATTCCTACATTTGCCGAACGCGTTAATGCTGGCGATTTGAGGGGGGCATTCATCTTGTGGATCAAGACGATGAAGATGTTGTTTGGTGTGACGGCAGTGGCCGGAATCCTGTGTTATGTGAGTAAATTCCTCTGGATGCCGAGACTCTTCCCCGTGCTGCAAGATTATTTGCCGGAATTTACCGTCGTTCTTTTGACCGCTGTCATCGCCGGTACTTTCGTGACCACGCATTCGTTTTACTGGGCGCTCGGGAAATTGCGGCAAACGACCATCATTTCTGTGGCGACAAATGTATTGTATTTACTGGAATTGTGGCTGCTGACTGTGTATTTCGGATTATTTGGCGCTGTATTTGCCTTTCTTATCCATGTCATATTTGTATCCGCTGTCATAATCGTCTTGCTGCAAAAAATTTCCTTGAGGTATAAATGATTCCTAAAGTTATACATTACTGCTGGTTTGGCCGTGGCGAAATGAGTACCTTGCATCGCCGCTGTATCGAATCCTGGAAGAAATATTGTCCAGAATACGAGTTGAAATTATGGAATGAGGATAATGCCGATATCGACAATGATTACTGTCGCGAGGCGATTATTCAAAAGAAGTGGGCCTTCGTTGCCGACTGGGTACGTTTCGATGTGCTATCCAAGCATGGTGGCATCTACCTTGATACTGACCTGGAGTTGATTACGTCGCTCGATCCCATGCTGGGTTTGCGTGGTTGCGTGATGGCCCGCGAAACGGTCAAGGAGGTGGGCCAGGGTTACGGCACAGGATTTTTGGCGTGCGAAGCAGGCAATCCTGTGATGGCGACGGCCTGCAGCCTGATTTTGCGCGAGCTGGTAGCGCGGCGCCTATTCGCTACTTCGCCTATGGTGCTGAAGAGAGCGGTGGAGTTGGATCGCGGCGGGAACAGCACGCAACTCGATCCGGCTACCTTCTACCCATTTAATCCGTATGATCGTAGCAATCCGCGTAATGCAATGCAATTGATGTATAGCGACATTACCCCGCAGACTATTGGCATCCATCATTACGGACTGACGGGATCTTGGTTCAATAGCCGCATCAAGCGGCTGATTTTCAAAGTTCTTGGAGGCTCAGTATTGCTGCGCCGTTGGGATATTTCCTTTACACCGTTCGAGAAGGACAGCCGTATTGCCGATGTTGGCTGACGCCCCTGGCAATGTTAACTTTTTTGGCAGCGCTAGTATCATGAAGTACGATGCCATTAACGGGAAAGACGTCGTGTGCGCACAATGTGGCGGGTCCAGAGGAGGAATCCGCTTTGGCTTGGTGAATAATCACCCTCATCCAGACTGGTAGAAGCCTGGCAGTTGATAGGCAAGCGTTTTTCCATCTGCGTGAATCCAGACCTTCCATGCAAACAATTGCGTCGAATACGTCAATCTGGCTGAATATCCTGCACAGCCTTGGCGGCTCAGACCGCTGTGGTTGGGCATGCTAATGAGCGGCTTCTAACTATCTGGTAACAACCGTCGGCTGCTTGTCAGGGCTGTTGCATCTGTGCCGCTCTTGCGCTTCTCTGGCGCTTCTCTGGCGCTTATAAGGCTGTCATTCTGTTTTGTCCTGAGTGGCTGTCTGAGCGGTGGCGCGTTTATTGATGCCGTGCGAGCAATATGTTACTATTATTGCAAATACTTCGTCGACAAAGTGACTCGACTATGTCTCGTCGTTCGTCCCGCTTGACGGATGACCATCTTGCTCGATGCGCCGGCCGTCCGTTACGACGATGGCGCATCTTTGCGCGCCAGCCGTGCTCGTGTTGTTTTCTGAATGTTAGAGCAGCATAGAGCCGGATTCTATCAGGACATCTGTAGGGAATGGGATTGTTACAGTCTCATTTATTTAGATAGCCAAAGCTGTTCCAGTGACATATTTTAAATTTATCAATTTCCTCGCTAGATAGCACCAAGCTATCCAAATATGGATAAGTTAAATATCAATGTGGTCGGAGGGAAGATGTTACCCATTATAGTTTTTATTTCTCGCGTAAGTATCTTCCGGAAATTTTACGCGCGCGTAAAGTCCTTGGTCTGGAAGGTTAAATTTCCGACATTGGATATGGTTGCTGATTTCGAGAATATTCTCTTTATCGCCCATCCCGATGATGATGTGATTTTCTTTTATAATTATATCAAGGAGCATAAGCCATTTGTGGTATGCCTGACCAATGGCGACAATTTGGCGCGCCGCACGGAGTTTATTTATGCAATGAGAGCATTAGGAGTAAAGGGTATCATTCATGATTTTAGAGATGTTCTTAATGAACCCTTGCCGGAATCCGAACTGGAATATGTACTCTCTCACTATTTGTCGTTGAAGGCATGGCGTGCCGTTGCTACGCATAATGCCGAAGGTGAATATGGGCATAGCCACCACATGCAAATTTCCCACTGCGTCAGAAAATTAGTTGATTTCTCAACCTCAGTGCTGTTGATGCCACCTGTCTTGAGAGAGCTGGAAGCGCCAAAATTTATCGCAAAAAATATCAATGCAAAAATAAATTTCCTGGAAGAGTTTTATGCAACTCAAGCCCATGGCATTTTATATTCCGGGCCTGTTTATCGCCGTTGGGTGGATTTCGAGGGCATCGTGCGCCAATCGCCTGCTTGTGATATGAAACAAGATGTGCAAGTTGGATAATGCTGAGGAAGAATCACAGCGGGAAATGGCATGATGATGGCGCTGAAAAATTGGCCAATTGGCAATCACCCGCCGTGTGCCTCGGTCTAAGGCGATAGCAATATCCTCACCTCTCGCCTTCGGCCATATAGAAATGTATTTGACCTCGAATATTCTTCGTGAAGGCAAGGTCTTGTTTTTTTTAATATTCAAAGATATTGCGATTGATTGTCTGGAATTGTTCCACAGTGTATGTGTGCGGTATGGCACTGTTTTTTTGTGCCATATCTGCTGGCAATTAATATATGTCAACTCTGTGGGGTGTGCAACGCTTCTTGATTTTTTGCATTTGAAAAATTGATAAATTTCCCTGCGGGTATCTGTATTATATTTTTCTAATGGATTGAAATTAAATCATTGTTTCATTGCTGGCATTCAGGCTTGCAGTAATGAAAATTTGATGAATTATGAGAAATATTTGCAATATGGTTATTATTTCAAGTTCTTTGATTCGTTTGAAATATTATGTTTTTTATAGCTCGGATGATTGTGTTTGTATATTGTAACTGGTGTGCTTGGAGAAGATTTTTTTTTGAACTTTATTCTTGGTTTTATGGCTGTTTGTTGACTTCTGGTAACGCAATTTCTTTATATCAGGTGTATAGTTGTGAAAAGGAAGTATGAGGAGTGATATTCAAGTACAGTGCATAACGATGATGCACTGTGTTTTTTTATACGGCAGCCTGGCAAACTCGATAAGGTTGCGGTGTCGCTCCCGCTTATGTCCGATTATTCTCTAGTGCAGGAGCCAATAATGATTCACAAAAAGTCTTTTTTTTCCGTCGGCATTGCGTTGACAATGAGTGTGTTTTCCGGGCCGGGCAGGGCAGACTGGGCAGAAACGACAGATTTATCCGTCGTGCGACCAGCGCCTGTGGATCGCCAGATACAAGCGCAGAACCCGCCAGCCTTTGCTTGGTCGCGCTACCCCAGCGCAACCAAGCCTCCCTCTTACACGCTGGAAGTGCAAAAAAACGGCGCGACGGTCGCGACGTTTACGTCGACCAGTAACGTTTACCTGCCTTCAAAGGCTTTTGCTGCCGGTGAGTACACCTGGCGGGTGCGGCCCAGCACCAAGGCTGACTGGTCGACGCCGCGCAGCTTTACGATCGACAGTTCGTCGCAGTTGTTTGAAGTGCCGGAGGCTGCGACGATCAAGGCCAGAATACTGGCGCATGCGCGCCCGCGCCAGCAGGCCAGCACTTTTTTGCCCAGGTCCAAATGGACGCAAGCCATGATTACAGCGCGTGGCCCGGCCCTGACTCGGCTGAGCTCGTACGTGAGTAGCCAGATTGTTGGCCAGCAATACGCATTGGCAGCGCCCTCGGATGCAAAATGGCCGTTGACCTCGACCTTGCCATCGGCAACGCGGACTTTGTACATTAACCAAATTTCACAGTCGGTGGGCGATGTCGGCAATCAGACTCTTGGTGCGGCGGTGCTGTATCGCATCACAGGCGAGTCGAAGTATTTGCAGGAAGCGCTGACCCGAG
Source organism: Janthinobacterium pasteuri (assembly GCF_051380775.1). NCBI lineage: Bacteria > Pseudomonadati > Pseudomonadota > Betaproteobacteria > Burkholderiales > Oxalobacteraceae > Janthinobacterium > Janthinobacterium pasteuri. The sequence continues at coordinate 75,065 of NZ_JBNYXS010000014.1, read as the reverse complement.
GCGACCAACTGGCGGCGCTGAGTCCCGCTGGCATGACGAGCTATGTCAATCACGATATCGGCTCGAACAACATTACTATGGCACTGGCGAAGACTGCGGATTTGCTCTACGCCGAATTGGCGAAGGATGGTGCCCGCAAGGCCCGCTGGATGGCGTCGATCAATGCGCGATTTGGCGCGCTGTACGCCGATCTTTCCAGCGACGATGGTCGCCTCGACTATCAGCCGTATGATTCCCACGGTACGGAGGCACGCGGTTTTCTGGCTCTGGTCTCGACCCTGACGATAGGTGATATCCCTGCTGCTGATAAATGGTTCGATTTCTCCTTCCGTCCCTATGTTAATTCCATCAGTGTCTGGAGCGGCCCGGAAGGCGGCTTTTCCAATGGCTCTGCCTACGGCATGTACAGCGCGGATAACATGTTGCAAATGTGGCAGCCGATGGCCGAAATCACAGGCGTGAATATCTTCGATAAACCGTGGGCTGCCGGCTTTTCACGCTACCTGATGCAGTTCGTGCCGCCTGGAGCGCCCGGCCATGTATTTGGCGATGCGCACGAGGAGGAGATGTATAACTTTGTGCTGAAAGGTTTTTCGTCGCGCATCAAGTCGGCTAATGCCGCATGGTATGCCAAGAATATACCAGGCGACGAAGATGATTTGACATTGTTGCAAGCGCCATACCCGCTGCCGGTCCAGACGGTTACCGAGGCGCCGCTTCCTCCGCCAAATGCCGCCTTGTATCCGAGTATCGGCTGGGTCGCCATGCACAGCAATTTGTCCGACCTCAAGCGCACCTCGGTGTATTTCAAGTCCAGTCCCTACGGTTCTTATAATCATAGCCACGGAGACCAGAATTCGCTGGTGATCGATAGCGGTGGACGCCGTTTGTTGATTGAATCGGGTTACCAGGACTATTTCTATTCGCCGCTGGGTTTGTCATGGTATCGCCAGACCAAGGCTAAAAACGCCATCACTTTCAATAAAGGTGTTGGGCAAATCATCGATCAAAACACGCAGAATCTGGCCATGAATGGCAAGATCACGGCGTTCTCCACGACGCCAGCACTGGACTATGCGGCCGGCGATGCGACGCCTGCCTATGGCGGCGCACTGAGTTCGGCCGTGCGCAAGGTATGGTATCTGCGCGGACAGGATGCGGTGGTCGTGGTCGACAAGCTGAGCGCGCCGACGGCGCTGTCGTTTGAATGGAATCTGCATGCGGGTGGGCCGATTCTCAAGGAGAGTGCGACCGCTGTGAAGATTAGCAAAGTCGACCGCACGCTGTGTATCAGTTCCCTGGGCACTGAAAAAAATGGTTATCAAGTCCGCACAGGACCACCGCCAAAGGAGGGCACGACAGAAGACCATGGTGCCTTCGTCAAGACGGTGACGGCGAAGTCTGCCGAATTTATCGTTTTGCTTGACGTGGGATGCAAGCGTCCGAAGACTACGCTCACGTCGACGCAGACGGGCAGGGTTCTGACGGTGGGAGCGCAGACGATCACGATACCGAACTAAAGATATGACGTTCACGCAGGCACTGTCATGCAGTGTCTGCCTTGAAAAGCCTGCGGCGTGCCGCAGGCTTTTTTCAATTTCACAACAGAAACCGTTCGATTTCTTCCCCCGGGCCGCTGCTACGCGCCATGTGCTGCCTGGTCTGGCTATTATCATATTAATTACCAGCGGCGCGACATATGCACGCAAAAAGATGTCCTCAAGATAACTTTTTCCTGATCGCTGGTATATCATGCAATTTTTATGTGTCGTGGCTAGCCGTATTCGGCCTCTATCTGCATTTTTTGGCTATTTTTCTGATCGACTATGTTTCTAAAAATTTTGCAGTTCGTGCCCGAGACCTTGCCCACTTTCCGCGCCGATGTCAGCGTGTTGTTTGGCAAGTATCTGCCCCGCCACCAAGTGTTGTGCGATGTGGTCGGCGAGGCGTCTCCCGATGCCCCCGACCTGCAAGGCTTTCGCTCGGCGCGTCGGCCAGCTTACCAGCGTAGCCGGGTGCGTCGTGAGCTGGCATATTTGTGGTTGAGCCTGAACACCTTGCTGGCAGTGAAACGGGGCGAGTGTGACGCCATTCAGGTGCGCGACATGGTGCCGCTGGGCTGGCTGGCCATGCTGATCGCCCGACGCAAGGGCATTCCCTTCTATTATTGGGTGTCGTATCTGATGAGCGAAGGGCGCATTGAGCGGGCACAGGAACAATTGCAGCGCGGCGCAGGCTTGCGCAGCCGGCTGGTGTTATGGAAGGGGCAGCTGGAACAGGCCTTGTTGTACAAGGTGGTCTTGCCACGCGCGCAACACGTTTTCGTGCAAAGCGACGCCATGCTGGCGGTACTGCAGGCCAAGGGTATTGCCGCACAGCGCATGACAGCGGTACCGATGGGCGTCGATATGGAGTTGCTCGGCAATTCCCAGCCTCAGCCGCTCCGGCCGGAAGGCTGGGAGGATGTGCCGCTGATTGCCTATCTCGGTACGCTGGACAAGTCGCGCCAGCTGGAACGGGTGATCGACGCGCTGGCGATCGTGCGCGCAACTTCGCCGACGGCTTGCCTGCTGTTGATCGGCAATTCGCCGACGCCACATGATGAAGTCATGCTGCTCGAATATGTGCGCCAGGTTGGACTGGCAGACGCCGTGCGTATCACGGGCTGGCTGCCATCGGCGCAGGCGTGGCAATTGCTGGTTGCCGCCGATGCAGCCGTGTCATACATCCCCCGCGGGCCGCTGTACGACGTCAGTTCCCCCACCAAGCTGCTCGAGTACCTGGCGCTGGGCATGCCGGCCGTGGGGAATGACACGCCTGACCAGGTACATGTGCTGCAAAGTAGCGGCGCCGGCTGGCTGACCGCCAGCGACCCCGCTGCGCTGGCGCAGGCACTGAACGAAATCCTTGTCGACCCGGCTGCCGCGCGCAAACGCGCCGCCACGGGGCCAGCGTTTATCGAAGCGCAGCGCAGCTACCGCGAGCTGGCGGCCATGCTGGCCAAACGCTACCACAGCTTGTTGTCCACGCCTGCCTGACGGCGCTAGCACAGCTGGGGGAGCTTGTCGCGCCATGGGCACCAAAGAGTCACTAAACAACAATAAATATATTTTGGAAAAATGTCGTGTTTTTGCCAACCTTGTTGCTAAGAAATAAATTATACTCGCGGATATGACTACTATCATGTTGCTCGGTCCTTCCCTGGGTGCCGTCAGTGGGGTGAGCACTCACTTGAATCAGCTGTTGCAGTCGGCATTACCCGGTGAGTTTCGCTTCGTGCTTTTTCAAGTCGGTAGCGAGGGCAGGGCGGAATCGCTGCCGGGCAAAGTATGGCGTCTGTTATTTAGTCCTGTGCTGTTTTTCATCGCCTTGTTGCGTGAGCGTCCGGCGATCGTGCATTTGAATACGTCGATGGAGCCCAAGAGCTACTGGCGCGATGTCGTGTATCTGGCAATTGCCAAGCTGATGCGTAAAAAGGTGGTGTATCAGGTGCATGGTGGCGCCCTGCCGCAAGAGTTTTTCGGTGGCCGGCATCTGTTGACGGGCTTGCTGCGGCGCGTCCTGCGCCTGCCCGATGCGGTGGTGCTACTGGCGCAGTGCGAATTGCGCGGCTATCGCAGCTTCGATGCAACCCTGGCGCTGGAGGTGATTCCGAACGCCATCGATGCGGGTCTGGACGCGGGCGCCAAGCCGCTTGCGCCGCAGCGCCCTTTGTCTCTGGTGTACGTGGGCCGCCTGGTGGACAGCAAAGGGCTGTTTGAACTGATCGAGGCAATGCAGTTGGTGCGCGCTGCCGGCGTGGCGGCGAGCCTGTCGCTGGTTGGCAGCGGTCCGCACGAGGCGGCACTGCGCGAGCGGGTGGCGGCCTTGGGCTTGCAGGACACAGTGACGTTCCTGGGACAAAAATTTGGCGCGGAGAAAGACGCGGCGTGGCGCAATGCCGACCTGTTCGCGTTTCCCACGTATCACGAGGGCTTGCCGTATGCCTTGCTCGAAAGCATGGCGGCGCGTACGCCTGCGCTGCTTTGCCCCGTGGGCGCGATTCCCGATGTGGTGCAGGATGGCATACATGGCGTATTCGTGCCGCCGCGCAATCCGCAGGCGCTAGCCGATGCCATCGTGCGCCTCGATGGCGACCGCGCCTTGTTGCAGCGCATGGGACAGGCGTGTCGCGAGCGCATCGAGCGCCACTACACGGTCGAGCGGCTGGCGCAGGATTTCCGCCGTGTCTACCGCGCCTTGCTGGCGTCGCCAGCGCTCTAGTCGGCCCCTCTTTTTTTAAGCGAGCCATTTATGTGCGGTATTGCCGGTTTGATTTTCCCTTCGTCCATCACCGGCCTGCCGGCTGCGCTCGACGTCATGGGGCGCGCCATCGCGCACCGCGGCCCCGATGACACGGGCGTGCTGCAGGCGACCACGGCCGACGGCGCCTGGCAGCTGGGTTTGCTGCACCGCCGCCTGTCCATCATCGACATCGCCACGGGCCACCAGCCGCTGGGCAACGCGGCGGGCGATGTACAGATCATCTTCAATGGTGAAATCTACAATTTCCAGCCGCTGCGCGACGAGCTGATCGCGTTGGGCCACCATTTCCGCACGGCTTCCGACACGGAAACCATCGTGCATGCCTACGTGCAATGGGGCGAGGAGTGCGTGCAGCACTTCCGGGGTATGTTTGCATTTGCCATATGGGATGCGCGCCATGAGCGTTTGTTCATGGCGCGCGACCCGTTCGGCAAGAAACCCCTGTTCCTGTGGCAGCACGAAGGCAAGCTGGCCTTCGGCTCGGAAATCAAGGCCTTGCTGGCCTTGCCCGACGTGGTGCCGCAGGCTGACCAGGCCGCTATCTGGGATTATTTCGCCTACCGCTACGTGCCGGGTCCGGCTACTTTATTCCAAGGCATCCGCAAGCTGGCGCCCGGTTCCACGGCGACGTGGGAAAACGGCGTGCTGCGCGAGCGCGTGTACTACACGCCACCCGACAGCCGGTCCCGCGTGGCGGCCCCGTTGCCTGCCGACCCCGTCGCCACCTTCCTCGACAAGCTCGATGAATCGGTACGCATCCGCATGATTTCCGACGTGCCTTTCGGCGCTTTCCTGTCTGGCGGCATCGACTCGTCGGCTGTGGTGGCGCTGATGTCGCGCCATGCGGGCGTGCCCGTGAAAACCTTTTCCGTCGGCTTCAAGGAGGGCGGCTTCAGCGAGCTGGCGTATGCGGCCGATATCGCGCGGCAATTTTCCACGGAACATCATGAGCTGGAAGTGTCCGTCGACCAGGTCATCGCCTTGCTGCCCGACCTCGTGCGCTTCCGCGACGCCCCCGTAGCCGAGCCGTCCGACATTCCCATCTACCTGCTGGCGAAAGAATCGCGCAAGACGGTGAAAATGGTCCTGACGGGCGAAGGCTCCGATGAAATCCTCGGCGGCTACCCGAAACACGTGTACGAGCGCTATGCGGGCAATTACCAGATGCTGCCGGGCCTGCTACGCCACGGCTTGATCGAGCCGGCCATCGGCGCCTTGCCCTACCGTTTCCGGCGCGCCAAGACGGCCATCGTCAACCTGGGCCTGGAGGCGTTCGACGAACGCATGCCGCGCTGGTTCGGCATGATGTCCGACCAGGAACGCGCGCGCCTGGTGGCCATGCCGGCGCCGTCGCGCCAGCGCGATCCCTCGCTGGGCTGCGGCAGCGCCGGCAACAGCGCTTTGCGCCGCATCCTGTGCTTCGATCAACTGAGCTGGCTGCCCGACAATCTGCTGGAACGGGGCGACCGCATGACCATGGCTGCCTCGCTGGAAGCGCGCATGCCCTTCATGGATCACGAGCTGGCCGCGTATGTGTCGAGCCTGCCGGACGAGTACCGCGTGCGTGGCCGCACCACCAAGTGGATCTTGCGCGAAGCCATGAAGCAGCTGTTGCCGCAAGCTATTCTGGAGCGGCCGAAAGTGGGCTTCCGCGTGCCTGTCAACGAATGGTTCCGCGGCCCCATGAAGGATTATCTGTACGAACACCTGACGGGCGCCGAGTCGCGCACGCGCCACTACTACCATGCGCAAGCCCTGCAGCAGGTGCTGGCGGAACACGTGGCAGGGCGGCAAAACCACGAAAAGCTGCTGTGGAGTTTGCTCACCCTGGAAATCTGGCATCGCCAGTATCTGTGAGATGCCCATGCTGAGCAATCTGTCCTGGAAACTGAACCGCTTGCGCGCCATGGGGGCGCCCGAGGTGGCGCACCGCGTGCGCGATGCGCTGCAGCAGCGGCTGCAAGCGCGCGGCTATGGCCTGGCGCATGTACCGCCGCCCGCTGCGCGCCAGCGTTTCGGCGCGCCCTGGCTGGGACTGCCCAGCGATGCGGCGCCGCACCTGGCGGCCGCCGAACGCATTCTGGCGGGCCGCTTCGACGTCTTCGCCTTGCGCGATGCGGACCTGGGTTTCCCGCCCGAATGGAACCGCGATCCGAAGACGGGCACCGTGGTGCCGCTGGGCTTTGGCAAGACGCTCAATTACCGCGATGAAGCGGTGGTGGGCGACATCAAATGCCTGTGGGAACCGAACCGCCACCTGGCCGTGGCCGACCTGGCGATGGCGTATCGCCTGGGGGGCGACCTGCGCCATGCGCATGGGGCGCAAGCCTTGCTCGAATCGTGGTGGCAGCAGTGTCCGTATCCGCTGGGGCCGAACTGGAGCAGCGCGCTGGAACTGGCCTTGCGCCTGGTCAGCTGGTCGCATGCGTGGCATTTGCTTGGTGGTATCAACAGCCCCCTGTTTGAGGGGGGGCATGGGCAAGCCTTCCTGCAGCGCTGGCTCGACAGCATCTACCAGCATTGCCATTTCATCGCCGGCCACTTTTCGCGCCACTCATCGGCCAACAACCATTTGTTTGGTGAATTGACGGGCTTGCATATCGCTGCGCTGACGTGGCCGTGCTGGCCGGAAAGTGCCGGCTGGCTGGCGCAGACGGAGCGCGAACTGGAAGCGCAGGCGTTGAAACAAAACGCTCCTGATGGCGTGAACCGCGAGCAAGCCATTTATTATCAGCACACGGTGGCCGATGAAATGCTGCTGTGTGTGCTGGCGGGCCGCGCCAATGGCCGTCCCCGCTCTGCCGCTTTTTTGCAGCGCCTGGAAGCCATGCTGGCATTTATCGCCGCCATGACGAACGTGGCGGGCGAGGTGCCGATGATCGGCGACGCCGACGATGCGCTGCTGGCGCACTGGGACAAGTCCCCGGGCGCCAATCCCTACATTTCGCTGCTGGCCAGCGCTGCGGCCCTGTTCGGCCGCGCCGATTTCAAGGCCAAGGCCCGCGTTTTCGACGACAAAAGCGCCTGGCTGCTGGGCGAAGCGGGGCGCCAGGCGTTTGACGCCTTGCCGGACGCAGCGCCGGATACCTTGCCGCGCGCCTTCCCCGACGGCGGCTATTACCTGATGGGCGCGCGTTTCGATACGTCGTCCGAAGTGCGCCTGATTGCCGATGCCGGTCCGCTGGGCTACCTGGGCATTGCCGCGCACGGCCACGCCGATGCGCTGGCGCTGACTTTGTCTGTGGCGGGCCAGATGGTGCTGGTCGATCCGGGCACCTATGCCTATCACACGCAAAAACAGTGGCGCGACTATTTCCGCGGCACCAGTGCGCACAACACCGTGCGCATCGATGGCCGCGACCAGTCCGAGTCGGGCGGCAACTTCCTGTGGCTGCGCAAGGCCCAGGCCCAGTGCCTGGCGTGGCGTGACGATGCCGACGGGCAATTCTGGAGCGCCAGCCATGACGGCTACCTGAGCTTGAAAGACGGCGTGCTGCACCGGCGCGACGTACGCGTGGCGCCCGGCGCCGCGCTGATCGTGGTCGATGACGTGCTCGAATGCCAGGGCGCGCATGAGGTGGAGCTGTTCTGGCACTTCGATCCCCGCTGCCGCTTGCAACTGGACGGCTATGTGCTGCACGTGGCGGGCGATGCTTTCTCGCTGGACATGCATGTGCCGCCTTTGCCGGATGCCTCCGTGCAACTGGTGTGCGGCAGCGACGATCCGCCGCTGGGCTGGATGTCGCACCGCTTCGATGAAAAACAGGCTGCGCCTGTGCTGGTCTGGCGCGGGCGGCTGCATGGCGCGGCCACCTTGCGCACGGAGTTTCACCTGAGTTTGGCTACCCCTGATCTGTCAGAAAATACGAGGAAAACATGAAAATTAGCATATTTGGTTTGGGTTATGTGGGTGCCGTTTCGGCTGGTTGCCTGGCAACGGATGGACACGAAGTGATCGGCGTCGATCCGAACAGGACCAAGGTGGAGCTGATCAACCAGGGCACCACGCCCATCATTGAAAAAGACATCGGCGAGATGATCGCCGCCACCGTGAAGAGCGGCCATTTGCGCGCCACCTTCGATGTGCGCGACGCCGTCTTCGGCTCGGACATGTCGCTCATCTGCGTGGGCACGCCGTCGCAGCTCAATGGCAACCTGGACCTGAGCCACGTGCGCAAGGTGTGCCAGGAAATCGGCGCCGCCATCCGTGAAAAAGACAGCTTCCACGTCGTCGTGGCGCGCTCGACCATGCTGCCTGGCTCCATGCGTTCGCTGGTGATCCCGACCCTGGAAGCGGCATCTGGCAAGGTGGCCGGCGTCGATTTCGGCGTGTGCAACAACCCGGAATTCCTGCGCGAAGGCACGGCTGTCTACGATTACTACCATCCGCCGAAGACGGTTATCGGCGAGTCCGATGAAAAGGCGGGCGCGCTGCTGGTGCAGCTGTATGAAAAGATGGACGCGCCGCTGGTGCGTACGGATGTGGAAACGGCCGAAATGGTCAAGTACACGGACAATACCTGGCACGCCGTCAAGGTGGCGTTCGCGAATGAAATCGGCAACATCTGCAAGGCTGTCGGCATCGATGGCCACACGGTGATGGAAATCTTTTGCCAGGACACCAAGCTGAACCTGTCGCCGTACTACATGAAGCCGGGCTTTGCCTTCGGCGGCTCGTGCCTGCCGAAAGACGTGCGTGCGCTGACCTACAAGGCGCGCAGCCTGGACCTCGATTTGCCCTTGCTCAATTCCATCCTGCCGTCGAACCAGCGGCAGGTGGAAAAGGGCATCAAGATGATCGTCGACAAGGGCGCGCGCAAAGTGGGCATCCTGGGCTTCTCGTTCAAGGCCGGCACGGACGACTTGCGCGAGTCGCCGCTGGTTGATGTCATCGAGTATCTGCTGGGCAAGGGCTACGAGCTGAAGCTGTACGACAAGAACGTCAACCTGGCCGCCTTGACGGGCGCCAACCAGGATTACATCCTGAATCACATCCCGCACATTTCCAAGCTGATGGTGACGAACATGCAGGACGTACTGGACTTCGCCGACACCATCGTCATCGGCAACGGCGCGGCCGAATTCAAGAGCGTACCAAACAGCCTGAAGCCGCATCAGCACATCGTCGACCTGGTGCGCATCAGCAAAGAACAAAGTGGAGAACAGTATGACGGCATCTGCTGGTAAAACCGTGGGCATGGGTGCCCAGCCCAGGCGAGTGCTGATCCTGGTGGAAAACCTGCCTTCGCCATTTGACCGGCGCGTGTGGCAGGAAGCGACCACCCTGCATGCGAATGGCTATGCAGTGTCGATCATCTGCCCAACGGGCAAGGGCTATGAAGCGCGCTACGAAGCCATCGACGGCATTCATATCTACCGCTACAACCTGCCGCTGGAAGCGGAAGGGGCCAAGGGTTACCTGGTGGAATATTCGCTGGCCCTGTTCCACACTTTCCGCCTGGCATGGAAAGTCCATTTTGCGCATGGCTTCGACGTGATTCACGCCTGCAATCCGCCCGATTTGCTGTTCCTCATCGGCGGCTTCTTCAAGTTGACGATGGGCAAGCGTTTCCTGTTCGACCACCATGACATCAACCCCGAGCTGTACGAAGCCAAGTTCGGCCGGCGCGACTTCTTTTACAAGCTGATGGTGCTGTTCGAGCGCTGGTCGTTCCAGAGCGCCGACGTGTCGATCGCCACCAATGAGTCGTACAAGAAGATTGCCATCGAGCGCGGCGGCATGAAGCCCGAGGATGTCTACGTGGTGCGCAGCGGACCCAAGCTGGACCGCTTGCGCGTACTGCCGCCCGTGCCAGCACTCAAGAAGGGGCGCACCTACCTGGTCGGCTACGTGGGCGTGATGGGCGCGCAGGAAGGCATCGATCTGCTGCTGCAGGCGGCGCAATACATCGTGCAGACCTTGAAGCGCGAGGATGTACAGTTTGGCCTGGTGGGCGGCGGCACCTCGCTGGAGCAGATGAAGCAGATGGCGCAGGACCTGGGTATTGCCGACTACGTGACGTTTACGGGGCGCGTGCCGGACCAGCAATTGCTGGAAATGCTCAACACCTCGGACGTGTGCGTGAACCCGGACGTGGCCAACGACATGAACGACAAGTCGACCATGAACAAGATCATGGAATACATGGCCCTGGGCAAACCGATCGTGCAGTTTGATCTGGTCGAGGGCAAGGTTTCTGCACAGCAGGCATCTTTGTATGCATTGAAGAACGATCCTGTCGACATGGCGCGCAAGATCGTCGAATTGCTGGACGACCCCGCCCGCCGCGAGCAGATGGGGGCATTCGGCCGCCATCGCGTGGTCAACGAACTGGAATGGGAATACGAAGCGCCCAAACTGCTGGCTGCGTATGCGCGCCTGTTTCCCGCCGCCGCGCCCGCCGCTCCCGTGACCTTGAGCAAGGATGGCCGCTGAAGTGCGTCCCACTCTGATGGAGCATGTTCGACGATGAAAGCAATGATACTGGCAGCAGGCAAGGGCACGCGCGTGCAGCCCCTGACCTATGATTTGCCCAAGCCGATGATCCCCATCCTGGGCAAGCCCGTGATGGCGTACCTGGTGGAGCACCTGGTGCAGCATGGCGTGACCGACATCATGGTCAACGTCAGCTACCTGCATGACAAGATCGAGGAGTATTTCGGCGAAGGCCACCAGTTCGGCGTGCGCATCGGCTATTCCTTCGAAGGCTACACGAACGATGTGGGCGAGGTCGTGCCTCAACCGCTGGGCTCGGCCGGCGGCATGAAGAAGATCCAGGAGTTTGGCGGCTTTTTCGATGACACGACGATCGTGCTGTGCGGCGACGCCTTGATCGACCTCGACCTGGAAGCGGCCCTGCGCGAGCACCGCCGCGTGGGGGCGCTGGCGTCCGTCATCACGCTGGAAGTGCCGTGGGACAAGGTATCGAGCTATGGCGTGGTGGTCAGCGACACCGACGGGCGTATCCGCGCCTTCCAGGAAAAGCCGGCAGAGGCTGATGCGCTGTCCAATTGCGTCAGCACCGGCATCTATATTTTCGAGCCGGAAGTGCTGCAGCTGATTCCCCCCGGCCAGCCCTTCGATATCGGCTCGGAACTGTTTCCTTTGCTGGTAGAACGGGGCTTGCCTTTCTATGCGCAGAAGCGCCAGTACAACTGGATCGATATCGGCAGCGTCAAGGATTACTGGGAAGTACTGCAAAACGTGCTGATGGGCGAAGTTGCTCATTTGCATGTGCCTGGCACCCAGATCGCCGATGGCGTGTGGGCCGGCCTGAACACGAGCATCGACTGGAGCGGCGGCACGCGCATCGAGGGCCCCGTCTACATCGGCTCGGGCTGCCGCATCGAAGCGGGAGCGACCATCATCGGGCCTGCCTGGATCGGCCACGGCAGCCATGTCTGCAGCGGTGCCGAAGTGGTGCGCAGCGTGCTGTTCGAATACACGCGCGTGCTGCCTGGCGTGGTACTGGATGAAATGATCGTCTTCAAGGATTATAGTGTGGATCGTGTCGGCCAGATGCGCCATGTTTCCGAGTATGAGACTGAGGCATGGGCCAATGCGCGCGACCGCCGCAGCCTGCGCCGCACTGTTACCCCGCCGGCCCTGTATGCTGCCAAATAAACTGTTTTTGAAATGACACCATGAAAATTTATCCAGTCATCCTGTCCGGCGGTTCGGGCACCCGTCTCTGGCCGCTGTCGCGCGCCGTGCTGCCCAAGCAGTTGCTGCCGCTGGTAACGGACAAGACCATGCTGCAGGAAACAGCGCTGCGCGTGCTCAGCCTGCCCAACCGCCGTGCCGGTGATAGCGGACTGGCCGATGTCGACGTCATGCCGCCGCTGGTGGTGTGCGGCAATGAGCACCGCTTCATGGTGGCCGAACAGCTGCGCGAGATCGGCTTGCCGCCGCTGGGCATCCTGCTCGAACCGGTAGGGCGCAACACGGCGCCGGCCGTGGCCGTGGCTGCGAAATACCTGCTGGCCATCGACCCGCAGGCACTGATGCTGGTCTTGCCGGCCGACCATGTCATTACCGATGTGGCCGCGTTTCATCAGGCCATCGCCCAGGCGGCGCTGCTGGCGGCCGATGGCGCGCTGGCGACCTTCGGCATCGTGCCGACGGCGCCGGAAACGGGTTATGGCTACATCCGCAGCGGTGCGCCCGTGAGCCCCGGTGCCGTGGGCTGCAAGGTCGAGCGCTTCGTGGAAAAGCCGGACCTGGCCACGGCGCAGTCGTTCCTCGCCGCCGGTAATTATTTCTGGAACAGCGGCATGTTCATGTTCCGCGCCGAACGCTATCTGAGCGAGCTGGGGCAATTCCAGCCGGCCATGCTGGCCGCCAGCGAGGCCGCCGTGCGCGACGGCTACCGCGACCTCGATTTCTGCCGCCTCGAAGAGAAGGCCTTCGCCGCCTGCCCATCCGATTCGATCGACTATGCCGTCATGGAGCATACGGCGCATGCAGTGGTGTTGCCGGCCGCCATCGGCTGGAGCGATGTCGGTTCCTGGTCGGCCCTGTGGGAAGTGCAGCAGAAGCAGGGTGACGCCAACGGCAACGTGGTGCGCGGCGACGTATATCTCGATGGCGCCAGCAATTGCCTGGTGCGCGCCGAGCGCCGCATGGTGGCCGTGCTGGGCGTGCAGGACTTGATCGTGGTGGAAACGGACGACGCTGTCCTGGTGGCGCACAAGGACCAGGTGCAGCGCGTGAAACAGGTGGTCGATCACTTGAAGCAGGCGGGACGCAGCGAGCATGTGCAGCACCGCAAGGTGTACCGCCCGTGGGGCAGCTATGAAGGCATCGATATCGGCGAACGCTTCCAGGTCAAGCGCATCACGGTCAATCCTGGCGGCAAACTGTCGCTGCAGATGCACCATCACCGCGCCGAACACTGGGTGGTGGTCAGCGGCACGGCGCAAGTAACGTGCGGCGAGAAGGTGACCTTGTTGACGGAAAACGAATCGACGTATATCCCGATTGGCATGACGCACAGGCTGGAAAACCCGGGCAAGCTACCCTTGCACCTGATCGAGGTGCAGTCGGGCAGTTACCTGGGAGAGGACGATATCGTGCGCCTGGAGGACGTGTATCGGCGTGTCTGATGTGCGACTGGGGCTGTGCGGTGCACTACTCGTCAAGTGGCGCCGGATGCATGACGTCGGGAATGCAGTCGCTCTTGATGATTTTCCCGGGGTTTCCTGCAACGATGGAGTAGGGGGGGATGTTTTCGCTGACGACGGCGCCGCCCGCAATGCGGCTGCCGCGCCCGATAGTGATGCCGCCCGTGATGATCGCATGCGGACCGACCCACACTTCATCTTCCAGTGTCGGGTAGCCCGTCATGCGCTGTCCATCTGCGCTAATGCGGTCACGCCGACCTAGCGTTACACCATGAAATAATGTCACATTTCGGCCAATGACTGCGTCAGGACTCATGACCATTCCCCAGCCATGCGTCAGGGCAAATCCGGCCCCAATTTTTGTTTGCCAAGGGAAATCCACGCCGGCCATCGAGGCAGCGCATCGATGCAGCAGCTTGCATGCTGGCAGCAGCAACTTCCCCGCGCCTTTGGAATTGCGCGCTGCCTGGCAAAGCCGGGCCGTCGCCACCACCCGGAATGTGCGACTGCGTATCGCAGTCTGCAGCGTCAAGAGCGCGCTGCTGCGGCCATATTGACGATAGGTATCTGCCCGTAACTCCATCCATGCTGACATGCGTGCCCCAGTACATTAAAAAATAGTTTGATATAATTTTAGCAATTATAGCCGTATCCATATTGTTGTGCTGAACGAATAGTATTGTTAACCTATCGAACAATGAAACATACTTGTTCGATACATGCACAGTCAGACAGCAGGGGCACAGGGAAAAAACGCTGGAGTCCCCCTGTTTGGCGTGGACAGCGCTTTTTTTCGCCTGTCGATTGCATGGCGCTATAATCATTTGGCATAGCTGGCGGCTGCCACGTGGCGGCTTCGATTCCACCTCATCGGGCGAGATTCACCATTGCATAACTTTTTCTGTTTTTCGCTGGCGCTGGTCGCCTGCATCGCGCATGCCGAGGTGCCGCTTGAGGCGCCACGATTGCAGCCGTCGCAACTGGCCATCGTCATCAACGATGCCGAGCCGAATAGTATTGAAGTGGGTGAATATTACCGCAAGGCCCATGCCATCCCTGTGGCGAACGTTGTGCACGTGAAGATCCCCAACCGTCCGCCCAAGCTCAGCGCAGATCAGTTCGCGCAATTAAAGGAGCGCATCGAGGCCCAGCTGAAACCCGAGATCCAGGCCGTTCTGATGGTATGGAGCGCGCCATATGCCGTCGAATGCAATGCCATCACGTCCGCCTTCACCCTGGGCTATGACGGGGATCAATGTGCGAAGACCTGCGGCCCGGGCAAGCCGAGCGCGTATTTCAACAGCGACGTTGGCCAGCCCTACAGGCAGCTGGGCATGCGCTTGTCGATGCTCTTGCCTGTCGATTTCGTGGACGAAGCCAAGGCCGTGGTGGATCGCGGCTCGGTCATCGGCTTTTCCGTGCCGGCCGCCAGCGCTTATTACCTGACGACCAGCGATGCGGCACGCAATAGCCGTGCCGCTTTCTTTCCGCCGGCCGGCGTGGTGCGCCAGCGTAAGCTGACCATCAAGAACCTCAAGGCGGACAGCCTGGAAGGAGCGCAAGACATCATGGTGTACCAGACGGGTCTGGCCAAGGTGGCCAAGCTGGAGACGCTGCATTTCCTGCCCGGCGCCCTGGCCGACCACCTGACCTCGTTTGGCGGCGACTTGCAAGGCAGTAGCCAGATGAGCAGCCAGCGCTGGCTGGAGGCTGGTGCGACGGCCAGCTATGGCACCGTCAGCGAACCGTGCAACTATTGGCAGAAGTTTCCCAATCCGACCGTGCTGTTGCGCCGCTACCTGTCCGGCAGCACGGCACTGGAAGCGTATTGGGGCAGCGTGCTGTGGCCGGCCCAGGGCCTGTTTATCGGCGACCCGCTGGCGGCACCGTATGCGGGCTTCCGGCGTTGAAACCTGATTCTTACACGCAATAAAAAAAAGGCCCTCACGGGCCTTTTTCATGTTGGTGCGTTATTTGCACTTGCGGCGGCGTGCCAGGGCGACGAGGCCCAGTCCTGCCAGCAGCATGGCATAGGTTTCCGGTTCCGGCACGGCTGGAATCTCTGGCGTCACGCCCGGAATGTCTGGCGTCACGCCTGGAATGTTCGGCGTCACGCCCGGATTGTCTGGCGTCACACCTGGAATGTCTGGCGTCACCCCTGGAATGCTTGGCGTCACGGGGATGAAACTGCCGCCCGTGAAGCCGCCACCGGAACCGCCACTACCAACGCCACCGCCAGTGGCAGGCAAGCCTTCGCCGAGCGACGAGGAGAAGATCAGTGGAAGAGTGGTGTCGTCGCTGCGGCCCTGGTTGTACACACGGCCCGGGCCGCGGTATCCGGCGGCGTCATCGAAGGGACGGTTTTCTTCGGCGGCGACGAAATCGCGCGTGGCAACACGATAGTTGCGATCGCTGCTGGCGAGTGTCTGGCGCGGCTCGCTGGCGTCGGCATCGGCAGGCAACTGGCGCGTGGCCAGGCTGTTCGTATTATTGGCCGATGGGACCTTGCGGAATTCCTGGTCGGAGATTTTGCCGTCAAATTCCGGTGTCGTGTTCTTGCCGTCGCCGAGACGATTGCCGAAGCCGATGAAGCCGTTGGCCAGGCTGCAGGCACTGTAGGTGCCGTCCAGATTGGCATCTTTCGCATTGCCATTCGCGTCCTGCGTGCTTGCCTGGCAATTCTTTTCATTCTTTTGCGCAGACGGGGCCGTTTGCGCTTGGGCGCTGGCGCCGAATAGCATCAATGCTGCGGCCAGCAGCAAGGGACGGGAAGAGGCTGGCGTGAAAATTGCTGTTGGCATGATCGATCTCTCAAAAAGCATGGAAGGGTGCGTTGCTCAACGCGTGTATCCACATGCGATTGTCGTCACTCCTGTCCAGGCTACCTTTGCGAGCAAGGCCGGGAGTGCACTTCAAGGTCAGGCATGGATGGGGCCTGCACTACGGGGTCTGGTGTTGCCGTTCAATTCCTTATCAGGAACTAAACTTATTTGTTTGAATTTTATCATATTGTGCGGCCAAGTACGCGCCGGGATTGCTTTGTAAAGTCTGGCGTTGCGGGAAAGATACTGTTGGCATGCGGCCGCCAGCCTGGATTCGGGTTGAGCATTACTCCGTTTAGCTTAATTAAATGTCATCAACCCGTCATGCGGGCTGTTTAGTATGTAAATCATAAGTTCGTCATCAATTTGTCAAGACCAGCCTGCCAGCGCCAGCCCAGGCTGGCTCACACTTAACTGACCAGGAAAACCATGAATTTCCACCTTGCCGCCGCGTCCATCCCGCCCTTGTCCCTGCGTAAACCGTTGCGCCTGACGGTCATGGCCGCTGTGCTGGCCAGCCTGTCCCTGCCAGCCTTGGCTGCCTCCGATGTCGTCATCAGCCAGGTGTATGGTGGCGGCGGCAACACGGGTGCCGTGTACCGCAACGATTTTATCGAGCTGTTCAACCGCGGTGCCAGCCCCGTCAACCTGAGCAACTGGAGCGTGCAATACGCGTCCGCCGCCAATACGAGCTGGTCCGTGACGGCCTTGCCGGCTATCGAATTGCAAGCTGGCCAGTATTTGTTGGTCCAGCAAGCCAAGGGCACGGGCGGCACGCAAGACTTGCCCACGCCGGACGCCACGGGCAGCCTGGCCTTGTCGGGCACGGCGGGCAAGGTGCTCTTGAGCAATGCCAAGACGGCGCAAACGGGGGCCAGCCCCACGGGCGCGGCCGTCATCGACCTGGTCGGTTTTGGCACGGCCAATGGCTTTGAAGGTGCCGTGGCGCCCGCGCCGTCGAATACCCTGTCGATTGCGCGCGCGAATGGCGGCTGCGGCGACACGGACGACAACAGCGTGGACTTCGCCACCGGCAGCGTGACGCCGCGCAATACGGCTTCGCCGCTGCATGTGTGCGGCGGCCCCGTCGTGCACCAGATCGTCACCAGCTGCCCGGCCAGCCTGGCCCTGGCCGTGGGCAATGGCGGCAGCGCCGTGTTGCGCGCTTCCGACGTGGATGGCGTCGTGACTGCCGCCAGCGTGACGTCGCCCGCCGTGGCCGGCATCAGCCTGGCCAGTTTCAGCGCAGCCGGCGTGGCGGGCGAGAGCGCCACGGCCAGCCTGCTGGTGGCCGCTGGCGTGCCGGTGGGCAATTATCCCGTCATCGTCAGCTTCAGCAATGACCAGCAGCAAAGTGCCAGCTGCAAGATTGACGTCGCGGTGCAAGGCCTGGCCGCCATCAGCCACACGATTCCGCAAATTCAGGGATCGGGCGCGGCCAGTCCCTACGCCAATTCCGTGCAAACGACCGAAGGCGTGGTCACCCTGAAGGTGGGTACCGGTTTCTTCCTCCAGGACATGGCCGGCGATGGTGATCCGTCAACCTCGGACGGCATCTTTGTCTACACGGGCACGACCGTTACCACCGTGCAGCCGGGCGAACTGGTGCGCGTGACGGGCACGGTCTTCGAATACACGCCCACGGGCGCGAAACATTCCTATACGGAATTGAAAGATGTGACGGCCATCCTCACGCAAAGCGGAGGCCACAGCATCGTGCCCACGAATGTGACCTTGCCGAACGACAAGCTGGCCGCCGTGGAAGGCATGCTGGTGCGCTTCACGCAACCGTTGAGCGTGTCGCAAAACGCCTACCTGGGCGCGCGTGGCGAACTGACCCTGTCGGCGGGACGGCGCGAAGTGCCGACCAACCGCCATCCGGCCGGCTCGATTGAGGCGCAAGCCTTGATCGCGGCCAATGCGAACAATCTGATCGTGCTCGATGATGGCATTTTCGTCACGCCGCCCAGCATTCCGTACATCGGCCAGGATGGCACCGTGCGCAGCGGCGACACGGTTGCCGACCTGACGGGCGTGGTGGATTTTGGCGCCATCGGCGGTGGCGGCGCCGCATACAAATTGCAGCCGACGCAGCTGCCGCAGTTTTCGCGCGACAATCCGCGTGGCGGCGCGCCGGAATTGGTCGCAGGTAACGTCAAGGTGGCCAGTGCGAATGTGCTGAATTTCTTCACGACCTTTACGAATGGCAACAATATCTTTGGCCAGACGGGGCAGGGCTGCACCCTGGGCTCGTCTAGCAGCAAGAGCAATTGCCGGGGCGCCGACAACCTGGCCGAGTTCGAGCGCCAGCGCGACAAGATCGTGGCCGAGCTCAAGGCCATCGATGCGGACGTGGTGGGTTTGATGGAAATCCAGAACAATGGCGAAACGGCCGTCACTTACCTGGTCGAGCAACTGAACGCGGCCATCGGCGGCGTCAAGTATGCCGTGGTGCCGAAACCGGTCGCCACGGGCACGGACGCCATCCGCGTGGCCATGATCTACAAGCCAGCCAGGCTGGGGCTGGTGGGCGGTGCCTTGTCGGATGCCAACGCCATCAACAACCGTCCACCGATGGCGCAAACCTTTCAGGCGGGCAATGGCGAAAAATTCTCGCTGGTCGTCAATCACCTGAAGTCGAAGGGCAGTTGCCCTGCCAGTGGGCCGGACGCGGACCAGAACGATAGCCAGAGCTGCTGGAACGCCACCCGCGTGCAGCAGGCCCAGCGTCTGGTGGGCAGCTTCGTGCCGCAGGTGGCTGCCGCCGCCGGCGACCCGGACGTGCTGGTCATCGGTGACTTGAATTCGTATGGCGCGGAAGATCCGATCCAGCGCATCACGGGTGCCGGCTTCGTCAATGAACTCGAGCGTTTCGTGCGGCCGTCCGGCATGCCGTACTCGTACGTGTTCGGCGGCCTGAGCGGCTACCTCGACCATGCGCTGGCCAGCGCCTCGCTGAGCCCGCAAGTGGCCGGCGTCGCCGAGTGGCATGTGAATGCGGACGAGCCGGAAGTGATCGACTACAACATCGATGCCGCCAAGCCGCAAGACCTGTACAACGCCTTGCCCTACCGCGCCTCGGACCACGACCCTGTCGTCATCAGCCTGGATTTGCAGCCCGCCTACCGCGACATCACGGCCGGCGTAGCGCAAGCCAGTTCCGGCCTCACGTATAACCGCGTGACGCAAAAGTACACGGGCACGTTCTCGTTCACCAACACAGGCAGCAGTGCGCTGGCCGGCCCGTTCCAGGTGGTGTTCGGCGGTTTGCCGTCCGGTGTGAGCCTGGCGAATGCCACGGGCAGCCATGCAGGCGCCGCGTATGTCACCGTCAACGGGGCCAGCCTGGCGCCGGGCGTGACGGCCTCGTTTGCCGTCAGTTTCATCAATCCGTCGAAAGTGACGATCCATTATTCCGCCAGCGTTTACGCCGGCAACTTCTAAGGACACCATCATGTTGACAACGACATTCCATCTGACCATGCGCCGCGCCATCCTGGCCGCCGTGCTGGCTGCCAGCTCCAGCCTGGCGCTGGCGGACCCGCTCGGCTACCACGTGGAAATCGACACCAGCGCGTTCTCGGGCGCCGGTTTTCTCGATTTCTCCTTTATCGCGGGCAACAGTCCCGCGCCGGGCGCCAGCGCCACCTTGAACAATTTCTCGGGGGCGTACGGCGCACTGGCATCGCAGGAAGGCAGCGTCAGCGGCAGCTTGCCCGGCACTTTGACCTTCGGCAATAGCGGTGCCTACAACGACTGGTTTCACAACGTGACCCTGGGTGGCAAGTTCGGCTTCAACATCGTCTTTGGCGGCGACTTCCTGAATACGGCCGGCAACGCGGGCACGACGTTTGGCGTGGGCTTGCTTGATGCCACGGCCACCTCCTACCTGGGCAATGCAAATGGCAACTTGCTGCAATTCGAGTTGACCCCGCTCAACGGCGGTTTGCCCGCCAGCATTGCCGGCAGCACCTACGCCAGCATCGCGACGATCTCGGCCGTGCCGGAAGCGTCGGAATGGATGATGCTCACGGGTGGCCTGGCGCTGATCGGTTTTGCTCTGCGCCGCCGCCACACCGTGTGAGCCTTGCGGCACGGCGCACGTCGGTGCGTCATGTCATTGCGCGGACTTAATGTTGCGGGGCGGGTCCGCTGCCCCGGTGCGTGCCGCCGTCGTTGACATGCTCTTCGGTATCGGGCGAGACCCGCGCGACGAGGGGACTGGCGCGCAGGCGCTTGACTTCGGCCGGTGAGAGCAGGGCGGAAAAGCCGTGCAGGGCGGTCGTGTAGCGGTATTGCACGGTGGCGTCAGGCACTAGCGCCAGCACGGCGCGCTGCCGTTCTGCGCGCCGGGCCGCATCGCCATCAGCCTGCGGCGCCTGCGGTGTGGCTGCTAATTGCACAATGTAGGCGTGGCGCGGGGGCGCCGCCGGCGCGGCAGGCAAGATACAGGCGCTGGCCAGGATGGCAAAGCTCAGGCGGAAGGCCGGCATGGATGCTCCTCGGTGCGTGGTGGCGGCATGGCCACTCATGCGCCGATTGTACGCGCGCCACGCGGCGGCGCAAGCGGCGCGCGACTTGCGTTAGTGCACACTCGATGGTTTCCCCGGATTTTTGTTGTTTTCAGTACAAATAAAAGATTGTATTAAGCATAAGTGGCATGGTAGCCTGCTATGCATCAGGCAAGCACGCGCCGCCTGTGCGCAGCCACCAGCGGTGCACATGGCGGCAATGTATTGAAGGTAGGCAATAAGGAGTTACCGGATGCATGCAGCTCACAGGCAGAACTTTGCGGCGACGCGCCATGCGCGTGGCTTTACATTGCTCGAACTGTTGGTCGTGATCGTGATCATCGGCTTGCTGGCGGCCTATGTCGGCCCCAAGTATTTCGCCCAGCTGGGCAAATCGGAAGTGACGGTGGCCAAGGCACAGATCGAAGCGTTTGAAAAATCGCTCGACACCTACCGCCTCGACGTGGGACGTTATCCCACGACGCAAGAGGGCCTGGCCGCGCTGCTGGTCGCGCCGCCCGCCGCCGGCACGCGCTGGAATGGCCCCTACCTGAAAAAGGCCGTGCCGCTCGACCCTTGGGGCCATGCCTATCAATATCGCGCGCCCGGCAGCAAGGGCGAATATGACATCGTCTCCATGGGCAAGGATGGCCAGGCGGGCGGCAGCGGCGAAAATGCCGACATCAGCTCGCAATAAGGCCAGCGCGCCCACTCTTTCGCCACGGACAAGCCATCATGCAGTTTGAAGTACGCGCGCTTTCCACAGACCAGGCAGTCGCCACCTTGCAAACCTGCGTGATCGATGGCCGCGATGAAGCCGACGCGCGTCGCCAGGCCGAGGCGCGCGGACTGTTCGTCAGCGCCATCCGCCCCCTGCGCGCCACGCCGTTCAGCGCAGCCGGGCGCCAGCGCGCGCGGGCGATGCCCCTGGTGCTGTTCAGCCAGGAATTGCTGGCCTTGCTCTGTGCGGGCCTCGGCATCGTCGAGGCGCTGGAAGCCTTGCTGGAAAAGGAAGCGTCGCCGGCCACGCGCAGCGTGCTCACGCGCCTGCTGGAAGGCTTGCGCGAAGGCAAACGCTTTTCCGCCGTCCTGGCGGAGCAGGCCGAACTGTTTCCCCCTCTGTATATCGGCATCGTCAAGGCGGCCGAGGGCACCAGCGACTTGCCGCGCGCGCTGTCGCGCTACATCGACTACCAGCAGCGCATCGATACGGTGCGTGGCAAGATCGTCAGCGCCGCCATCTATCCCGCCATCCTGCTGGCCGTGGGTGGCGGCGTCAGCGTCTTCCTGATCAGCTATGTGGTGCCCCGTTTCGCCGAGGTCTATCAGGGCGCCGGGCGCAACCTGCCGTGGATGTCGCAAGTGATGCTCAGCTGGGGCCAGTTCGTCACGCAGCATGGCGTGCTGCTGTTGCTCGGGCTGGCGCTCATCGGCAGCGTCGTATTTGCCGCCGTGCGGCGCGTGCTGCGCCATGGCGGCGTGGCGCGCCTGCTGGCGAAGTTGCCCGGCATCGGCGAGCGCGTGCGCATCTATGAACTGTCGCGCCTGTACCTGACCCTGGGCATGCTGGCCGAAGGCGGCATCACCATCGTGCAGGCGATTACCACCGTGCAAGCGATGGTTTCGCCGGGCATGCAGGCATCCTTGCAAGGCGCGCGCGGCGCCATCGAGGCGGGCCAGCCCCTGTCGTCCGCGTTTGAGCAATATCAACTGACCACGCCCATTTCCCTGCGCATGCTGCGCGTGGGCGAGCGCACGGGCGACATGGGCCCCATGCTGACGCAGTCGGCCGCCTTTTACGACGGCGAAATCAGCCGCTGGATCGACCGTTTTACGCGCACTTTCGAACCCTTGCTGATGGCCGCCATCGGCCTGGTCGTGGGCGCTATCGTGATCTTGCTGTACATGCCCATCTTTGACCTCGCCGGCGACATTTCATGATGCAAACCGCTGCCGAATCCACTGTGCCCAGCGTGGCCATCGACCCTGCGCTGCTGCAGCGCGCGCGCGCCCTGTGCCGGCAATCGAAGCGCAGCCTGGTCGAGGAATTGCAGCAGCTGAGCGGCATCGAGGCGCGCGCCGTGGTGCGCGAGCTGGCGCGCCCGTTCGCCCTGGAGGTGCTGGAAACGGCCGACATGCTGGCGTTTTCTCCCGCCTTCGACCTGCTGCCGCTGTCGCAGGCGCTGGCGCGCCACAGCGTGCTGCTGCGCGCCGCCGACGGCCAGCTGGTGGGCGTGATCGCCGACCCGTTCGACCTCGACCTGCAAACCTGGCTCAGTGCGCGCGCCGGGCAGGGCGTCTTGAACGTGCGCCTGGCGCTGCAGGCCGACATCGGTGCCTACCTGTCGAAGCAGGAAGAGTCGGCGCGCGCCGTCGACAGCCTGCTGCCCGGCGCCGCCACTGACGCGCGGCGTGATGGCAAGACGGCCGCCGTGCTGTCGTTCGCCAGCGTCTCGGAAGCGGCCAGCCCGGCCGTCAAGCTGGTCAATTCGACTTTATATGACGCGCTGAAGGCGGGCGCCTCGGACATCCACCTGGAAAGCACGGCCGGCGGCCTGGCCGTCAAGTACCGGGTCGACGGCGTGCTCGATCACGCCACGTCCGTCAACGGCATCGAAGTGGCCGAACACATCATCTCGCGCCTGAAAGTGCTGGCCGAACTCGATATCGCCGAGCGCCGCGTGCCGCAGGACGGCAGCTTCCGGGTCGAGTCGGGCGGGCGCGAAATCGATTTGCGCGTCTCCATCATGCCCAGCATCCATGGCGAGGATGCCGTCATCCGCATCCTCGACAAGCGCGCGATGATCGAGGCGTATGGTGCCCTGACCCTCGAAGCGCTGGGCTTTGACGCGCCGTCGCTGCAAGCCTTGCGCGCGCTGGCGCAGGAAGCCTACGGCATGCTGCTCGTCACCGGTCCCACGGGGTCGGGCAAGACCACGACCCTGTACGCGGCGCTGACGGAAATCCACAACGGGCGCGAAAAGATCATCACCATCGAAGATCCCGTCGAATACCAGCTGCCCGGCATCCTGCAAATCCCCGTCAACGAAAAGAAGGGGCTGACGTTTGCCAAGGGCTTGCGCTCGATCCTGCGCCACGACCCCGACAAGATCATGGTGGGCGAAATCCGCGACCGCGAAACGGCGGAAATCGCCGTGCAGTCGGCCCTCACTGGCCACCTGGTGCTCACCACCGTGCACGCGAATAATGTCTTCGACGTGTTTGGCCGTTTTACCCACATGGGCATCGATCCGTATGCGTTTGTCTCGGCCCTGAACGGCATCTGGGCGCAGCGGCTGATCCGCACCAACTGCCCCCATTGCGCCACCGGCTACACGCCGGACGATCTGGAACTGGCCAGCGTGGGCCTGGCGCGCGCCGACGTTGATGAGTATGAATTCAAGCAGGGCAAGGGCTGCGGCGATTGCCGCGGCACGGGCTACAAGGGACGCCGCTCGATCGCCGAGATTCTCGTGCTGACCGATGAAATTCGCGAACTGATCGTCGATAAAAAACCGATCCGCCAGATCAAGGCGGCAGCGTATGCGAACGGCACGCGCAGCCTGCGCCTGGCGGCGCTGGAACTGGTCAAACGGGGCGCCACCACCATCACGGAAATCAAGAGGGTCACCCTGCATGCGTAAAGGTTTTGGACAAGGTTTGCGCCTGGGCGTGGCGTCGGGCACAGTGAGCCTGTGGCGCAGCAGCCGCTGGCGCGCGCCCGCCTGGACGCCGCTGGGCGAAGCTGCGTATGTACCCGATGGCACGCTGCATGGCGACTTCGCAGCCCTGGGACAGGCATTGGAACAGCTGCTGCCGGCGGGGCAATACGCGGGCTGGCCACTGTCCGTGGTGCTCGACGATGGGTTGGCGCGCCTGTGGCAAGTGGACATGCCGCAAGGCGCCGCGCGCCTGGCCGATATCGAGGCGGCCGCCGCGCTGCGCTTCCAGTCGCTGTACGGCGATGCGCCAGGCCTGTGGCACAGCAGCAGCGCCTGGGATGCGCGCGCGCCGTTTTTCTGTGCCGTGCCGCGCGCGTTGCTGGCGCAGCTGACCCGCGTGGCTGCTGCGCGCAAGCTGGTCCTGATTTTCATCACGCCGCAATTCGCGCGCCACTGGAATCGCTGGAACGGTGCGTTCACACCGTGCGCCTGGTTTGGCCAGCTGCAGGAGCACACCTTGACCCTCGGCGTGCGGCACGATGGCTGCCTGCGCGCCGTGCGCGCGCTTCCCGTGCCACCGGGCGCGGGCCGGGACTGGCTGCTGCAGGCGCTGGCGCGCGAGGCGCTGCTGCAAGGCGTGCCCTCACCGGCGCTGCTGCAGCTGTGCGGCGCGCCGCCAGCGGGCTGGCTGGCGCCGGCTGCAGCGTTCCACTGCCAGGTTTTTTCCACGCCAGACGGGGACGGCGCGTTGTCGCCGGGCGCCCGTCTGGCCCGCAGCGGAGGCGTGGCATGACGCGCCTCGATATCGATTTTGCGCCATCAAGCTGGCGCCGCAGCCTGCATCGCGTGCCCGCGTGGGCGTGGTGCGTTGGTGCGCTGGGCGTGGCGCTGAGCGTCACGGCAGCGTACAGCGGCAGCGTCGCGCTGCAGCGCCAGCAGGCAAGCGAGGCACGCTGGCATCTGGCGCAGCAGCGCGTGATGACCGCCACGCAGGGGCCGGTGCCGACACCGCAAGTACCCATTGCGCCCGCGCAGGCGGCGGCCGTGAATGCCGCCATCCTGCAATTGAATTTGCCGTGGCGCGACGTGCAGGATGCGCTGGCCAGCGCCACGCCGCCCGGCATCGCGCTGCTGGCGCTGGAACCGGATGCGCGCAAGCGCGTGCTGAAGATCACGGCCGAGACGACCGGCAGCGACGCCATGGTGGCCTACATCGCGCAATTGAAGCAGCAGGAGCTGT
This sequence comes from Janthinobacterium pasteuri, assembly GCF_051380775.1. Lineage (NCBI taxonomy): Bacteria > Pseudomonadati > Pseudomonadota > Betaproteobacteria > Burkholderiales > Oxalobacteraceae > Janthinobacterium > Janthinobacterium pasteuri. Next base: position 49,402 of record NZ_JBNYXS010000014.1, on the reverse strand, counting down.
TCGGCACCCGCGTGCAGCTGCTGCGTCATGAAATCAATGCGCTCGATCCGAACAAACCGCTGCGCTTCCAGCTGGAAGCCGTTTGGGGCACGCCATGATGGCCATCGACATCAGCCTCTTGCGCCTGCGCGCGCAACTGCTGCTGCGCCGCGCGGGCGCGCCCGCCTGCCTGGCCGTGGTCCTGCTCGTGCTGGGCATGGCCACCTGGGCCTGGGCCTGGCAGCAGCGCGTCGTGGCGGCGCAGCTGGAAGCGCGGCCCTTGCCGCAGCCATCGCTGGCCGTGGCGGCCGTGGCACCGCCGGCGACGGCCAGCGAAAACCTGGCGCGCTTTTATGCCACCCTGGGACAGCAGCGCCACGCGGAGCAGCAGGTCAAGCAGCTGTTCGACCTGGCCGCGAAAAACGGCCTCGTGCTGGCGCAGGGCGAATATAAAAACGGCTACGACAAGGCCAGCCGTGTCGCCACCTGGCAGGTGACCTTGCCGTTGAAGGGCAGTTATGCGGCCGTGTGGCAGTTCGCGCTGCAAGCGCTGCGCGCGGCCCCCTTTGCCTCGCTCGACGAACTGAGTTTTCGCCGCGAGCAGATCGCCGATACCGAGCTCGAAGCGCGCGTGCGCCTGACATTTTATTTGGCTGACAGCGCGGGAGAGGCGCCATGACCCCGCGCCATAGTCTCATGCTGGCCGGCGTGCTGGGTGCCGGCGCCTTGCTGCTGTTCGGCGAGCGCCAGCCCGTGGCCGACGTGGCCGAGGCGGTGGAGCGGGTCGTCGTGCCGGCGCGCCATGCAGCCGCCAGGGCGCAGGCCGCGCAGCCGGTCATCGTGGCGCTGCTGCCGCGCAGTGAAGTGGCGGGCGAGGATGGCGATACCTTTGGCGGCGCCGGTGGTGTCTTCCAGAGCCAGAACTGGACCCCGCCGCCACCGAAAATGGCCGTGACCGCCGCGCCGCCGCCACCGGCGCCGATGGCGCCGCCACTGCCTTTCGTCTATCTGGGCAAGGCGGCCGCCGACGGCGCCTGGGAAGTGTTCCTGTCGCGCGCCGACAAGACGTATATCGTGCGCGCCAATACCGTCATCGATGGCGCCTACAAGGTCGTGACGATCGCGCCGCCCGTCATGACGCTCACTTATCTGCCGTTGAACCAGGTTCAGCAGCTCAACATTGGAGTACTCGATTGATGTCTCGTTCCTTTTCATCGGCGCCGTTGCTGGTGTTGCTGGTGCTGCTGGCCGGCTGCGCCGGGCAGCAAGCCTACCGCGACGGGCGCGAACTGATTGCGCAAGATCACATCCCGGCCGGCCTGCAAAAGCTGCAGGAAGCACTGCAGCAAGACCCCGGTAATGCGCAATACCGCAGCGCCTGGCTGCAGGCGCGCGAACGGGCCACGGGCACCCGCTTGCAGCAGGCCGAGCGCCTGGCGCAAGCGGGGCAGGGCGAGCAGGCGCGCGCGGGCTTTCTGAGCGTGCTGGAAATCGATGCGCAAAACGAGCGGGCCAACAGCGGCTTGCGCGCGCTCGAGCGCGCGCAGCGCCAGGGCAAATTGCTGGCGGATGCACGCACGGCGTTGGAGGCGAAACAATACGACCCGGCGCGCCAGCGCCTGAACGCCATCCTCACCGAGCAGCCGAACCATGCGGGCGCGCGCGCGCTGCTGCGCGAGGTCGATGAAAAGACGGCGCCGCCCATCGTCGAATCGGGCCTGGCCAGGTCGTACAAACAGCCGATCACCATCGAGTTTCGCGACGCGCCTTTAAAGCAGGTGTTTGAGCTGATCGCGCGCCGCTCCGGCCTCAATTTCGTCTTCGACAAGGACGTCAAGGCCGACGCGAAAACCTCGATCTTCCTGAAGAACAGCACGGTGGAATCGGCCGTCTACTTCCTGCTGGTGACGAACCAGCTGGAGCAGCAGGTGATGGATGCGAACACCATTTTGATCTACCCGAATGTGGCGGCCAAGCTGAAGGAATACCAGGAAGTGCTGGTGAAAACCTTCTTCCTGGCCAATGCGGACGCCAAGCAGGTGGCCAACACGCTCAAGACCATCCTCAAGACGCGCGACGTGGTGGCCGATGAAAAACTCAACCTCGTCATCGTGCGCGACACGCCCGAGGCGATCCGCCTGGCCGAGCGCCTGATCGCGCTGCAGGACGTGCCCGAGGCGGAAGTGGTGCTGGAGCTGGAAATCCTCGAAGTCAAGCGCAGCCGCCTGCTGGAACTGGGCGTGGCCTGGCCAGCGAGCCTGACGCTGACGCCGCTTTCCACGTCGGGCGGGATGGGTCTGACCATCAATGACCTGAATAAGCTGAACCAGCGCAGCATCGGCGTGAGCGACCTGTCCGTGACGGCCAACCTCAACAAGACGGACGGCGATGCGAACATCCTGGCCAATCCGCGTATCCGCGTGCGCAACCGGGAAAAGGCGAAATTCGTCATCGGCGACAGGGTGCCCGTGGTGACCACCACCATTTCGCCGGGCACGGGCGGCTTTGCTTCGGAATCGGTCAGCTACCTGGACGTGGGCTTGACGGTGAACGCCGAGCCGACCATCTATTTGAACAATGAAGTGGGCATCCGCATCTCGCTGGAAGTGAGCAACCTGGGCGCGGCCACCACCACCAGGAGCGGTTCGACCCTGTACCAGATCGGCACGCGCCAGGCGTCGACCATGCTGCAGTTGAAGGATGGCGAAAACCAGGTACTGGCGGGCCTGATCAACAATGAAGAGCGCAGCTCGGGCAACAAGGTGCCTGGCCTGGGCGACATTCCCGTGCTGGGACGCCTGTTCGGCAGCAGCAAGGACGACAGCCAGAAGACGGAAATCGTGCTGTCAATCACGCCGCACCTGGTGCGCACGGTGCAGCGTCCGGAGGCGAAGGAATCGGAATTCTCGGCCGGCACGGAAGGCAGCTTCCGCCGCCGTCCCGACATGGCGGCCAAGGCGCCCACACAAATGCCAGGCACGCTGATCGTGCGTTCCGGACCGTCGGCAGTCGGCATGCAGCCGGCGCCCGCGCAGCCGCTGATGGCGCCTGGCCAGGTGCCGCCGATCTTGCCACAGACATTGCCGCAGAGCGTGCCCGCGCCGGAAGTGGCGCCATCGCCCGAGCCGGCCGCATCGCCCCTGCCGATATCGCCTGGCCAGCCCGCGCCGTTGCAGGCGGCGCCCTTGCCGCTGTCGTCAAGCCAGCCGGTGCCGGTCGCCAAATGAGACTGGCGCGCACGCACGGCGGTTTTACGCTGATCGAGCTGCTGGTAACGCTGGCCATCCTGGGCGTGCTGGGCACGCTGGTGGTGCCCGTCACGCAGGTGGCCATGCAGCGGCGCCAGGAGCAGGACTTGCGGCGCGCTCTGCGCGAGATCCGCCAGGGGCTCGACGCTTATAAGCGGGCCGGCGACGAGGGCCGCATCCTGCGTGCGCCAGACGCCAGCGGCTACCCGAAAAGCCTGGAATTGCTGGTCGAGGGCGTGCCGGACCAGCGCAACCCGAAGCGCAGCAAGCTGTTTTTCCTGCGCCGCGTGCCGCGCGACCCGTTCCACGCAGACGCGGGCTTGAGCGATGCGCAAACGTGGGGCAAGCGCAGCTACGCCAGCGAGGCGGCCGAGCCGCGCGAAGGCGACGATGTGTACGATGTGTATTGCACGTCCGGCAAGACGGGCTTGAACAACGTGCCTTACCGTCTATGGTGAACCATGGCTGCTGACATCCTTCCTGCCCGCGCGCGCGGCTTTACCCTGATCGAATTGCTGGTGGTGCTTGGCATCGTGGCACTGCTGCTGACCCTGGCCGTGCCCCGTTACTTTCCCAGCCTCGACAAGGCAAAGGAAACCGTGTTGGCAGACAACTTGCGCAACCTGCGCATGACCATCGACCAGTTCCACGGCGATACGGGCCGCTATCCCGATACTTTGGAGCAATTGGTGGAAAAGAAATACCTGCGTGCCATGCCCATCGACCCCATTACGGACAGCGACAGCAGTTGGCGCATCGTGCCGCCGCCCGACGACACGCAGGGCCAGGTATATGACGTGAAAAGCGGCGCGCCCGGCAAGGACCGCAGCGGCACGCCGTTTGCCGACTGGTAGCGGCGATGCCTTGTTCTGCGCGCCGCCAGCGCGGTTTTACCTACCTGGGCCTGATCATCGTGGTGGCCATCCTCGGCCTGGTGGGCGCGGCTGGTCTGAAGATGGGCTCCTTGCTGCAGCGCCAGGCTGCCGAGCAGGAATTGCTCGACATCGGCGCGCAGTTTGTCGATGCGCTGCAGAGCTACGCGGGCGCCACGCCTGCCGGCCAGCCGCAGCAGCCGCCGAATCTGGCCGCCTTGCTGCGCGACCCCCGCTTTCCGCAGGTGCGCCGCCATTTGCGCAAGCTGTATGTCGACCCCATCACTGGACGCGCCGAGTGGGGCTTGCTGTACCAGCCTGGCAGCCAGGGCATCATCGGCATGCATAGCCTGTCGTCGTCCGCGCCTTTAAAAGTGGGCAATTTCGAGGCCCGCTTCACTGGCTTCGAAGGCAAGTCGCAGCTGTCCGAGTGGCAGTTTGTCGTCGGCGGCCCCGTGCCGCCGGCAGGGCTGGCGCTGGTGCCGGCAGACACAGCCGCGCCGCCGGCCTTGTTTCCCCGTGCTGCGCCAGCACCCGTCGTGCCCAAACCCGCGCCGCCCGAGGTGCCGGAACCGGAGGAAGAGGCTGGCGCGCAGCAGGAAGCAGCCAATCCGCTGTAACCATAAGTCAATCGAGAGCGATACGGCGAGAACTATTTTCAATAGGAAATTCTCCTGCGTACGCAACCATTTCGTAGCGGAAATACTTATTTTAAATGTAATTTAAATAAAATAATTGCAAGTAATTTAATATCTTTATGCTACCATTGTATCTGGTACTTTCAGTACTAAAACGGTGGCTGGCCCTACCTGGCGGCCATAATTTACTTTAAGGGATAAGTTATGAAATTGAAATTTATCGCAGCTGGCATTCTGGCTGCAGCATCGTTCAGCGCGTCGGCGGCCACTTACAATCTGGGTATCCTGGACCCGAGCGGATTTGATACACGGTCATCCATCACCACCAATTTTGCTGCCAATTCGGTGATCGACGATTTGTGGACCTTTAAACTGCTGACGCCATCGTCGGCGTCTTTCGGTGCATTGCAAACGTTTTCCGTTCCCGACGGCGCAATCAGCAACTTTGCCGCCACACTGGTGGGCTATGGCGACCTGACTTGGGCATCGGTATCCGGTATCCAGAGCCTGAGCTGGGCGGGGCCGTTGGCAGCCGGCAGCTACGAGGTGCGCGTTTCCGGCTTGACCGGTTTGCAGAACGGCCAATACGTGGGCACGGTATCGGCCTTGCCAGTGCCGGAACCTGAAACCTACGGCATGCTGCTGGGTGGCCTGGCACTGGTCGGTTTCGCCGCCCGCCGCCGCGCCCGCAAAGCCGTTTGATTGTTTTTCAGCCAGAATGACAAAACCCGCCGAGGCGGGTTTTTTTGTTTTTACAAGATGCGCGATGGCGACAACAAGCGCAGGGCTAGTACGGCGAGACGCGGGCAATAACGTCCTGCGCACGTTGTCATGCGTGGCGCTTGAAGTCGCGGAAGCGGAATCCAACGAGGACAAGGGTGGCAAAGTAGGCCACGCCGCACAAGCTCACCAGCAGGGCCAGCGCGCCGGCCCGCAACAGCGGATGGGCTTGCATAGCGATCCAGTCGATGCGCAGGGCGCCGAAGGCGGCAACGCCGCCCATCACGATGAGCGCCGGCAACAGGCGCAGGAAGAACTTGGCCCAGCCCGGTTTCGGCTGGTAGATGCCGCGCTTGCGCAAGCCCCAGTAGAGAAAAGAGGCGTTCAGGCAGGCGCCCAGGCCGATCGACAGGGCCAGGCCGGCCACGGCGATATAGGGCACGAACAGCAGATTCATCAGCTGCGTGGCGATCAGCACGCCGATGGCGATTTTCACGGGCGTGCGGATGTCCTGGCGCGCATAGAACGCGGGCGCCAGGGTTTTCACAAGGATGATGCCGATCAGGCCCAGGCTGTACGCCACCAGCGGCTGCGTCGACATGGTCACGGATTCGGCTGTAAACTTGCCGTAGTGAAAGAGTGTCGCGATCAGCGGCGTGGCCAGGGTCGCCATGCCGACGGCGGCGGGCAGTGCCAACAGGAAAGTCAGACGCAAACCCCAGTCCAGCAGGGCCGAGTATTCCGTCTTGTCGCCATCCACATTCGCCTTTGACAGGCTGGGCAGCAAGATGGTGCCCAGGGCCACGCCCAGCATGGCGGTGGGGAACTCCATCAGGCGGTCCGCATACGACAGCCAGGAAATGCTGCCTTCGGCCAGACGCGACGCGATGCTCGTGTTGATCATCAGGCTGATCTGGGCTGCCGAGACGGCGAAGACGGCTGGTCCCATCTTTTTCAGCACGCGGCGCACGCCGCCGTCGGACAGACCGATGGCGGGATTGAGTGACAGGCGCGGCAGCATGCCGATCTTGATCAGCGCGGGAATCTGGATGGCCACCTGCAGCAAGCCGCCGGCGAACACGGCAATGGCCATGGCGTAGATCGGCTGTTTCAAGTACGGCGCGAGGAACAGCGAGGCGGCAATGAATGATAAATTGAGCAACACTGGCGTAAATGCAGGAATCTTGAATTCGCGCCAGGTATTCAAAATGCCGCCGGCCAGGGCCACGAAGGACATGCAGGTAATATAAGGGAACATCAAGCGCGTCATCCATACGGCCGCGTCAAAAGCGCCCGGGTCCTTGGTCAGGCCCGTGGCAATCGCGTACACGAACCACGGCGCACCGACGATGCCGAGGAGCGACACGAGCAGGGTGGCCCAGACCAGCGTGGTGGCGACATGGTCGGCCAATTGCTTGCTGGCTTCCTGGCCGTGCTGGTTCTTGTATTCAGACAAGATCGGCACGAAGGCTTGCGAGAACGCACCCTCGGCAAACAAGCGGCGCAACAGGTTGGGGATGCGGAAAGCAACAATGAAGGCGTCCGTGTAGGCACCGGCGCCAAAGGCGCGCGCGAACAGGCTTTCGCGCAATAATCCGGTTACACGGGACAGCATGGTCATGCTGGAGATGGCGGCGAGGGTTTTAAGCAAGTTCATGGGGGCAGATTATAGCCGCGCACGGCCCTGGAAAACGCTTAAAATATGGTAACAATCGCTGTTGATTCGCCATTGCCAGGCCCATTTTCAGGTGTTTTTGGCGTCACACACGGTTTTTTGATTTGCCCCCGCTTGAAAATATCGCTATAATCGAAGGCTGTACAGAATTCTGTTACGCAGACACTAATGTTTGACAGGCACTGGTTTGGCACACATGGTTCGGCAGACGCACAGAACGCACCGGTTGGCAAACACTAATGTTTGCAAACGCACTTTGACCCTGTTTTAGGAAATTCCATGGCAAATACCGCACAAGCGCGCAAACGCGCTCGTCAAGCAGTTAAGCAAAACGCACACAACTCGTCCCAACGTTCGACCTTGCGCACGGCTATCAAAGCTGCTCGCAAAGCGATCCAGGGCGGCGACAAGGCAGCAGCTGCTGCAATCTTCCAAGCATCCGTGTCGACCATCGACCGTATCGCTGACAAGAAGATCATCCACAAAAACAAGGCAGCTCGCCATAAGAGCCGTCTGGCAGCTGCTTTGAAAGCACTGTCCGCTTAATATTCGCCAGCAGGCAAGCCATCAAGGTGGCCTGCCTGTGCCGGTACGCTGGCACTGGTTGAAAAGCAAAAACCCGCAGATTCGTTCTGGCGGGTTTTTTCGCGTGCGCGCGTGCTTTTTATGCTCATCTTCGGCCGCGTTTTCGGCAGCGGCCCGCTGCCGGCCACCATGGCTTAGTGCAAGGCGGGCAAGTTGCCGATGTTCATGCCTGGCTTGATGTTCTTTTGCTTGAACCAGCCCAGGTTCATTTCCAGCGCATAACGCACGGGCACGCTCCTGGTGGAGCAATGGCTGTCGAGTGTATGCGCTTGCATATCTTCGATGTTGACGATCTTGCCACTGGCGTCGATAAAGGCCACCGACAGGGGCAGCGGCGTATTTTTCATCCACATGCATTGCGTGGACGGGTTGCCAAAGACGAACAGCATGCCCGCATTCACCGGCATTTTTTCGCGGTACATCAAGCCTTGTTCGCGTTGCTCTTGCGTGGCGGCCACTTCCGCCTGGATCAAATGCATGCCGGCCGAAAGCTGCAAGCGCTTGCCTTGCGATGCTTGTGCTTGCGCAATGCTGGCGCAAGTCATCAGGGCGATGGAGAAGCTGAGAAGGCGAAGAGAAGTTTTCATGGAGCGCGATGGTGGCTGCGAAGCGGCGATTAAGCCATGCTGGCCGCCGCCCGGTCAAGCTGGCTGCCTGGCCGCGCCGAAAGCGTGGGATTACAGCAACATGGTTGCTGTAATCCCGGGGATGGCGCCTATTTCACCGGCTTGCCTGCTTCAGCGGCTGGCTGCTTCGTCTTGCGCGCCTGGGGAATCAGGCGCGGCGCATCGGTTGCGGCCGAGGCCTTGGTCGAGGCCGCTGCTGGCGGCACCGGCTTGATGGCATCGGTGGCGGCCGAAGCATGGCTGGCTGCCGATGCAGGGGGCGGTTTGACGGCATCGGTCGCTGCGGAAGCATGCACCTGGGCACCCGATTGCGCCAATGCGGTGCCGGCAAGCAGGGAGGCGGCCAGCGTCAGCATTACTTTTTTCATCATCTTTCCTTTTCCATCATGTTAAGGTAGGATGATTTTAATACATTATCTAAAAATAAATAGTGCTTATTGGCAAAATTTTAGTGCCGAAGCCACTGTTCTTGTCCTGCTCACGTTTTTCCAATGTTCTCGGCCGGCACTTCACACCATTCGCCAGGCAGCAGAGGGTGGCTGGCCAGCGAGAACGGGCCGATGGCGCTGCGCACCAGGCGCAGGGTGGGCAGGCCGACGGCAGCCGTCATGCGCCGCACTTGCCGGTTTTTTCCTTCTTTCAACGTGATCGCCAGCCACGAGGTCGGTTTGTCGGCGCGCGCGCGGATGGGCGGGTCGCGCGGCCACAGCCAGTCCGGCTCGGCGATGCGCACGGCCTTGCACGGCTTGGTGATGAAGTCGCCCAGGTCCAGCGGCGCCTGCAGGCGCGCCAGGCTGGCAGCGTCGGGCACGCCATCGACCTGCACCAGGTAGGTTTTCGCTTCCTTGCGGTCGGGGTGGCTGATTTCGTGCTGCAACCGGCCGTCGTCCGTCAGCAGCAGCAAGCCTTCGCTGTCGGCGTCGAGGCGGCCGGCCGGGTAGATGCCGGGAATGGTCAAATGGTCGGCCAGGGTGACGCGGCCGTCCTGCGGCGAAAACTGGCACAAGACCTGGAATGGTTTATTGAAGAGGATGAGTGGCATGCTGATAGATGAATTGATGCAAACGATGGTGGTCGCTGATTGGCGCCGCAAAAGCGTGGCGCCCTGTAAGATACTGGTGCATAATGTGAAACGCTGGTCTTATGTCTTATAGAAGACTTGGGTCAGTGTGGCGATAGGGTTCTTTGGCGCTGCATTCTGCATGGCGATGCGGATGGCCCGGCTGTTCCTTCCCTGCTAAAGTGCGTTGTTGCCGCCATGTTCGGACTTGTTTTTGTAAACTCTGCAACCGCAGAGCGCGTCGCCGGCCCGTGTTGCCCGCCAGCGGTGTGTCCCACTTCGGAGATCACGATGTATCAACATATCACTGTACCTGCTGACGGCCAAAAAATCACCGTCAACGCCGATTTTTCGCTGAATGTACCAGATAATCCCATCGTTCCCTTCATTGAAGGCGATGGCACGGGCATCGATATCAGCCCGGTCATGATCAAGGTGATCGACGCTGCCGTGGCCAAGGCCTATGGCGGCGCGCGCAAGATCAGCTGGATGGAAATCTATGCGGGCGAAAAATCGACGAATGTGTACGGCCCCGATGTGTGGCTGCCGGAAGAAACGTTGGCCGTACTGAAAGATTACGTCGTCTCGATCAAGGGCCCGCTGACCACGCCTGTCGGCGGCGGCATCCGCTCGCTGAACGTGGCCCTGCGCCAGCAGCTGGACCTGTATGTCTGCCTGCGTCCTGTGCGCTACTTCACGGGCGTGCCGTCGCCCGTGAAAGAGCCGGAAAAGACCGACATGGTGATTTTCCGCGAAAACTCGGAAGATATCTATGCCGGCATCGAATACCAGCAAGGCTCGGCCGAAGCCAAGAAATTGATGGATTTCCTGATCAATGAAATGGGCGTGACCAAGATCCGCTTCCCGGCCACCTCGGGCCTGGGCATCAAGCCCGTGTCCATCGAAGGCACGCAGCGCCTGGTGCGCAAGGCCATCCAGTACGCGATCGACAATGACAAGCCGTCCGTGACGATTGTGCACAAAGGCAACATCATGAAGTACACGGAAGGCGGCTTCCGCGACTGGGCGTATGCGCTGGCGCAAAAGGAATTCGGCGCCGAACTGATCGATGGCGGACCCTGGTGCAAGTTCAAGAATCCGAAGACGGGTCGCGACATCATCGTCAAGGATTCCATCGCTGACGCGTTCCTGCAACAAATCCTGCTGCGTCCGGCCGAATACAGCGTCATCGCCACCTTGAATTTGAACGGCGATTACATTTCCGACGCGCTGGCGGCGCAAGTGGGCGGCATCGGCATCGCGCCGGGCGCCAACCTGTCCGACTCCGTCGCCATGTTCGAGGCGACGCACGGCACGGCGCCGAAGTACGCGGGCAAGGATTACGTGAACCCCGGTTCCCTGATCCTGTCGGCGGAAATGATGCTGCGCCACATGGGCTGGCTGGAAGCGGCCGACCTGATCATTTCGTCGATGCAGAAATCGATTGCCTCGAAGCGCGTCACCTACGATTTCGCCCGCCTGATGGAAGGCGCGACGCAAGTGTCGTGCTCCGGTTTCGGCGACGTGATGATCGAGCATATGTAACACGCGGGGCAGTGCAGGGTGCAACGCACCCTGCGGACGAAAAAAAACCCCGTTTGACAACGAGGTTTTTCACATCTGAGGGCCGGCGATGCTTAGGCTGCTTGGATGTTGGAAGCTTGCTTGCCTTTAGGGCCTTGCGTGACTTCGAATTGAACTTTTTGACCTTCTTTGAGGGTCTTGAAACCGTTCATGTTGATTGCGGAGAAGTGAGCAAACAAATCTTCGCCGCCGTCATCTGGAGTGATGAAGCCAAAACCTTTGGAATCATTGAACCACTTAACTGTACCTGTTGCCATAAAAAGAACTTTCAAAATTAAAACAAATCACACGAGCCATAAAAGCAAGAAGCTTCTTGCCCCCTCCTCGACGTCTCACTTCTTATCAAGCTGTACATTACTGCAACAGTCGATACAGCATTGTTGGCGGAATAAATAATGAAGTCAAGCGCTTTTCCATCGATATTGACAAATTCTTCACGGCAACCAAAAAAGCAACTCTTGATTTTGACAGCAAGGTCGCCATCTGCGCACTATTAAGAAAACGCGTAAGATTGAAAACAATTGGAAAGGCGTAGATATTGCGCATGACAACCACTGTGAAAGCATTAGAATAAGCGTATGGCAACCAAGCACGACACAGAAACCCTGCTGGAGCGGCAAGTGCTGAAGCCGCCACCGCTCTACCAGGTGGCCTTGCTCAATGACGACTACACCCCGATGGAATTTGTGGTGGCCATCATTGAGGAGTATTTCAACAAGGACCGTGAAACGGCGACGCAAATCATGCTCAGTGTTCATCGCTACGGCAAAGGAGTGTGCGGCGTGTTCTCTAAAGATATAGCGTGTACCAAAGTGGAGTTCGTTTTAACGCATGCGCGCAAGGCGGGGCACCCCCTGCAGTGCGTGATGGAGGAAGTATGATTGCGCAGGAATTAGAAGTAAGTTTGCACATGGCGTTTGTCGAAGCTCGGCAGGCACGGCACGAATTCATCACGGTTGAGCATTTACTGCTGGCACTGCTGGACAATCCCTCCGCTGCAGAGGTATTGCGTGCCTGCGCGGTCAATTTAGAGGACCTGCGCAAGACCCTCACCAATTTCATCGGCGATAACACGCCGACCGTGCCTGGCACGGGCGAAGTCGACACCCAGCCGACGCTTGGTTTCCAGCGCGTGATCCAGCGCGCCATCATGCACGTCCAGTCCGCCTCGAATGGCAAGAAGGAAGTCACGGGTGCCAATGTGCTGGTGGCCATCTTCGGCGAAAAGGATTCGCATGCTGTTTACTACCTGCACCAGCAGGGCGTGACGCGCCTGGATGTGGTCAATTTCATATCGCACGGCGTGCGCAAGGACCAGTCGACGGAAAGTGCGAAAGCCTCCGAAGGCGTGGAAGAAGCGCCCGTCGATGGCCAGCCGAAGGAAAGCCCGCTCGACCAGTTCACGCAAAACCTGAACAAGGCCGCTGCCGAAGGCAAGATCGATCCCCTGATCGGCCGCGAGGAAGAAGTCGACCGCGTGATCCAGATCCTGTGCCGTCGCCGCAAGAATAATCCGCTGCTGGTCGGCGAGGCGGGCGTGGGCAAGACGGCCATCGCCGAAGGCCTCGCTTACCGCATCACGCAAAGCGACGTGCCGGAAATCCTGCAGAATGCCGTCGTGTATTCGCTGGATATGGGCGCCTTGCTGGCCGGGACCAAATACCGCGGTGATTTCGAACAGCGCCTGAAAGCCGTGCTGAAGCAATTGAAGGACAATCCGAACGGCATCCTGTTCATCGACGAGATCCACACCATCATCGGTGCGGGCTCGGCCTCGGGCGGCACCCTGGATGCATCGAACCTGCTGAAACCGGCACTGGCGAACGGCCAGTTGAAATGCATCGGCGCGACCACGTACACGGAATTCCGCGGCGTGTTTGAGAAAGATCATGCCTTGAGCCGCCGTTTCCAGAAAGTGGACGTCAACGAGCCAACCGTCGAGCAAACCATACAGATTCTGCGTGGTCTGAAATCGCGCTTCGAAGAGCACCATGGCGTGAAATACTCGGCTTCGGCCCTGACGACGGCAGCCGAACTGGCGGCGCGCTTCATCAATGACCGCCATCTGCCCGACAAGGCGATCGATGTCATCGATGAAGCGGGCGCGGCACAGCGCATCTTGCCGAAGTCGAAGCAAAAGAAAACCATCGGCAAGGCCGAGATCGAGGACATCATCGCCAAGATCGCGCGCATTCCGCCGCAAACGGTCAACCAGGACGACCGCAGCAAGCTGCAAACCATCGACCGCGACTTGCGCAATGTGGTATTCGGGCAAGATCCCGCCATCGATGCGCTGGCCTCGGCCATCAAGATGGCGCGCGCGGGCCTGGGCAAGACGGACAAGCCAATCGGCTCCTTCCTGTTCTCCGGCCCGACCGGCGTGGGCAAGACCGAGGTGGCCAAGCAACTGGCCTTCATCCTCGGCATCGAGTTGATCCGTTTCGACATGTCGGAATACATGGAGCGCCACGCGGTCAGCCGTTTGATTGGCGCGCCACCGGGCTACGTTGGTTTCGACCAGGGCGGCTTGCTGACGGAAGCGATCACCAAGAAGCCGCATGCGGTCTTGTTGCTCGACGAAATTGAAAAAGCCCATCCGGACATTTTCAATATCCTGCTGCAAGTCATGGACCACGGCACCTTGACGGACAACAATGGCCGCAAAGCCGATTTCCGCAACGTGATCATCATCATGACGACCAATGCGGGTGCGGAAAGCTTGCAGAAAGCTTCGATCGGTTTCACCAATTCCAAGCAGGCAGGCGACGAGATGGCCGACATCAAGCGCATGTTCACGCCGGAATTCCGCAACCGTATCGACGCGACCATCAGTTTCCGCGCGCTGGACCAGGAAATCATCCTGCGCGTGGTCGACAAGTTCCTGATGCAGCTGGAAGAACAGTTGCACGAGAAAAAGGTCGAAGCCGTGTTTACCGAGAAGCTGCGTGCTTTCCTCGGCAAGAAAGGATTCGATCCGCTGATGGGCGCGCGGCCGATGGCACGCCTGATCCAGGATCTGATCCGCAAGGCTCTGGCCGACGAGCTGCTGTTCGGTCGCCTGGTCACCGGCGGACGGGTCACGGTCGACCTCGACGACAAGGACCAGGTCTTGCTGGAATTCCCGGAACCGCCAGACGCGGCGCCGACGGCTGCTCCGGAAACGGTGGAAGTGGAATAAGCGCAGCCTGGCTGCTTTCAAAAGAACCCGCCCACGCAAGTGGCGCGGGTTTTTTTACGTGCATGCCATCAGTCAAGAAAAGTGTTGTTGAAATAACCTTGTTTAAAAATAGGTATTGCTTTTGCACAAGCTATGCAAGAATCAGGATCCCGGTGTCGGCCATGCCCCACATCGTTTCGTGTCCCTGGCTCTTGAAAGACTGCTCAATGAAAATTTCCCGCACTCTCGCTTCCCTCCTGTTTTCCGCCGGCCTGCTGGGCAACGCCGCCGCTGCCGCCGCTGCCGCCGCTCCTGCCGGCAGCTATTTCCGTTTTCCCGCCGTGCGCGGCGACACTGTCGTTTTCACGGCTGAAGGAGATTTGTGGAAAAGCAGCGTGCGCGGTGGCGCAGCGCAGCGTTTGACCACGCATCCAGGCTATGAAACGAATGCAGCTATTTCGCGCGACGGCCTGTGGCTGGCGTTTTCCGCCGCCTATGAAGGGGCGCAGGAAGCGTATGTGATGCCGCTGGCCGGTGGCTTGCCGCGCCGTATTTCGTATGACAATGGCGGCGTGCTGGTGCTGGGCTGGACGGCGCAGGGCGAGGTGCTGGTCAGCACGCAAAATACGGATGGCCCCGCCTCGCGTCGCATCGTCGCCGCCATCGATCCCGTGAAGCAGACGCGGCGCGTGTTTCCCGTGGCCGACGCCAACGATGCCGTGCTCGACGACGCGGGCAAGACGCTGTTCTTCACGCGTTTCGGCCTGGCCATGACCAACGACAATGTGCGCAACTACCGGGGCGGCGCGCATGCCACCCTGTGGCGCTATGCGCTGGACGGCAAAGGCGAGGCCGTGCGCATGCACACGGATGCCAGCGTGTTGGCGGGCAACAACAAGCGCCCCATGTGGTGGCAGGGCCGCGTCTACTATATTAGCGACGCGGGCGGCAGCGACAATTTATGGAGCATGCTGCCCGACGGCTCCGACCGCCGCGCGTTGACCAGCCACACGCAGTGGGACGTGCGCAATGCCGCGCTGGGTGATGGCAAGGTCGTCTACCAGCTGGGTGCCGATTTGCACGTGCTCGACCTGAACGCGCCAGGCGCGTCGGCCTCTTCGTCCACCTCGCAGCCGCTGGCCATCAGCCTCGTTTCCGACTTCGACCAGCAGCGCGCGCGCCAGATCCGCTCGCCGCTCGATACCTTGAGCAATGTCCAGCTGTCGGGCAAGGATGAACGCATCATCCTCACCGCAAGGGGCCGCGTCAGCATCGCCGGCACGGGCAGCTTGCGCCGCGTCGATATCGCCATTCCCGAAGGGGCGCGGGCGCGCGATGCCGTCTTTTCCAGCGACGAGAAATCCGTCTTCGCCATCGTTGACACGAGCGGCGAAAATGAAATCTGGAAGTATGCCGCCGATGGCTCGGGCAAGGGCGAGCAGCTGACGACGCAGGGCGACAACCACCGCTGGAAACTGTATCCGTCGCCGGACGGGCGCTGGCTGGCGCATACGGACAAGAAAGGCCGTTTCTGGCTGCTGGACCTGGCGACCCGTGGCAACCAGCTGATCGACGACGCGGGCAAGGCGGGCGTGGACAAGCACGATGAAGTGCAATGGTCGCCCGACAGCCGCAACCTGGCCATCGTGCGCGTGGCCAGCAACGAGCAGCGCGAACAGATCGGCCTGTATAACCTCGCCTCGAAGCAGTTGCAATTCGTCACCAGCGACCGCTATACGTCCGGCTCGCCCGTGTTTTCGCCCGACGGGCGTTGGCTGTATTTCATGTCGGCGCGCAATTTCCAGCTGGCCAATGGGTCGCCGTGGGGCGACCGCAACATGGGACCCGTGTTCGACAAGCGCATCGGCGTGTATGCGCTGGCGCTACAGCCGGGTAACCGTTTCCCGTTCCAGCCCGATGATGAGCTGAGCCGCCCAGGAGTGAAACCGGCGGAAACGGACGATGAAAAGGCGGCCGAACTGGCGGCGGAAAAGGCCCTGGACAAGGCCGGCGGCAAGACGGCCGTGAAGAAAGCGCCGGCGGCGCTGCCGGACGTCGTCTTCAAGGGACTGGCCGAGCGCCTGTATGAGGTGCCGCTGGCGGCGGGCAACTACAGCGCGCTGGCCGCCGACGACAAGCGCCTGTATTTCCTTGAGCGCGACAGCGGCGAGAACAAGTCCAGCCTGAAGACTCTCGCCATCGGTAATACCGGCTCCAAGCCGGAATTGCTGGTGGCCAATGTGCGTGAATTCGACCTGGCGACGGATAAAAAACATCTGTACTACAGGACGGCGGCGGCCACCGGCCCGGGCGAGATGCTGGTGATCGAGGCGGGTGCCAAGTTGCCGGCCGACCTGTCGAAGGCAAAAGTCAAAGTAGACGACTGGACGTTTGTGTCGAATCCGCGCCTGGAATGGAAGCAGATGTTCAATGACGCCTGGCGCTTGCACCGCGATTTCCTGTACGACGCGAAGATGCGCGGCGTGAACTGGAAGGCGGCGCGCGACAAATATGCGCCGCTGGTCGAACGGGTCACGGACCGGGCCGAGCTCAATGACGTGCTGGGCATGATGGTGGCCGAAGTGGGGGCCCTGCATTCGCAGATCCGTCCCGGCGAATTGCGCCGCACGGAGCAGGAGGGCACGCCGGCTGGCCTGGGCGCCGTGCTGGCACGTACCAGCGAGGGCTATCAGGTCGAGCATGTCTACCGCAGCGAAGCGGAATTGCCCTCGGCGCGGGCACCCCTGTCGCGCCCCGAAGTGGATGTGAAGGCGGGCGACGTGATCACGGCTGTCAATGGCAAGGACGTGCTGGCCGCGCGCGATATCAGCGACCTGCTGCTGAACCAGGCCGACAAGCAGGTGCTGCTGCAGGTCAAACGGGGCAATGGCAAGGGGAGCGCGGCGCGCGCCGTCATTGTCACGCCCGTCAACATGGCGAAACAGACGGCGCTGCGCTATGGCGATTGGGAACTGAGCCGCGCCGAACAGGTGGCGGCCGCCTCGCAGGGGCGCATCGGCTACCTGCACCTGCGCGCCATGGGCGCGAACGACATCGCCTCGTTCGCGCGCGACTTTTACGCCAACGTCAACCGCGAAGGTTTGATCATCGATGTGCGGCGCAATAACGGCGGCAATATCGACAGCTGGATCATCGAAAAATTGCTGCGCAAGGCCTGGGCCTACTGGGCGCCGCCGGGCGTGCAGCCGTCGTCGAACATGCAGAACACCTTCCGCGGCCACCTGGTGGTGCTGGTCGATGAACTCACGTACTCGGATGGCGAAACCTTCGCCGCCGGCATCAAGGCATTGAAACTGGCACCGCTGGTAGGCAAGCGCACGGCCGGCGCCGGCGTCTGGCTCAGCGACAATACGCGCCTGCTGGATAACGGCATGGCGCGCGTGGCGGAAAACGGCCAGTTCGGCATCGATGGCCAGTGGCTGATCGAAGGCGTGGGTGTGGTGCCGGATGTCGAGGTGGAAAATCCGCCGCACGCCACCTTCAATGGCGCCGACCGCCAGCTGGAAGTGGCACTTGACATGCTGGCGAAAAAGCTCAGGGAGCAGCCGCGCCCCGCGTTCCAGGCGCAGCCGATACCTGCGCTGAAGTAGCCCGGCTATAGGCCGGTGGCCGCCTTGAACTGCTGCGCGCGGCGGCGCGACACCTCGATCACGCTACCGTCCAGCAGGCGCAGGTCGAGGCCATAGCTGGTGTTGGGTATGACTTGTTCCACCTGCGCCAGGTTGACGATCTGGCGCCGGTTGGCGCGCAAGAACAGGGTGGGGTCGAGCTTTTCTTCCAGCTGGTTCAGGGTGCGCAGCATCAGCGGATGCTGCGTGCCGAAATGCACGCGCGTGTAGTTGCCTTCCGATTCGAGCAGGCGGATATCGTCAAACGCGACAAACCAGCAGCGTTCCCCATCCTTGATGAAGACCTTGCGCGGCGCGGGCGGCGGCATGGCTTGCGCCCGTGCGCCGGCACGCGCCAGGGCCGTAGCCAGGCGTGCCGCCTGCACGGGTTTTTGCAGGTAGTCGAGGGCGCTCACTTCAAACGCCTGTAACGCATACTGGTCGAAGGCCGTGCAAAAGATGACGTCGGGTGCATCATCCAGCGCGGCCAGCAGGTCGAAGCCGGAGCCGCCCGGCATCTGCACGTCGAGCAGCAGCAGGTCGGGCCGCAGCTTGCCGATCTGCGCGATGGCGTCGGCCGCGCTGGCCGCCTCGCCGACGATCTCCACGGCGCCGCGCTGCACATGCGGTGCCAGCAGGCGACGCAGCTCGGCGCGCGCCAGGCGCTCGTCATCGACCAGCAGTACCTTGAGCGGCAGGCTGTTCATGCCAGTTCCGGCAAATGGATGGTGGCATATACCCAGCCCGCCTGCTGGCGCAGTTCCAGGCTGGCGTGCTCGCCGCAGGCCAGCTGCAAACGCTGGCGCGCATTGCGCAAGCCGATGCCGGTGGAGCCGGACGCGTTGCGCAGCTCGCCCGTGTTGGCCACCTCGATCTGCAGTGCGTCCATGCCAGCGCTGCGCTGCGCCGTGATGCTGATGTCGCCGCCATCGGCGTTTGTCTCCACACCATATTTGACGGCGTTTTCCACCAGCGTTTGCAGGGCCATGGGCGGCACGCGCACATGCTCCAGCTCGGGCGCGCTTATCTCGATCGCGAAGCTGACGCGCAGGCGATCCTCGAAGCGACACTCCTCGATCGCCAGATAGGCGCGCACGGCATCCAGTTCGGTCGACAGCGGTACCGTCGCATGCTGGCTGGACTGCAGCGCGTGGCGCATCAGGTTGGCCAGCTGGTCGATCATGTACGCGGCCGCCTCGCGGTCTTCGAAGATCAGGGCGCGCACGCTATTGAGGCTGTTGAAGAAAAAATGCGGATTGACTTGCGCCTGCAGCGCGCGCAGTGCCGCTTCCCGTCCATGCAGCTGCAGGCGCAGGGTTTCCGCTTCCAGGTGGGTGGCGCGGCGCAGCGACAGCGCGGTGAAGTAAAACACCGTCCAGGTCAGGAATACCCCGAACCAGAACAGCAGCGCGCCGGGCAGCCATGCCAGGCCGCGCAGGACGTCGGGCGGATACATGACGTGAAAGGCGGCCGTCACGCTGGCCGTCTGGATGGCGGCCAGCAAGGCCAGCGAGGGCAGGATGCGTTTCCAGCGCAAGCCGTTCGCCGCCCAGCCGCGCCGGCGCAGGACGCCATGCCACAGGTGCGACAGCAACAGCCCGCCCAAGGAACCCCAGCAGGCAATCGTCACGACGATGCGCAGCTGCGAGGAGCCACCATACACACTGTTGAACAGGGTGAGCGCACCCCAGCCGGCCAGCTGGAAGGTCCAGTACCAGTTGATCCTGGTCAGCAGCGGCGGCCGGTGCAAGGGCGCGTTCACTGCCTACTCCAGGAACTGTTCGATGCGCGCATGCATCCAGTCCGGCTGGTCGTACATGATGAAATGGCGCGCCGTGTCGGCCAGCGCGATTTTTACGCCCGGCAGCTGTGCATACTGCTGCTGGAAGGTCGCTTCGATGGCGGCGCGCGGCGCATAATCCTTGTAGGCGATCCAGGTACCCAGCACCAGCGTGGGCGACTGCACTTTCGCCACGTCCTGGCGCAGGTCGCTGGCCATCAGCGTGCCCATGGCGCGGATGACCGTTTCGCGGTCCGAGCGCTGGCCCCAGCCGATGATGCGCTCCACGTCGGCCGGCGCGCTGGCCATGCCAGCGACGGTGCGGCGCTGGCTGGCGCTGGAGCTGTCCGCATCCTGCGCGCGCATGGCCGATTGCATCTGGCTTGACATGGCTTGCAGCTGTTCCGGCGTGGCGTTTGGCATTTGCGTCGCGCCCAGCGCCGGTAGCGAGTCGACGATCAGCAGCTTGCCCGTTTGGGCAGGATGGTCGATGGCCATTTTCAACGCCAGGAAGCCGCCCAGGCTATGCCCGATGATGGCCGGCCGGCCCAGTTTCTGGGTGCTGATGTAGTCGGCCAGTTGCTGCTCCGCCTGCGCCAGCAAGTCGCCTTCGATGGGCGCCACGCCGGCAAAGCCGGCCAGGGTCAGCACATGGCAGGCGCGTCCTGTTTTCGGTCCGCACAGGCGCGCCACCGTGCCTTGCCAGACTTCGCCCGAGGATGCCAGGCCGGGAATCAGGATCAACGGGCGGCCTTGTCCGGTGACGTCGACCGTGAACGCCGTTGGCGTGGCCGCGTGGGCGGCGCCTGTCAGCAGTGCGCTGGCAAGCAAGGTCAATGCGGGTATCGTTTTTTTCATGGGGTGTTTCCTCCTTGACGACGATGCTAGCGGGCCAGGCGGCCCGCCGCCAGCACTGCGGGATGAGCGGCGGCAGGCAGGGATGAACGGCCCTGTTTCCCTCCTCAGCCGGCGCGCAGGCGGCGCCACAGGGTGGTGCGGCTGATGCCGAGGTAATGGGCGGCGGCGTCGCGACGCCCGCCGAAGCGCGCCAGCACCGCGCTGGCGCTTTCGTCTTCCAGGCGCAGCGGCACGCTGGCGGCCGGCGCCGGCTGCAGCGCCAGCGTGCTGCTGCCGTTGGCCAGTTCCGGCGCCACGCCCAGCACGAAGGCCGGCGTCAGCGCCTGCAGCGGTTCGGCAGCCAGGAACAGCGCCAGGCGCTCGGCCAGGTTGCGCAGTTCGCGCACGTTGCCGGGCCAGTCGTAGCGGCGCAGCAGCGGCGCGCAAGCCTGGATTTCCGCGTGCAGGTTGGGGTGCGGCCGGGCGCCCAGCGCAGCCAGCGCGTTTTTCAGCGACCATTCAGCCAGGCTGGGAATATCGCTGGCGCGTTCGCGCAAGGCGGGCAAATGCAGGCGCAGCACGGCCAGTCGGTAGAACAGGTCGGCGCGGAAGCGTCCTTCGCGGATGCGCTGCTCCAGGTCGCAATGGGTGGCGCTGATGATGCGCACATTGATGGCGATGGGCCGCGTGCCGCCGACGCGCACCACTTCGCGCTCTTCCAGCACGCGCAGCAAGCGCGTTTGCAGGGCCAGCGGCATTTCGCCGATTTCATCGAGGAACAGGGTGCCGTGGTTGGCCGCTTCGAACAGGCCCGCATGGCCGCCCCGGCGCGCGCCAGTAAAGGCCCCGTCCTCGTGGCCGAACAGCTCCGATTCGAGCAAGGACTCGGCGATGGCGCCGCAATTAATGGCGATGAAGGGCCGGTTCGCACCCAGGCTGCGCGGGCTTTCGCGGTGGATGGCCTGCGCCACCAGTTCCTTGCCGCTACCCGTCTCGCCCTGGATCAGCACCGTCGCCGGCGAGCGGGCATACAGCACCACCGACTGGCGCAGCGCTTCCATCGCTTCCGATTCGCCGCGCAAATCGTGCAGGCCATGGCGCGCGCGCAAAGTGTCGGCCACTGCCGCGCGCCGTCCGCGGTTCGATTCGATCTGGGTCAGGCGCGCCAGTTCCAGCGCGTCGTCGAAGGCGCGCCGGATGGCCGTGGCCGAATATACGAAGACGGCGGCCAGTCCCGCCTCTTCTGCCAGGTCGGTGACGAGACCCGCGCCGACGACGGCTTTGACGCCGGCCGCCTTCAGTTCGTTGATCTGCGCGCGCGCGTCTTCCTCGGTGGCATAGGTGCGCTGGGCAATCTGGAAGCCGAAGGTGGCGGCAAATTCGGCCAGTTCCGGCATCGGGTCCTGGTAGGTGACTACGCCGATCTGCGGCGAGATGCGCCGCGCGCGCGCCAGCGCCTGCATCACGTCGTAGCCGCTGGCCTTGGCGATGATGACGGGCACCGATAGCCGGCCTTTCAGGTAGGCGCCGTTCGAGCCGGCCGCGATGACGGCGTCGCAGCGCTCGGTAGCCATGCGTTCGCGGATGTGGCGCACGGCGTCGTCGAAGCCCAGGTTGATCGGCTCGATCGTCGCCAGGTCGTCGTATTCGAGCGTGATGTCGCGGAACAGGTCGAACAGACGCGAGACGGAGACGGTCCAGATGACGGGTTTGTCGCGGTGGTCGAGCGGAGGTTGGGGAGGGCGGCGCATGCTTTATTCTAAACGATTTGTTTCATTTTATTGCCATGCAACGGTTGTGCAACGGGCGTGTTGCAAGTGGTCTGTGGTGTTTCAGATATTGCCAATAAGGAATATGAAAAAACCCACGGAAACTGGTTTATGATCTAGCAGCAGCATGATGCTTGAAAATTTTTTTGCCCAGGCGTCTGTTCACTTTGCCTTAACCATCCATGGTGTCCATGAACCGCGTACCGACCAGTCCCGATTTCATCGCCGATGCCTTGCAGCTGATCGCCTTGCCCGCCTGCGCCTGCGATGCTTGCGGTATGGTGGTCGCAGTGAATGGCGCCTTGAGCGTCTTGCTGGGCAGGGATGTGTCGGGCCGGCTGCTGGCCGACTGTTTTACCGACGCCTACCGCGCGTCGAGCAGCAGCATGCTGCGTGGCGCGCTGGGCGCTGCCGGGCGCGAACGGCACTGGGACAGCAGCCTGCAGGGAAGCGATGCGGCCATCGCCGTGCAGGTATGGGCCAAGCCGCTGCCGGTGGGCGATGGCTTGCCGGGTGCGACCCTGGTGTTTGCCGACATCAGTGTGCAGCAGCGCGACCAGCAAGCCTTGCGCAAGACCTTGCTGGAACAGCAGGCCATCCTGGAAAGCGCTGCCGTCGGCATCATGTTTTCCAAGGGCGGCTTCATCGAGGAGTGCAATATCCGCGCCGCCGAGATGCTCGGCTATGCGCGCCACCAGTTGACGGGCATGCCGGGCGCGGTGCTGTACCGCTCCGCCGAGCATTGCCGCATCCTGGGGCTGGAGGCGGCGCCACTGCTCTCCAAAGGCAAGCCGTACCGCACCGAACTGGAATTGCGGCGCCAGGATGGCACCTTGTTCTGGAGCCGGCTGCACGGGCGCGCCATCGATCCCTTGAATACGCATGACGGCACGGTATGGATTATCGAAGATATCAGCGACCACCGGCGCGATGAAGATCAGTTGCGCCGCGCCATGCTGGAAATGCAGGCCGTGATGGACAACGCGCCGCTGGCCATCGGTTTTCAGCGCGACAAGGGCGTGCTGCGCTACAACCGCCGCTTTGCCGAATGTTTCGGCTTTGATGGCGACAGCGGCGTGGGTCTGGCCGTCGCCGATCTGTATCCGTCGCGCGCGGCGTATGAGAACGTGGTGCGGCAAGCGTCGCCACTGCTGCGGCGCGGGCAGGCGTTCCAGGGCGAGATGGAGATGCGCCGCCGCGATGGCTCCACATTCTGGGCGCTGGCGTATGGCTATGTACTGAACCCGGAGAGCCAGACTGACCGCGGCTTGCGTGACACGATCTGGCTGTTCGACGACCGCAGCGCGCAGAAGGCCGCCGAGGAGGCGACGCGCCAGCTGATGCTGGAGCAGCAGGCCATCCTCGACAATGCCTCCGTCGGCATTCTGTTTTCGCGTTCGCGACTGGTCTTGCGTTGCAATCCCCGCTTCGCCGAAATGTTCGGCTACGCGCAGGAGGAGATGACGGGCTTGCCCGCTGCCGAGCTGTTTCCCTCGCCCGCTGCCTACGCAGAGTTTGGCGTGCAAGCCACGCCGCTGCTGGGGCAGGGCTTGCCGTACGAGCAGGATGAAGCGCTGTTTCGCCGCCGCGATGGCAGCCTGTTCTGGTGCCGCATTCGCGCCAAGGCCGTCGACCAGGCGCACAGCGAGCAGGGCACCATCTGGATACTCGAAGACGTCACGGACAGCCGCCAGGCGCAGATGGAGGTGGCGGCCATCATGACGAATGCCTCGGTGAGCATCTTGTATACCAAGAACCGCCTGATCACCCGCTACAACCTGGGCTTTGCCGCGATGTTCGGCTACAGTGGCGACGAGGCGCTGGGCTTGCCCGGGCGCGCGTTGTACGTGTCGCAGCAGTCCTACGACTTGCTGGGTGCGGCGGCCTTCCCCTTCCTGTCGGTGGCCAAGCCGTTCCAGACGGAAGTGGAAATGATGCGCCGCGACGGCAGCACCTTGTGGGCGCAGTTGATCGCCTACGTCGTCAATCCGGACGATCCCGCTGCAGGCACCATCTGGATCATCGAGGACCGCACGGAAGCCAAGCGCGCCGAAGAATCCCTGCGCAATGCGCTGCTGGAAAACCAGGCCATCCTCGATAGCGCCGTGCTGGGCATATCGGTGGTGGAGGGCGGCTACAATTTGCGTGCCAACAGCAAGATGGAAGAGCTTTTCGGCTATGGCCCCGGCGAGATCAACGGCCTGTCGGTGCAGGCCCTGTATCCGGACGCGGCCGCGTGGAAAACGGCGCGCGGCGAGACGGCGCGCGATTTCGGCGCGGGCCGCGTGCACATGTCGGAATACCAGCTGGTGCGCAAGGATGGCAGCCGCTTCTGGGCGCGCCTGTCCGGCCGGCCGTTTGACCTGGCGCATGCGCATGGCCGTTCCGTGTGGCTGGTCGACGACGTGACGGCGCGCCGCGAGGCGGCCGAGGCGGTACGCCGTGCGCGCGACGAACTGGAACTGCGCGTGCACGAACGCACGGCCGAACTGGCCGGCGCCAATCTGCTGCTGCAGGGCGAGATCGTCGAGCGGCGCCAGGCCGAGGCGCGCGTGCATCACATGGCCTACCACGACAACCTGACGGGCTTGCCGAACCGCGCGCTGCTGTCGGACCGCCTGGAACGGGCCATGCTGTCCTCGCAGCGCTCCGGGCGCAAGCTGGCCGTGATGTTCATCGACCTGGACCGCTTCAAGACCATCAACGATTCACTGGGCCACATGACGGGCGATTTGCTGCTCAAGGAAGTGGCCGGCCGGCTGTGCCGCGCGGTGCGCGCCAGCGATACGGTGGCGCGTTTGGGGGGCGATGAATTCGTCGTGCTGGTACCCGGCATCCGCGACACCGACGAAGCGTCGCGCGTGGCCGAGAAGATCATCGAGGCGCTGACGCCCGCCTTTCCGCTCGATGGCCATGTGCTGCACGTCACGCCCTCGATCGGCATCTGCGTGTATCCGGACGATGGCGGCGATGTCGACACCCTGATGCGCCATGCCGATGCGGCCATGTACCACGCCAAGGGCAATGGCCGCAATAATTATCAGTTCTTCACGCAGACGATGAACCAGGCGGCGGCCCTGCACTTCGACCTGGAAAGCAGCTTGCGCACGGCGCTGGCGCTGCAGCAGTTCGAACTGTTTTACCAGCCCATCATCGATATCGCCACGCGCCGCCTGCATGGCATGGAAGTGCTGCTGCGCTGGCGCCGACCCGGCCACGGCCTGGTGCTGCCTGACCGCTTCATTCCCATCATGGAGGAAAACGGCTTGATCGTACCGGTGGGTGAATGGGTCATGCGCCAGGCGTGCGAGCAAAGCATGGCCTGGCAGCGCCAGGGCTTGCAGCCCGTGCCCCTGGCGGTGAACCTGTCGCCGCGCCAGTTCATGCACAAGGGCCTGGTGGCGGCCATTGGCGCCGTGGTGCGTGAAACGGGCATCGATCCGGCGCTGCTGGAATTCGAGATCACCGAGACGGCGCTGATGCAGCACGGCGAGCATACGCTGGAGATTTTGCGGCAGATCAATGGCATGGGTCTGCGCCTGTCGATCGACGATTTCGGCACCGGCTATTCCAGCCTGGCCTACCTGAAGCGCTTCCCCGTGAAAAAGGTCAAGATCGACCGTGCCTTCATCAAGGACCTGGAACACAGCGCGGAAGACCGCGCAATCGTGTCGGCCATCATCGCGCTGGCCGACAGCCTGCAATTGTCGACCGTTGCCGAGGGCGTGGAGACGGAAGAGCAGTTCGCCCTGCTGCAGGAGAAGGGCTGCCGCTATGCGCAAGGCTATCTGTTTTCCGCGCCTGTTCCAGCGGCAAATGCGCAATCGCTGCTGGAACGCGTGACATAAGCTGCTGCGCGTCGGTATAGGTAGCCTGCGATGCTTACCGTGCTCGAGCACGGCTGTGCTTCTCGGCCACCTCTACCTTCCGCTCGCGACGCTTCTGTCAGGCGTTCTTGAATGATCAGTCGATGGTGGCGATGACGGGCGCATGGTCGGACGGCTGTTCCCATTTACGGGGCACGCGATCGATCACGCAGGCCGTGCAGCGGGCCGCCAGGGCTGGCGAGAGCAGGATATGGTCGATGCGCAAACCCTTGTTCAGGCGGAAGCCCAGTTGGCGGTAATCCCACCAGCTGAACGATTTTTCCGCCTGCTCGAACAGGCGGAAGGCGTCCGTCAGGCCGATGTCGAACAGGCGCTGCAGGGCGGCGCGTTCCTTGTCCGAGACCAGCACCTGGCCGGCCCAGGCGACAGGATCGTGCACGTCGCGGTCGTCGGGCGCGATATTGTAGTCGCCCACGACGGCCAGCTGCGGGTGCTGCAGCGCTTCTTCGGCCAGCCAGTCGTGCAGGGCGGACAGCCAGCCCAGCTTGTATTCGTACTTGTCCGAGTCGACGCTCTGGCCGTTCGGCACGTAGGCGCAGACGACGCGCATGCCGCCTATGGTGGCGGCCAGGATGCGCTGCTGCGCATCTTCATAGCGGGGAATGTTCTTCACCACGTCGGTGATCGGCAGCTTCGACAGGATGGCCACGCCGTTGTAGGTCTTCTGGCCGCTGAAGACTACCTGGTAGCCGGCCGCCTCGATCTCGGCGACGGGGAACTTGTCGTCCGTGAGCTTGGTCTCTTGCAAGCAGAGTATGTCGACCGGGTTGTCTGTCAGCCACTGCAGCACTTGCGGCAGGCGCACTTTGAGCGAGTTGACGTTCCAGGTGGCGAGTTTCATGGGAAAAATCCTTGCTTGAATAGGTATCGATAGGCGCGAATCTTACCGCATGCGTGTCGCCGGCGTCCTGCTCCCCGCTTGCCGAGCGTATGTTTTATTTGCTTGCAGGGAAAAAGGGTGTCAATAAAGTATTTACATTTAACCAATCGTGGCGCATGAATATTATGTTTTTGTGTATCATTGATCAACCACTATGTTTGATTTGGCATAAGTGGCTGGCGTGGCACGCTGCGTCTCGCCATTTAACGCGACAAAGGTGTAAAGTTTCTCGCTAAAAAGCTATAAAAACTACTAAAATGGCAGAATGTAACAACTGTGTCACACGGCTTTGTTACTGCCAAGTTAAGAACCGAACAGGAAGCAGTTGTAATTAGTTGTAATTGCTATTCCGATTACATGACCACTGTGCCCGGGGCGGAGCGTTAATTCCGCCCTTGGTGCCGCCAGACTTGTTATATAAATTGCAGTACTATATCTATGAGACTGTTTTGCGACATCAATAGATGGTACTATTTTGAAATGTTGCAGTTTTAATAGTGAGACTTGCGCGTAGCATTTGCAAAGGAAGAAAATGCGAACTGCATTTGAAGCGTGGGCGCAGCGTGACGGCCACATTGTGCGGCGAAGAGAAGACAAACCGGATGAGTACCTGATTTTCGAGACCCAGCGTCGCTGGGTTATCTGGCAGGCAGCTCTGACGCATGGCAAGACGGCGGCCAAGCCGCGCGTGAGCGCGGCCGAAAAGGCGGCGAAAGCCCAGCGCGCGCTGGAAATGTCCTCCGATGAAGCGACCGTGCGCAACAAGGTGCTCAATGAGGTGCTCGACGCCTTCAGCGGCGCCGATGGCGCTGCCGGCATGGAAGGCATACTGAAAGTGATCCAGGGCCTGAAGATGAAGCAGAAGGCACTGGCCGACGACAAGAGCGAAGATTCAACGGCTTGAGGGGACGGCGATGCGTTATCGGCACTACAAGGGCGGCATTTATGAACTGGTGTGCGAAGCCACGCTGGAAGCGGATCTGACGCCGATGATCGTGTATCGCGCCGCGGACGGTTCCATCTGGACCCGGCCGAAGGACGTGTTCTTTCAGCTGATCGAAGTCGACGGCGTCATGGTCCAGCGTTTCGCTCCCATCAACTGATGGCCGCCTGCGTGCGTGCCCGGGATTATCTTCATGTATAAATTGCTGTCAGCCGCTTTTGTGCTGGGTGTTGCCTGCACCGCAGCGCAGGCCGAAACCATCGGTTCGGTCGACACGGTGTTCAAACTGATCGGTCCTGACCACAAGATTGTCGTCGAAGCGTACGACGACCCGCGCGTCGCCGGCGTCAGCTGCTATCTTTCGCGCGCCAAGACGGGCGGCATCAAGGGCGCCGTCGGCCTGGCTGAAGACAAGGCCGATGCGGCCGTGGCTTGCCGCCAGGTGGGGCCGCTGCAATTCAAGGGCAAGCTGCCGCGCCAGGAAGAAGTGTTTACCGAGCGTGCCTCGATCTTCTTCAAGCATGTGCGCGTGGTGCGCATGGTCGACAGCAAACGCAATGCGCTGGTCTACCTCGTGTATTCCGACCGCCTGATCGAGGGCAGTCCGAAAAACAGCGTTACCGCCGTCGCCGTGCCCGGCGACCAGCCGATTCCCGTCCGTTAAGCGAGTCAGTCATGCGTGTGCCGCTGTCTGCCCTCCTTGCCGCCTTTGCCGCCGGGACGCTGCTGTTCGCTCTGGGCGGCTGCGCCACGTTGACTGGCAACACCGAGC
This sequence comes from Janthinobacterium pasteuri, assembly GCF_051380775.1. Classification (NCBI taxonomy): domain Bacteria; kingdom Pseudomonadati; phylum Pseudomonadota; class Betaproteobacteria; order Burkholderiales; family Oxalobacteraceae; genus Janthinobacterium; species Janthinobacterium pasteuri. Next base: position 20,761 of record NZ_JBNYXS010000014.1, on the reverse strand, counting down.
AGATGGTGCTGGTGCAAACCATCCAGGACAACCGCGAGCTGAACGGCGCCGGCTGCATCCTCAGCAACGACGTGGGCAAGTGGTTTGTCACCACGCCAGGACGCATCACCATCCGCAAGAGCCAGGAACCGTTAAAAGTCGATTGCCGCAAGCATGGCTCGCCCGCCATCGCCACGGACGACCACATCGATCCCAAGCTCAATGGCAGCGTCTGGGGCAATGTCATCCTGACCCTGGGCGTCGGCTATTTCGTCGACCGCAACACGGGCGCCGGCTTCGACTACCCGTCGATCCTGACCATCGTCATGCAGGACCCCGCGCGCCTGGCGCCGCCGCCCGCGCCGATTTCCGCGCCGCCGCCTGCGGCCGCCGTGCCGGAAACGGTGATGCAGCCAAAAGTGGCGCCATCGCCTTTGCCCAATCCCGTCGTCTACTGATTCAACTACGCATAAAAAAGCCGCCAGGGTCAGTGACCATGGCGGCTGCTTCGCGACGCCGATAGCGCAGGGCGCTACCGGCAAGGCGTCAATTTAGACCCGGTTGATGAGGAACGTCGTCAGCAGGGGTACTGGACGACCGGTCGCGCCCTTCGAGCCGCCCGATTTCCATGCCGTGCCGGCGATGTCCAGATGCGCCCAGGTGTACTTCTTGGTGAAGTTTTCCAGGAACGCCGCTGCCGTGACCGAACCGCCGCCTGGCGTGCCGATGTTGGCCAGGTCGGCGAAGTTCGACTTCAGCTGCTCGTTGTACGCCTCTTCGATCGGCATGCGCCATGCCGTGTCGCTCGACTGTTTGCCCGCTGCCAGCAGTTCATTGGCCAGTTGGTCATGTGCTGCATCGCTGCGCGTAAACAGGCCGCTGTTGTGGTGGCCCAGGGCGACGACGCAAGCGCCCGTCAGGGTGGCGATATCGACCACGGCTGCCGGCTTGAAGCGTTCGGCGTAGGTCAGCGCGTCGCACAGCACCAGACGGCCTTCGGCGTCGGTGTTCAGTACTTCGATGGTCAGGCCGTTCATCGAGGTGACGATGTCGCCTGGCTTGGTGGCGCGGCCCGATGGCATGTTTTCGCAGGCGGCGATGACGCCGATGACGTTCAGCTTCAGATTCATTTCGCCGATGGCGCGGAAGGTGCCCAGTACCGAGGCGGCGCCGCACATGTCGTACTTCATTTCATCCATGCCAGGACCGGCCTTGATCGAAATGCCGCCCGTGTCGAAGGTGATGCCTTTGCCGACCAGGACCACTGGCGCATCCTTGGCCTTGCCGCCCATGTGTTTCAGGACGATGAATTTCGGCGGTTGCTCGCTGCCGTTGGTGACGGACAGGAAGCTGCCCATTTTCAGTGCTTCGAGCTGTTTGCGGTCCAGGATTTCGACTTCGAACTTGTAATCCTTGGCCAGCTGCTTGGCCGTGCTGGCCAGGTAGGTCGGATTGGCGATGTTCGCTGGCAGGTCGCCCAGATTGCGCGTCAGGTCGGAGCCATTGGCTATGGCGATGGCTTGCGCCAGCGCGCCGCGCGTGGCTGCCGTTGCTGGCGCCGCCAGGACGATCTTGCGCACGCCTGCTGGTGCCGGATCTTTTTTGCTTTTTTGCGAGTCGCAGCGGTATTCGCTGTCATGTACGGCTTGCACCACGCAACGGATTGCCCAATTTACGTCGCGCTCTTTCACTTCCGTCAGCGGTAATGCGATAATGGCGTCCGCAGCGCCCAGCGAGCCGAAAGCCTTGAGGGCCGCGTGTACACCGGTAGCGAAGCTTTTTTCGCTGACAGTTTCATCGCTGCCCATGCCTACCAGCAGAACACGTTCGGCGGCGACGCCATCGACTGCGCGCAGCAGCAAGGTGCTGCCAGGCTTGCCGCTGATGTCGCCGGACTTCAGCGCAGCCGAAATCGCACCCTTGCTGTCCAGCGATTTTGCCGCTGGCGACAGTTTTTTGTTTTCGAATACCGCAACCGCGATGCATCCGCTTTTGGCCGTGCCGAGGGTGCTCTTGGTATCGAATGCTTTTATGCTAAAGTCCATTTGGTTCTCCGTTTTCATTTACTAGTAACGTGTTACTCAACTAACTGACCCGAATTATAAACTCCGAATGATCTTTCAACGCGCCCTTCGACGTGAATTGGCTAGTGCCGCCGGGGCCACCTTCACTGTTTTGTTCAGCATCCTGCTCACCTGGATGCTGATCGGCATTCTCGGCAAGGCGGCGGGCGGCAAGATCGCGTCGGCCGACGTCATGTCGCTGATGGTTTTTTCCGCCCTGATGCAGCTGCCCACCATCATCATCCTTACCGGTTTCATTTCGGTGCTGATGGTCGTCACCCGCAGCTACAAGGAGTCGGAGATGGTGGTGTGGTTCGCTTCCGGCCTGAGCCTGTCGCGCTGGATCTGGCCGGTCCTGAGCTTCGGCCTGCCGCTGGTGCTGGCCACGGGCGTCCTGAGCCTGTACGCCACGCCGTGGGCGCAAAAGAAAAGCGATGAATACGTGGCGCGCTTTGAAAAGCGCGAAGACCTGCAGAAAGTCACGCCGGGTCAGTTCCGCGAATCAGCCGGCAGCAACCGCATCTTCTTTGTCGAGGGTGTCAGTGGCGAGAAGAACGTGGTGCAGAACGTCTTCGTCAATACCGTCGATGAGAAAGGCAGCGCTGTCGTCGTCGTCGCCAAGGAAGGCGTGATCAATACCGATGCCAAGGGCCAACGCTTCCTGGTGCTCAAGAGCGGCCGCCGCTACCAGGGCGTGCCGACGCAGGCGGACTTCCAGACCATGGAATTCGAGCAGTACATCATGCGTATCGAGAGCAAGCAGCAGGAACTGGGCGCGGAACTGGGCGTGCGCGCCATGAGTACCATGGCGCTGGTCGCCGATCCGAATCCTTACACCATGGCCGAACTGCTGTGGCGCGTCAGTGCGCCCCTGATCGGCCTGATGCTGATCCTGCTGGCCATTCCGCTGGGCTTCGTCAACCCGCGTGCCGGCAGTTCGGCCAACCTGATCGTGGCCCTGCTGATTTTCTTTACGTACAGCAACCTTATCAAGGTCGTCGAAGCGAGCGTGAAACAGGGACGCCTGACATTCGGCCTGGCCTGGTGGCCGCTTCACCTGCTGGCGGCACTGGCCGTGGTGGCGCTGTTTGCGTGGCGCCTGAATGTGAATCACCGCTATCATCCGCTGGTCCTGCTGGCGTCCTTCAAGCGCGCGCGCCGCGCCGGCAAACCAAGTAAAGCGGCATCGAAATGAAGATTTTACAGCGCTATTTTGCGGTCTCGATATTCCAGGCGGTGCTGTTCGTGCTGCTGGCCTTCCTGGCACTGCAAGCCTTCATCGACCTGACCGGAGAGCTGCCCAAGGTGGGGCGCAACGGCTACACCATCCAGTATGCCTTCCTGTATGTGCTGGTGCTGGTGCCGGGGCATGTGTACGAGGTGATGCCGATTGCGGCACTGATCGGCACGATCTACACGATGGCGCAGTTTGCGGCCAGTTCCGAATTTACCATCATGCGCGCCTCGAGCATGTCGACGGCGATGGCGGCCAGTTTCCTGTTACGCATCGGTATCGTCTTCGTGGTCATTACCTTCATCTTCGGTGAGGTGATTACGCCGCGCACAGAGCCGCTGGCCGAACGCCTCAAGCTGACGTCGCGCGGCGCGGCCGTGTCGAGCGAATTTCGCTCCGGCCTGTGGACCAAGGACATGGTCAAGAGCGACGGCCTGACGGGCACCGTCACCGGTTCGCGCTTTTTCAATGTCGGCGAAGCGCGTCCGGATGGCCAGCTGAAAAACGTCAAGCTGTATGAATTTGACACCGATATGCGTTTGCGCACCCTGACCGTGGCCAAGGGCGCGACATATCAGGGCAATAATATCTGGCGCCTGACCGACGTGACGGAGACGTCGTTCTCGAACAGTGCGGCAACGTCGCCCGGCTTCGAGCCGAAGCTGGCGAACTACTTTGGGCAGGAAACGAGCCTGGTGCGCACGGTGCAGAGCGCCAGCAAGGACATGGTGTCGGAAGTGACGCCGAAGATCCTGACGGTGTCGGCTTCCGATCCCGAGCGCATGTCGGCCAGCGAACTGGCCGTGTACACGCGCCACCTGGCCGAGAACAAGCAGGAAACCGAGCGTTTCCGCATCGCCTTCTGGAAAAAGCTGATCGATCCGCTGGCCATCTTCGTGCTGATGGCGCTGGCGCTGCCGTTCGCCTACATGCACACCCGCAGCGGCGGCATCAGCCTGAAGATATTCATCGGCATCATGATCGGCGTGAGTTTCATGCTGGTCAATACCCTCTTTTCGCATCTTGGGCTGCTCAGCACCTGGCCAGCCTTCCTGACGGCGGTGGCGCCGAGCACCCTGTACCTGCTGCTGGCGCTGGGCGCCTTGTGGTGGGTGGAACGGCACTGATGGAGACGAACGTGCAACAGACACTCATTTTGTTTGCCCATGGCGCGCGCGCCGCATCGTGGGCCGCGCCCTTCGAGCGCCTGCGCGACCTGACCCAGGCGCGCATGCCCGATACGAGCGTGCACCTGGCCTTCCTGGAACTGATGACGCCGCGCCTGCCCGAACTGGTAGCGACGCTGCTGGCCGAGCTGCCCGCCGGCACCATCCTGGACGTCACGGTGGTGCCGGTGTTCCTGGGGCAGGGCGGGCATGTGCTGCGCGACTTGCCGCTCTTGGTGGAAGAACTGCGCCAGCAGCATCCGCCATTGCGCCTGAAGGTGGTTGAGGCGGTGGGCGAGAACGCCAGCGTGCTCGCTGCCATCGCCGATTACTGCGTGGCGGCGCCAGGTTCCAGCCCTGTCCCTTGAGCGGCGCCGCCAGCGCGATGCCTGCGGCGCACATCGACATCGTCTACCTGTGGGTCGATGGCGCCGACCCGGCGTGGCAGGCGCGCCGGCAGCAGGCGTATGCCGCCTGGGAGCAGGCGCATCCCGGCCAGCTGGCCCTGCACGGCAACGTGGCAGGGCGCTATCGCGACAATGGCGAACTGCGCTACAACCTGCGCGCGCTCGAGCGCTTCTTCCCAGACCACGGCCATGTCTATCTGCTGACGGACCGCCAGGTGCCCGCCTGGCTGCGCGCCTCGCCGCACCTGACGGTGATAGATCATGCCAGCCTGATGCCCGGCGCATCGCTGCCTGTGTTCGATTCCGGCCATATCGAATCGTATCTGCATCATATTCCTGGCCTGTCCGAGCGTTTCCTGTATTTGAACGACGACGTATTTTTTGGCGCGCCGTTCGAGCCCGCATTCTGGTTTGGCGGGGAAGGCGACCGGCGTTTGAGGGTGTTTACGGAGAGCGCGCTGCACGATGAGGTGCAGGACTTGCGTGCCGACGTGGCGGCGCCCGTCAATTGCGCCACTCTGTCGCGGCAATGGCTGTCGGCGCAGTATGCCGATTACTTGCATGAGCCACGTCTGTATGCACACGCGCCGCGGCCGATGCTGAAAAGTGCGCTGCATGCATTGGAAGGGCTGGCACCGGCCATGTTTGCCGGCGTGCGCGCGACAGTGTTTCGCTCCTGGCAGGTGCCGGCATTGCTGCCCGACCTGGTGCCGCGCTGGATGGTGCATCAGGGACTGGCGCGGTCGCACATGCTCGACCCGCTGCATATCGCCAGCGGCGATGCGCAGGCGCCGCAGCAGCTTGCGCAGCTGTCGGCGCGTTTCGGCAGCTTGCCGTTTTTCTGTATCAACGATACCTGCGACGAGGCCGAGAACGACGACCCGCGCCTGTTGCGCGTGGGCGCTACCTTGCAGCGGCTGCTGCCGCTGCCATCTTCATTTGAATTGGGTTAGCGTTTGCCCTTCGGCGCCAGGCTGATGCGGGCGGCGGCCGTGCTGTCGGACAGCGACGCGAGGAACAGCAGCAAATAAGCGCCCAGTTCCAGCACTTCTTCGCCCAGCAGCGCGTAAGCGTCCGGCATGCCGTGAAATACCTTCTTGTCGAAAGGCCAGCCAGCGACCATCAGCAAGCCGCCGATGGCCGTCAGGATGGTGATGCGCATGCTGAAAATCTGCGGCGCATGGGCAAACACCTTGCGAGCGCGCGGCGCGAAAAAGATCAGCAGGCGTATCAGGATCAGCAACTCCACTACGCGCAAGGCTTTTTCAGCCTGAGCCCAGGCGGGCGCCGTGCCGAATTGGTCGATATCGAGTTCGCGCAGCAGGAAGCCGAACAGCAGGGCCGACAAGCCGGCATGCATGAGGAAACGCAGGGACTGGCGGTCGGGGTCCTGCCATGCGCGCACGCCGTGCACCACACAGGCCAAGGCCAGGAACAGCGCCTGCAGCCATTCCAGTAAATGGTTTTCATCGTCGATATTCGGAAATACCGTCCACAGGGCGATGGAGGTTGCCATGCTCAGGAGTACGGCGCTGGCCACGCCGGCATTGCTGCGGCAGAGCGAAGTCAGGGCTTTGCGCATGGAAGTGAAATTCATGGTCGGATCGTAACGGCTAAAGTTGCGCGGCGCGGTATTGCAGCCTGCGGGCGCAGCTTTTTTCGGGGAGAATGCTACGCGTTTCCCGTCAGAGGGGTGGCGCGCACAGCAAGCGCTATGGCGGCGTGTAGCGGGAATTTAATTGCTATTACGCAATAACTTCCCGAGAAAAGATGCGTGGGCATCGTATCATGTTTCTTCTGAAGACGTCGGTTACTGACTTTAAAGTCGGTAAAATACGGTGTGTTTATTCAAGCATGGCGCGCCAGAGCGGTGGCCCCATCTTCGATTGCCTGCTGTGCGCGCGCGGCCATGGCGTCGCCCAGCATCACCAGTACTGGGCCGTGCGTGTCGCCCAGGCCATGCGCCAGCGCGCTCAGCGGCAGGCGCACGATGCGCTGGTCCGGGCGGCTGCAGTTTTCAATCACCACCACGGGCGTGTCGACGCGCCGGCCCTGGGCCAGCAGACGCTGTGCCGTGGCGATGGCTTCGCGTCCGCCCATATATTGCACCAAGGTATCGCAGTCGGAAATGCGCGTCTGGTCCGGTTCGCCCGGCGCCGTGCTGGAGGTAAAGAAGGCTACGCTGCGCGAGACGCCCCGTTTGGTCAGCGGTTGCTGTGTGACCGCCGCGGCAGCCAGCGCCGTGGTAATACCGGGCACCACTTCGACAGCGATGCCCGCTTCTTCCAGTGCCCGCAATTCCTCGTCGGCACGGCCGAATAGCATGGGGTCGCCCCCTTTCAGCCGCACCACGATGGCGTGCTTGCGCGCATTGTCGACCAATTGCTTGTTGATGAAAGCTTGCGCCGTCGACAACTGGCCGCAGCGCTTGCCGACAAGAATCTTTTGCGCCTGGGGGCACAGCTCCAGCATCTCTTCGGTGACCAGCGCGTCATGCAGCACGACGTCCGCCTGCGCCAGCAGGCGCGCGCCGCGCAAGGTCATCAGGTCTTGCGCACCGGGGCCGGCGCCGATCAGGTAGACCTTGCCAGCGAGAGATGTGGAGTTGTTCATGGTGTTTGCTTTCCTCAGTCGAGACGCGGGTTACAGCCGAACCATGCCCGCCGCGACGGTCTGGTGGGTCACTTCATCGATCAGGATAAACGCCCCCGTGGCGCGGATATCGGCATACGCGTCGGCTGCCAGCGCCTGCTGCACGTTCAGGCTGATGCGCGCGATATCGTTCAGCTTCAAGCCTTCGGCTGGATGGCGCTGCTGCGTATTGATATCGAGAATCGATTCAATCGCCGTCACTTTCGCCGCTGTCTGCTTGGTGCCGTGCTTGATCCAGTACTTGCGGCGCAGGTCCAGCGCGTCTTCCGACAGCCAGCATACGTCGGCCACTACCTGTTTCAGCAGGGTGGCAGGGCGCTCGCTGCTGGCCAGCAAGTCGCCGCGCGAGATATCCAGGTATTCATTGAGCAGCAAGGTCACGGACTGGCCCACCACGGCCGTTGGCAGCGAACCGTCCAGGGTGACGATATCTTTTACTGTTGCCGTCTGGCCTGACGGCTGCACCACCAGGGTGTCGCCGATGCTGACCTTGCCCGCTTCGATGCGGCCCATGTAGCCGCGGAAGTCGTTCGCTTCGTGGCCGTTGTGGCGCGCCACCAGCTGCACGGGGAAGCGGAATGGCGTGTCGTGCGATTCGTCGTAGACGGACAAGGATTCAAGCAGCTCAATCAGGGTCGGGCCCGTGTACCAGCCCAGCTTGTCGCCGCGCTCGACAACATTGTCGCCGGTCAATGCGGACAGGGGGATCGGCGTGATGTCCTTCAAGCCCAGCGACTGGGCGAATTCGCGGTAGGCGGCGACGATGCGGTTATATATCGTCTCATCGTAGTCGACCAGGTCCATCTTGTTGACGGCGACGACCACGTGCTCGATCTGCAGCAAGTGGGCAATCGTCGAATGGCGCTTGGTCTGGATCAACAGTTCCACGCTGCCATCGTCGCCGAGTTTGACTTTCGACACGTCGATCAGGATGATGACGGCATCGGCCGTCGAGGCGCCCGTGACCATGTTGCGCGTGTATTGCTCGTGGCCCGGCGTGTCGGCGATGATGAATTTGCGTTTCGGCGTGGCAAAGTAACGGTAGGCCACGTCGATGGTGATGCCTTGCTCGCGCTCCGCTTCCAGGCCGTCCGTCAGCAGGGACAGGTCGACCGTGTCGCCCACCGTGCGCTTGTGCTTGGAGCGCGACATGGCGTCGAGCTGGTCGGCGAAGATGCCCTTGCTGTCGAACAGCAAACGGCCGATCAGGGTGCTCTTGCCATCATCGACGGAACCGGCCGTGATAAAACGCAACATGCCGCGTTCGACACTGTCGGTGAGAGTGGTGCTGGAGATTGCTGCGTTCATTAGAAATACCCTGCTTTCTTGCGTTTTTCCATCGAGGCTTCGGAAGTCTGGTCATCCATGCGGGTGGCGCCCCGCTCCGTGATTTGCGTGATTGCCGTCTCGGCGATGATGGCATCGACCGTTGCCGCATCGGACGACACGGGGCAGGTGCACGAGATATCGCCCACCGTGCGGAAGCGCACGACTTGCGTTTCCACCGTTTCTCCATCGCGCGGCGGCGTCAAATCCGTCAGCGGCACCAGCAAACCATTGCGCGCGATCACCTGGCGCTCGTGCGCGAAGTAGATCGGCGGCAATTCCAGTTTTTCACGGGCGATGTATTGCCACACGTCCAGTTCGGTCCAGTTCGAGATGGGGAAGACGCGCATGTTTTCGCCTGGATGTACGCGGGTGTTATACAAGTCCCACAGCTCGGGACGCTGGGCTTTCGGGTCCCAGGCACCGAATTCGTCGCGGAACGAGAAGATGCGTTCCTTGGCGCGGGCCTTTTCTTCATCGCGGCGGGCGCCGCCGATGCAGGCGTCGAATGTATGTTCGGCGATGGTTTCCAGCAAGGTCACGGCTTGCGCCGCATTGCGCGAATCCGTGGCCGGGTTGCGCAGGCGCACCGTGCCGCGCTGGATCGAATCTTCGACGGAGCCTACGATCAGGCGCTCGCCCAGTTCGGCCACTTTCTTGTCACGGAAAGTGATGACTTCCGGGAAATTGTGGCCCGTGTCGATGTGCACGAGGGGAAAGGGGAACTTGCCTGGGCGGAAGGCTTTTTCGGCCAAACGCAGCAGGACGACGGAATCCTTGCCGCCGGAAAACAGCAGCGCAGGGTTGGCCGATTCGGCCGCCACTTCGCGCATGATGTGGATGGCTTCCGATTCAAGGCTGTCGAGGTGACGCTGGTTCAAAATATTGCTCATATGGAGTGCTTTCTTGTTCTGCTGAGTCTGTTGTGTCTGTTCAGGCTGCCACGGATTTGATGCGTATCAATTTGCCGTCCACCATGTGCAGGCCGCATTCCTTGGAATCCGGGTTTTCCCACCACCAGCGTCCGGCGCGCACATCTTCGCCCGGCTTGACTGCCCGCGTACACGGTTCGCAGCCGATCGACGGGTAGCCCTGGTCGTGCAGCGCGTTGTAGGGCACGTCGTTGGCACGGATATAGTCCCACACATCCTGCTCGGACCAGTCGGCCAGCGGATTGAATTTCGTCATCGCGTGTGCCGCGTCGTCTTCCTGCACGTGCAGTTCGGCGCGCGTGGTCGACTGGGCGCGGCGCTGGCCCGTGATCCAGGCCTTGTTGCCGGCCAGGGCGCGTCCCAGTGGCTCGACCTTGCGGATGCGGCAGCATTCGCGGCGCATCTCGACGCTGTTGTAAAACGCGTTCAGACCATTCTGTTCCACGTAGGCAGCCACCGCTTCCGGCTGTGGACGGTACAAAGTGATGTCGTGCTCGTAGCGGGCCTTGACCTTGTCGAGCACGGCCAGGGTTTCCTGGTGCAGCCGGCCTGTTTCCAGAGAAAAGATACCGATGGGTAGCTTCGCCTTGAGAATCATGTCGGTCAGCACCATGTCTTCGGCTGCCAGGCTGGATGCGAACACGGCCGGCGAAAAGTCTGCGGCGATGCGTGTCAGCGTTTGCTCGGTGGCGTTCATTAAAGAAGTCAGATCGCTCATGATTGGCCCTCAGATGCCAGCCGCGTTGTCGAGGTCAGGATTCTGGCCTTCGCGCTGGTGACGGCGGAACAGCGGCGATTTTTGATCCCACGACGCCTGGTAGGTTTCCGAAAACACAGACAAACCTTTCAGGGCGTCATGGATGCTGCGGTCCGGACGCGTCGCATAGGCATCGAAGCCGACACGGTGCATGGAAAACAGCTGGTCGCGCAGCACGTCGCCGATGGCACGCAGTTCACCCTGGAAACCCAGGCGGGCGCGCAGGTTGAAGGCGATGGAATAGCCGCGGCCATCCGTGAATTTCGGGAAATCCACGCCGATGAGGGGCAGTTGTGCCACGTCGGCGGCCAGTTCTTCCGGGCGCTCGTCGCTGGCCAGCCAGACGCCGATGTCGGGCAGGCGGGCGGCCAGGGTGTCGCGCTGGGCTTGCCACACGGTCAGGGGCACGATGACCTTGCCGGCAGGCACGACGACCGTTTCCGGCGTGTCGTTTTCATCGAGGCGCAGCAAGCCCCAGGTGTTCGGCACCACGGCGGCGTTCTTGATGATTTCTTCGCGTACTTCAAACATATTCGTCTTCTCCCACCAGGTTGCCGACCGTGATCGGCGTTGCATATACGTGTTCCTTGAACGGCGCCAGGCCCAGGCGCTGGGCCGTATCGACGAAGCGTTCGCCTTCATGGCGGTCGCGCACGTAGACGTGCAGCAGGCGGCCGATGACTTCAGGCATCTGCAGGGAAGAGAACGATGGTCCGATGATCTTGCCGATGGCGGCGTTGTTGCCCTGCGCGCCGCCGATCGACACTTGATACCATTCGCTGCCATCCTTGTCGACGCCAAGGATGCCGATGCTGCCGACGTGATGGTGGCCGCAGGCATTGATGCAGCCGGAAATATTCAGTTCAATCTCGCCGATGTCGTGCTGGAAGTCGATGCTGTCGAAGCGCTCCGCGATGGCGGCCGCGATTGGCAGCGACTTGGCGTTCGCCAGCGAGCAGAAGTCGCCACCCGGGCAGCAGATCATGTCGGTCAGCAAGCCGATGTTTGGCGTGGCCAGGCCGTGTGCCTTGGCTTCCTGCCACAGTTTGAACAGTTTCGATTGTTCGACGTCGGCCAGCACCAGGTTTTGCTCATGCGTGACACGCAGTTCGCCAAAGCTGTAGCGGTCGGAGAGATCCGCCACGAAGTCGATCTGCTCGGCCGTCGCGTCGCCGGGCGGCACGCCAGTCTTCTTCAGCGACAGCACCACGGCCACGTAGCCGGGGCGCTGGTGCGGCTTGACGTTGCGCGCCAGCCAGTTCACATACGCCTTGTTGTCCGCATGTTCGGCCTTGTAGTCGAGTTCTGGCAGGGGGAGGTAGGCGGGTGGATTGAAAAAGTTCGCCACGCGCTGCATTTCCTCGGCGCTCAATGTTTCCGGACCGTCTTTCAGGTCAACCCACTCGGCTTCCACCTGGCGCGTGAATTCTTCCACGCCGATGGCTTTCAACAAAATCTTGATGCGCGCCTTGTATTTGTTGTCGCGGCGACCGTGCAGGTTATACACGCGCATGATGGCCTGGATGTACGTCAGCAGGTGCTGCCATGGCAGGAAGTCGCGCACGACGCTGCCCAAAATCGGCGTGCGGCCCATGCCGCCGCCGGCCATCACCTTGAAGCCCACTTCGCCAGCCTCGTTGCGCACGGCCGTCAAGCCGATATCGTGCACGGCAATGGCGGCGCGGTCTTCCTCTGCGCCATTGATGGCGACCTTGAATTTACGCGGCAGGGCGATGAATTCCGGGTGGAAGGTGCTCCACTGGCGCAACACTTCCGCGTACGGGCGCGGATCGATGATTTCATCGGCGGCAACGCCGGCGTACGGGTCCGATGTTGTATTACGGATACAGTTGCCGGAAGTCTGGATCGCGTGCATTTCCACGGACGCCAGGTCCGTCAGGATATCGGGAGTCTGTTCCAGCTCGATCCAGTTGAACTGGATATTCTGGCGCGTGGTGAAGTGGCCATAGCCGCGGTCATACTTGCGCGCGATGTGCGCGAACATGCGCATCTGCTTCGACGACAGCAAGCCGTACGGCACGGCGATGCGCAGCATGTAGGCGTGGCGTTGCATGTACAGGCCGTTTTGCAGGCGCAGCGGAATGAATTCCTCTTCCGTCAGTTCATTGGCGATACGGCGCGCAACCTGGTCTCGGTACTGGGCGATGCGTTCTTTGATGATGAGGTGGTCGTACTGATCGTAATGGTACATATCAATTCCTAAAAAAGCCGGGGTACTGGAAGACTGCCTGGGATGATGTTCTTGATAATGCTCTTGTCTTTAATAGATTAGCTTCACTGCCACGCCGGTCAAGGTCATCGCCAGCAGCACTCTTAAAAACTTTTCCGGCACGGAGCGGGCCACCCAGGAGCCGAGCGTGATGCCGGGCAGGGAGCCGACCAGCAGCGAGGCCAGCAATTCCCAGTGGATGGAGCCGAGCCACCAGTGGCCCAGGGCGGCGATGGCCGTCAGGGGGACGGCGTAGGCGATATCGGTGCCTGCCACTTCGGCCGAGCTCATGCGTGGATACAGCATCACCAGCAGGGTTGCGCCGATGGCGCCGGCGCCGATCGACGAGACCGTCACCAGCACGCCCAGCACGGCGCCGGAAATAATAGTCGCGGCAGCAAGCTTGTTACCTTGCAATTGTTTTTCAGGGTGCGCGTTGATCCAGGCCAGCATGCGGCCCTTGAAGATCAGCGCCACGACTGTCAGCAGCACGGAGGCGGCGATCGAGTAACGGATGATTTTGCCGATTTCCGGCGACAGGGTGCCGAACGATTTGAGCGCCAGGGTCGACACGACGGCGGCAGGCAGGGCGCCGATGCACAGGCGCTTGACGATATCCCAGCGGATGGTGCCACGCAGGCGGTGCGTCAGAGTGCCGGCGCTCTTAGTGATCGAGGCGAACGCCAGATCGGTGCCCACCGCCACGGAGGGCGGTACGCCAAACAGCAGGGTCAACAGCGGCGTCATCAGCGAGCCGCCGCCCACGCCGGTCATTCCTACGAGTAATCCTACGGCAAATCCTGAGACTATATAAGACAAAGTCATGCTTGCACCCCCAAAGTACCCACAATAGTAATAAACTTAGTGTTTATTCCAAACTACTTAGTACGCATTTGCTTATATGCGATATGCGTATATGCATGAACGCAAAATCTTGGGTGGGGCGGAAACTCGGCAAATTACAGCAATCTAGGGCAAACCAGCAATGAATCTCCATCAACTGCGCTTCGTGCGCGAAGCGGTCCGGCAGAACTATAACCTGACGGACGCCGCCAAGGCCTTGTTTACGTCGCAACCGGGCGTATCGAAAGCCATCATCGAGCTGGAGGAAGAGCTGGGCGTGGATATTTTTACACGCCACGGCAAGCGCATCCGTGGCTTGACGGAGCCTGGCCGCCTGGTGCTGGAATCGGTCGAGCTGATCATGCAGGAAATCGACAGCATGAAGCGCATCGGCAAGGAGTTCGCGGCGCAGGACAGCGGCAGTTTTACCATTGCCACCACGCATACGCAGGCGCGCTACACCTTGCCCAAGGTCGTGCAAGCGTTCATGTTGAAGTTCCCCAAGGTACGCTTGTCTTTGCTGCAAGGCAACCCACGCCAGATCGCCGAGATGGTGCAGCGCGACCAGGCCGATCTCGCCATCGCGACGGAATCGATCGCCGCCATCGACGGCTTGATTACCTTGCCCTGCTATCAATGGGAGCACGTGGTGGTGGTGCCGGTCGACCATCCGCTGCTCAAATCGAAGTCCGTGACCCTGGAAGAAATCGCCGCTTTCCCCCTGATCACCTATGACAGCGCATTTGCCGGACGCAACAAGATCGACCACGCTTTCGTGCTGCGCGGCCTGAAACCGGACATCTTGCTGGAAGCCATCGATGCCGACGTCATCAAGACTTATGTCGAGTTGGGTATGGGAATTGGTATCATAGCGGGTATGGCCTTCGATGCCGAGCGCGACAAAGGCTTGCGCGCCATCCCTGTCGGCCATCTGTTCGGCATGAATGTGTCGCGTGTGGCCGTCAAGCAGGGCGCGTATTTGCGCAGCTATATTTATACCTTTATCGAGTTGCTGACGCCGACCTTGAACCGCAAGCTCATCGAGCAGGCGATGAGCGGTGATAAAGAGCACTACGAACTATAACAATGCATGAAGTCGGCCTGGCGATGTGCCTGGCCAAGATTATTTAAGAAGAGAAGAAACAATGATTACCGATCAGCTTGCCAAATATTACGCTACCATCGCGCAGCAGTACGAGCGCGTTTATGACAAGCCCGAACGCCAGGAAGACCTGGAAGTGTTACGCGACAAGGTCGCCGACGTGCTGGAAGGCCACACCGTGCTGGAACTGGCCTGTGGCACCGGCTACTGGACAGATGTGGTCGCCGAGTCGGCCGAGTCCGTGCTGGCCACCGATATCAACGATGAAATGTTGTCGCTGGCACAGGCACGCGGCTTGCCCGACAACGTTACCTTCGCCAAGCTTGATGCGTTCAATTTGCCCGATGACATGCTGGGCAAGTTCACGGCCGTGTTCGCCGGCTTCTGGTGGTCGCACGTCAAGCGCGAAGACCAGGATAAATACCTGAAGCAATTGCGCAGCAAGCTGGGCAAGGACATCCTGCTGGTGCTGATCGACAATTCCTATGTCGATGGCAGCAGCACCGTGATTGCGCGCACCGACCTGGAAGGCAATACCCACCAGTTCCGTACGACGGATGGGGGCGAGCGCTATGAAGTGCTGAAGAATTTCCCGTCGGATAGCCATCTGCGCAAGAAGTTTGCCCACTCGGCCCGCGAGATCCGCATGAAGCGCCTGGAATATTACTGGCTGCTGAGCTGCCGCCTGAAGTAAAGCCAGAACGGCAACATCCACCGCCTTTGGGCGGTTTTTTTTCGTCTGTTGTTTTTATGTGACACGCTATTGTGCTAAAAAGCAACATCTTGTCGATGTCATATTGTTGAAGTATTTCGTGGGCATGATTCGGTTCAGCAGCTAAGCAGCTCAGCAGCAGCTCAACTTGTCCAACCTAATGTAGAGAATCTCAAGTGAAAAAAATTACTCTGGCAGCATTGATCATCGGCACCTTCGCAGCAGCTACGGCGCAAGCACAATCGAATGTCACCGTGTATGGTCTGGTTGACCTCGGCATCGCCAAGACCACTGGCCAGCCGACCGTTGAACGCGAAAACAATGCGTCGCGCCTCGGTTTCAAGGGTACGGAAGATCTGGGTGGTGGCCTGTCCGCAATTTTCAATCTGGAAAGTGAATTCCTGGCCGACACCGGCGCGCAAAAAGGCGTGTTGTTCGACCGTCAAGCTTATGTGGGCTTGAAAGGCGCTTTCGGTACCGCCATCCTGGGCCGCACCAAGAATCTGGTCGATGGCACCATCGCCCGCGTCGACCCTTTCAACACCTATGGCGTGGTCGGCAAGAACAATGAAGCCCTGCTGCGTTCGGGCGTCGGCACGTCGCGCGTCAACAATGCCGTGACCTACAACAGCCCAAGCTTTGAAGGTTTCGTGGGCAGCCTGCAATACGTGTTGAGCGAAGTCAACAGCGCTGACGCTGGCGTGATCGGCCTGGCAACCTACGATAATGGCCCGATCAGCCTGCACGCCGGTTACGAAAAAGCCGTGCAAGCAACGCCAACGGCAGCCAAGGCTGACCTGTGGTCCATCGGTGGCGGCTATAAATTCGGCCCAGCCAAGATCACGGCAGCTTACTCGAAAGGCGACACCAAGGTGGCTACCACCGGCGAATACAAGTCCTACCTGATTGGTCTGAACTATACGGTTGGCGGCGGCGATGCCAAAGTGTCGTATGGTAAGCAAGAGCAAAGCAACAACAAAGTCAACGATCAGGACACCATCAAGGAATTCGGCATCGGCTACGACTACCACCTGTCGAAGCGCACCGACGTATACGCTTACGCTGGCCGCGAGCGCGTCAAGTCGCTGACTTCGTACCAAGTTGGTATCGCACACAAATTCTAAGCATCAGTTGATGTGATGGATGACAAGGGCGCCTGCGGGCGCCTTTTTTATTGCATCGTCGCCGTAGCCCCCTCTGCCTGCATGGGCAGCGAGATGTCAATGCGTGTGCCGCCCTGATTGCTATCGGCGCCGATATGGATGCTGCCGTTCAAGCCCCACACCCGTTCGCGCATGCCCAGCAGTCCCAGAGCCGTGGCTTTTTCCAGGTCGAGTTCGGCAATACCGCGGCCGTCATCCTGGACGGTGATCGCCAGCGAGGAATCGATGCGGTGCAGGGCGATGGTGATGTGGTTCGCCTCGGCATGGCGCGCGATATTCGTCAGCGCTTCTTGCACGATGCGGTAGATGGCCGTGCTGCGCGCGTCGTCGAGCACCAGGTCGGCCTCGTCGGCCAGCAAGTCAAAATGTACGGCGCGGCGCTGCAGGAAATCGTGGCGCAGCTTCTGTAGTGCAAAATACAATCCGCCTTCATCGAGCGCGCGCGGGCGCAGGTTGCTGGCGATGCGCCGCAGCGAGGTGATGGCCGTCACCAGCAAGGCGTCCATGCTGTGCAGCAGGGTCTGCAGGGGCGGGGTCGTGTCCGTTTGCTGGCGCACCAGGGTCAGGTCGACGCGCAGGGTGGCCAGCAACTGCCCCAGGTCGTCATGCAGTTCGCGCGCGATATGCTTGCGCTCTTCTTCGCGGATGGATTGCAGCGCACTCGACAATTCACGCAGCTGCGAAAAGGAGCGGGCCAGTTGTTCATGCATTTGTTGTCGCGCACTGATGTCGCGCACGATGACGGTAAATACGCTCTGGCCGTCCTCTTGCATGGCTGAGAGCGAGCCTTCGAGGGGGAACATGGCGCCATCGCTGCGCCGACCCGTCAAGGTGTAGTCGGTGGCGCGCCGGCCTGTCAGGCGTAGCCCTTGATTGATGTCGCTAAACGGCGGATCGCCATCGTGCTTGCTCATGCTGCACAAGGTACGCAAGTCGCGCAGGATGTAGTGGCCCAGGTGCCTGCCGCGCATGCCGGCTGGCGTGTCGTCGAACAATCTGGCTGCTGCCGCGTTCGCATGCAGGATGATTTGCCCGCTGTCGATGCTGATGATGGCGTCGCTGGCGCTGTCGATGATGGCCTGGCCACGCGCCTGCCGTTGCCGGCGGGCTTTCAGCGGAGGAAACAAGCACAACAATAGCGCCGCCGCCATGCACAACGGCAGGATGCGCAGCAGTGTGGAACTGCCTCGGTCGGGCATGGGATTCTCCTTGCGAACGTGAACGAATGCAGGGCAGGAATGGCGGACGGGACTTTATATAGCCTATGCCTGCTGGGGAGGCGCGGCTTGATATGGCGCAGGATGGGGAAAGAAGAGAGCTATACGCCGCGCCGGCCAGGGCCGGGCGGCGGCGGGAGACTTACATTTGCTTAAACAGGTGCAAGAAGCTGCGGCTCACTTCGAGCTTGTCGGATTTTCCTTTGATGAGCACCAGGTGGCGACCCCGGATATCGCGCGTCACGCCTTCGATGGCATTCACGTTGACCAGAGTGGCGCGGTGGATTTGCCAGAATAGTGATGGATCGAGCTCTTCGGCCAGATCGCGCACGGGCTTGCGGATCAGCGCCTCATACTTGGCTGTCTGCACGCAGGTGTATTTCTCGTCAGAACGGAAAAATAAAATCTCTTCTACAGGGATCATGCGCAAGTCCTGGCCGATGCTGGCCTGTATCCATTGCAGGTAAGTGGGCTTGGCCGTTATTTTTTCCGCCAGCTGCGACAGCATGGCCGTGACGCTGCTGTTGACGTCCAGGGCCGGCTTGTTCAAGTGGGTTTTCAGGCGCTCCACCGTCACCAGCAAGCGCTCATGCTCGGGCGGCTTGAGTACATAATCGACGGCGCCCCGCTCGAAGGCTTCCACGGCGTGGGTATCATAGGCCGTGACAAAGACGATATGGGTCTTGCTGCCTATCACTTGCGCCGCCTCCATGCCTGTCTTGCCCGGCATGCGGATATCGAGGAAAGCAAAGTCGGGTTTGAGTTGCTCCACCAGTTCGATCGCTTCGTCGCCATTCTTGGCTTCGCCGATGATTTCCAGTTCGGGCCAGGCCTGGCCCAGGCGCAGGCGCAGCTGGTCGCGCATCAGTCTTTCGTCGTCGGCAATAATAGCGGTAGGCATAGGTCTCAAGTGTGAACAGGCGAAGATTGATTATTCAATGATTTAGCGTTTTTATCAACAGTCTTATTTAGACAGCTGATATGGCACTTCGATCACGGCGCATACGCCGCTGGGCTGGTTGGGCGTGATGGTCAGGCTGCCCTGGTCGCCATGCAGCAGCTTCAGGCGTTCGCGGATGGTGGGCAAACCCAGTCCCGTGCCATCGCTGGGCACCACGCCAAAGCCCAGGCCGTCATCGGTGACGATAACGCGCAGCTTGCTGTGCGCCACTTCGGCCACGATGCGCAGGGTGCCGCCTTCCGGCTTGACTTCCAGGCCATGCTTGATGGCATTTTCCACCATTGATTGCAACATCATGGGCGGGAAGGCGGCACTGCGCAGGCCATCGGGAATCTGGAAATCGACGGTCAGGCGTTCTTCCATGCGCATTTTCAGCAGGTTCAGGTACGCTTGCACCATGTCCGCTTCACGGCCCAGGTTGGTAATCAGGGCGTTGTCGCGCATTTGCGGCAGCACGGCGCGTAGATATTGGATCAGGCTGCGCTGCATCTTGGCCGCGCGCGGTGGATCAACCTGGATCAAATGCTCGACGGAGGCCAGCGTGTTGAACAGGAAGTGCGGCTCGACTTGCGCTTGCATCATCTGCATCTTCGCTTCGCTGAGCTGGCGCTGCATGGATTCCCGTTCGGCTGCCTGGTTCGCCGTGACGGTTTGCGCTTCCGCACGTTTCTTGCCGCCAACCAAGGCTTTCATGGCGAACAGGGCCAGCACCAGCAAGGATACAAAGCTCTTGAACCAGGTCGAGGCTTGCTGGTGATAGCGTGACACTTTTTGTTCTGCCGCATCATCGACCGCTTCTTCTATGGCATTCGACAACTCTTCGCCGATCTGTGGCGGCAATTCGATATGGACTTCTTCGCCTGACGCATTGGTGGTCACCGGATAGCTGGGTTTGGCGGGGGCGGCCGGCGGTTCGGGCGGTGTTGGCGGCACCGTTTTTGCCTGCTCGTCCGCCTCGGCGGCATCGGTTGGATCACTGGCGGCATCGGCCGTGCTGCTACGCCGGTTCTTGCTGTTGCGAGGATTGAAATGGATGCCGGTATCATCGATCAGGATATTGGTCTCACCCGTGCCCTTGCTGCTGCGTTTATGCGACTTGATGACAACTTCTTCGTCCGGGCTGGACGAGAACAGCTCATCTTGCAAAATGGAGCCCGCGATCAGGGCCAGCGCCGCGAACAGGAAAAATTTCCACCAGGACAGTTGAGTAACCCAGGTCGTCGTTGCATCGAATGCCTGTTGTAACCAAGCGAGGATGGTTTTCAACAATTGGGGCAGGCTGGAAATCGGAAGCATTGGGGGCACTTTCAAGTACAAGAGTTAATCGACGCAGCGGGCAAGTTTAACCTCTTGTTGAGTAGCGTCAGAGTCTGATGTTGCCACTGTGCCTAAAGACCACGAACTACGCCAGTCGATTGCGACAGGCTGCACAAAAAGGTGCTTGAAGTGAAGGCAAGGCTTACTGGGCGGTGAGGGGAGCCTGCGGCATCAAATTAGCCCTTGCAGGGTTCGCGGGGCAGCGCTATAATTCGCCCCCTCGCTGAACGATGCATGCAAATGCTGAGTGAAGCGGGTAAAAAAGAAGGTTGACGAAATGCTGAAAACGCTTCATACTCTTCCTTCTTCGCAGCTGACAAACACAACGCTTTGTCAATAGCGCGAAAGCAGTACCGAATACCGTTCTTTAACAATTAACAGTCGATAAGTGTGGGCATTTGATGTAAGTGCAGCAGCGATCTTCGGATCGCTGTAAAACTTAAAATATCAAATGTTCACAAGAAATAATGAAATAGGATACTTCTTCGGAAGTAGCCTGTCAGTTTTTTGAGTGAGCGAATCTTTTGCAATGTAAAAGATTTGGATGGTAGTAATACTATCCGACCTGTCAGAAATGACATTAAACAGAGATTAAACTGAAGAGTTTGATCCTGGCTCAGATTGAACGCTGGCGGCATGCCTTACACATGCAAGTCGAACGGCAGCACGGAGCTTGCTCTGGTGGCGAGTGGCGAACGGG